>DAINSI010000029.1:0-27181 GCA_036741395.1 Candidatus Dormiibacterota bacterium
GCCCGGCGGAAATGGGCGGTCGGATGGACCCGCTTCCAGCGTTACGGTCCACTAGGTGCGCGAATGAGTGTCGGCGAGAGGATTCGAACCTCCACCCCTTGCGGGACCAGCTCCTAAGGCTGGCGTGTCTACCGTTCCACCACACCGACCGGCGGGGTGGATTGTAGGGCGCCAACTGGTTGTTAGCCTTCAGAGTGAAGCTCGTCACCGCGTCCGCACGCCCGGCGAGAGAGCGCTCCCACGCCGCCACCCGCCTGGGCGCGGCCGGGCTCGTGGTGATGAGCGCCTTCTCGGCCCAGCTCGGCGCGGCCTACGCCTTTGGGCTCTTCCGCCTGACCAGCCCGACCATGACCGCGTGGATCCGCAACCTCGTCGGGGCCGCGGTGCTGATGGCGCTCTTGCTGGCTCGCCGGGGGTCGTGGCGCAGCCTGGACCTGCGCCTCGCGCTCGCCATGGGGATCGTGCTGGGAGGCATGAATGCGACCTTCTATGAGGGGCTCCTTCGTTTGCCGCTGGGCGACGGCGTGGCCATCGAGTTCGCCGGCCCCATCGTCGTCGCCGCGGTCACCGCCAGCAGCCGGCGGCACCTGGTCTGGGTCGCCCTGGCCGCCGCCGGGGTCTTCGCCATCAGCCGCCCCGGGCCCACCCACCTCAACTATGTGGGGATGGCTTTCATGCTCGCCGCTGCGACCTTCTGGGGAACCTACGTGCTGCTCGGCCGGCGCATCGCCACCGGCGGCCGCCGCTCCGACACCCTGGCCCTGGCGATGGTCTTCGCCGCAGTCTGCCTGACCTTGCCTGCGTTGGCGCGGTCGGCCGGAACGCTAACCGACCCGCGCGTACTTGCGCTCGGCGCCCTGGTCGGCGTCCTCAGCTCGGCGATCCCCTACAGCATCGAGCTGATGGCGATGGCGCGGGTGCCGCCGGCCATCTTCGGCGTGCTGCTGAGCCTGCAGCCATTGAGCGCTGCGCTGATCGGGCTGGTGATCCTGCGGCAGCGGGTCTCGCTGTTGGAATTCGCCGGGTTCTGCCTCGTCGTCGCCGCATCCCTTGGGGTCACCTTCGCGGCCGCCCCTGCGGAAAGCCGCGCTGAAGGAGAGCTCCTCCCAACCTGAGCCGGCCCCCCGCGCTCTCGGGCCTGTCACAGTTTGCCCTCCGCCTTGACAGCCTCTCGGCCGATTTGGTTGAATGACCAATCAGGTTTGGTTGATTGACCAAACAACTCCTGGAGGGCCGCTCAGCTTGGCATCGACAGAGTCCCCCACCGCGACCACCGCCGCACCCGAGAAGGTCCGACGGATCGTCGAGGCTGCCGCCCGGGCGATGGGGCGCGACGGCTATGCCGGCACCTCGATGAAGGACATCGCCCAGGAGGCGGGCATCGCCCAGGGGCTGATCCACTATTACTTCGACTCCAAGGAGTCGCTGCTGCTGGCGGTGATGCACGGGATGTGCGGCCAGATGCTGGAGGAGTCGAGGGCCCGATTTGGCGCCAGCACCGGCGACCCCCTGGCGCGCGGCTGGGCCGGGCTGGAGGCCGCCCGCGACCACTGCACCCAGCACCCCGAGCTGATCCGGCTGCTCTTCGAGATGGTCACCGTGAGCCTGAACAACCCCGCGATGCGCGCCGAGCTGGAGTCGATGTACGCCGAGATCGAGGCGACCACCGCGGCGATGGTGCGGGAGCTCAACGCGCTCCTCCCCACCGAGATGCCCATCCCCCCCGAGGACTTCGCCAACGTGATCATCGCGGGCATCGACGGGCTGGCGATGCGCGCCCAGGTCGACCGCAGCTTCGACATCGAGGCTGCCTATCGCGCCTTCGGCTTCCTGCTCCTGTCGAGCGCGGCATCGGCATACGCTGCGGCCGGCCAGCCATTGCCATTGGACGCGCTGGCCAACGCCATCGGCGCCCAGGTCATCGTGGCGCCGCCCGGTGCGGTGGAGCCCGACTGATGTTCTTCCGCCGCGTCGGCGAGCTTGCCCACCGCTTCAGGTACGCCATCATCGCCGCCTGGGTGGTGGCCGCCGTGGTCCTCAACGTCGTCATCCCTCAGCTCTCCGAGGTGATCAAGACCGACGCGACCCCCTTCCTGCCCGCCAGTAGCGACGTGATGCGCGCCTACCACGTCATGGGGCAGAAATTCGGCGGCCGGGCCGCCGGCGGCGACGTCATCGTGGTCATCGAGAACCAGCACGGACTGAGCCAGGCCGACTACGACTACTACGCGGCGGTGGTCCAGCGCTTCAAGGCCCACAAGGACCGCGTCCCGGTCCTGACCGACTACATCACCCACCCCGAGTTCAAGGACGCGGCGGTGAGCCGGGACCACAAGGCGATCTACCTGTTCGCGGGGCTCAAGAGCCTGGTCGGCACCCCCGGTGGCGACGCCGACGCCTTCTGGGTCCGCGACCAGCTCAAGATCGGTCGGCCCGCGGACGTGCAGACCTACGTGACCGGCGACAGCGCCATCATCGCCGACTACCAGCGCAGCATCGACGACAGCACCAAGCGCACCACCGCGATCACCCTGGTGCTGCTGCTGGTGATCCTGCTGGCGATCTATCGCTCCCCGGTCACCCCGCTGATCCCGCTGGGCACCATCATCCTGGCGATCGCGGTGGTGCGGCCGGTGGTGGCGCTGCTGGGTCTCCACTACATCAAGGTGGCCAGCTTCACCGAGACCTTCATCCTGGCCATCGTCTTCGGCGCGGGCACCGACTACTGCATCTTCATGATCAGCCGCTTCAAGGAACAACGCGCGCACAAGGACTCGCAGCGGGAGGCCCTGGCGACGACCTCTCACCGCGTCGGCGAGGCCATCGCCAGCTCCGCGGCGACCGTGGTCGTGGGCGGCCTGGCGATGTCCTCCGCCAACGTGTCGCTGTTCAGCACCACCGGCCCGGCGATCGCCGTCGCGGTGACCGTGACCCTGGTCGCCGGCCTGACCCTGACGCCGGCCCTGATCGCGGTCGGTGGCGACCGCTTCTTCTGGCCCCAGAAGGTCCAGCTGGACCACCCCGGTCGGTTCTGGACGGCGGCCTCGGAGCTGATCGTCAACCGTCCGCGACGCGTGCTGCTGGCGTCGCTGGTGCCGCTGCTGCTCCTGGCCGCGCTCTACCCGACCATGAAGCTCACCTACGACGAGCGCAGCCCCCAGCCGCCGGGCAACGAGAACATCCAGGGCATCAAGGCGCTCGACCGCCATTTCCAGACCGGCGAGATCCTCCCCGACTACGTGCTCATCCGTTCCAACCATGACCTGCGCAACGCCCGCGACCTGGCGGCCATCGACAACGCCACCCGGGCGCTCTCCCACGTCAGCGGCGTCGCTTCGGTGCGCAGCTTCACCCAGCCCACCGGCGACCGCATCGCCCAGGCATCGATCCCCTACCAGGTGGGCCAGGTCGGCCAGGGGCTGGCGCAGGGGCGCGACAAGCTGGCCGCCGGCAGCACCGGCCTACAGCAGCTGCAGCAGGGCGGGCAGCAGCTCTCGGCGGGCGGCAGCCAGCTGGCCTCCGGAGCCCGCCAGGCGGCGACCGCGACCGACCAGTTCATCGCCGGCCTGGACCAGGAGAACACCGGGCTGGGCCAGGCCATCGGCGGCACCGGTACCGCGCAGGGGGGTGCTCAGCAATTGAGGGACGCCGCCAGGCAACTGGCCGCGGGTCTGCGGATCGCCCGCGGCGGAGTCCAGACCGCGGTCAACCAGCTGACCATCGCCGTTGGACTGCTGGCGACCGACCCGGTGGCCCAGGCCAACACCTCCTACCAACGCGTCCTCGGCGTCAGGGATGCCGAGCAGAATCAGCTCCTCCCGGGCCTCGACAGGGCGATCAGCGGCGCGGACCAGGTCGCGTCCGGCAACGGCTCGCTGGCCGATGGCCTGGGCACGCTGCGCGCCGGGCTGACGCAGGCGCAATCCGGGATCCAGCAGCTGGAGACCGGCGAGAAGACCTTCAAGGCCAAACTCGGCGAGCTCGCGGGGGGCGCGGACAAGCTCGGCACCGGTGCCGGCCAGCTGGGCGGCGGCGTCAGCCAGCTGGCGGGAGGGACACAGCAGCTCAAGGACGGCCTGGACCAGGCCGCCGGGTTCCTCAACGGCGTCAGCCAGGACGCCACGGCCGCGGGGATCGACACCTTCTACATACCCGCGGCGCACCTCAACGACCAGCAGCTGGCGCTGGCGCGCTTCTACTACATCTCGGGCGACGGGACCACCGCGCGGATGGTGGTCCTGGGACGCGATGATCCCTTCGGCGTCACCGCGATGGACCGCGTCGCCCATGAGAAGGACGCCGTCCGCAGCGCGCTCCTGGGCACGTCGCTCAGCAACGCCCAGGTGCTGGACGCGGGCTTTGCGGCCCAGAACGCCAACCTCCGTGACTACTTCAGCCGCGACTTCCGCGTCGTCGCCCTGGCGGTGCTGATCGGGGTCCTCCTGGTCCTCATCCTGCTTCTGCGCAGCCTCATCGCGCCGTTCTACCTGCTGGCTTCGGTGCTGCTGTCATACGCCGGCGCGATGGGTATCACCACCCTCGTCTGGCAGGACCTGTTGCACAAGGGCGCGGTGGATTGGTCAGTCCCGATCTTCACCTTCGTGATGCTCGTCGCCGTGGGTGCCGACTACAACATCTTCCTGATGTCGCGCGTCCGCGAGGAGGTCATGAAGGACCCCGTCAACGGCATCGGCCGCGCCATCCGCCGCACCGGCTCGATCATCACCTCGGCCGGGATCATCTTTGCCGGGACCTTCGCCGCGCTGGTCACCTCCCCGGTGGTGAACATCGCCGAGACGGGCTTCGCCATCACCGTGGGGCTGCTCCTCGATACCTTCGTGGTGCGCAGCTTCCTGGTCCCAGCGATCGCGGTGCTGCTGGGCAAGTGGAACTGGTGGCCGCATTTCGGGATCCGGGCCTCCGCCGCCGTGCAGCTCGAGGAAACGGGCGAGGCAGCGGCGCGCAGGCGTGGCGGCCGCACCAGGCCTCAGCCCGCGAATTAACGCCAGCTCGATGAGCCCGGCCGGATAATTCGCGCGTCTCAACCCGCTAGTAGAAAGCGTTCCCCTCGTCGGCGACGGTCTCGTCGCCGCTGAGCCAGCGAACAGGGCGGCCGTGGTAGCCGGAGGTGGCCAGCAACCTGCGCTCGCCGCCGGGCCAGGTGAAGAGGTCGACGTGGGCCCTACCCCGCCCGCCCGGCTCAAAGCTCAGCCGCGCCAGGGGGGACTCCGCGGTCGCGCGGGTGCCGGCGGCCACGATGACATCGTGGAGCCGGGCACGGGCCTCCGGGTCCAGGTACTGCATCACGATCGAGTGGTAGACGACGGTGGCGACGCCGGGCCGGGGCTCGGCCAGCTGCTGCTCGACCCAGGCAGCGCCGTCGGCGGTGTCGACGGTTGCGGGGACGTCGCGCGCGACCTGCAGCGCCCCCTCCAGGGCGCGAAAACGCTCGACCTGGTCGGGCCATGCCGAGGACATCAGGTTGAGTCGGGTCTCGTCGGTGGTGGGGTCCTGGGGATTGGGGTCGCAGCCGCGCCGTTCGACCACCCGCGCCGGTATCTGCAACGGCGGGGCCGCCTCGTAGACGTTGTCGAAAACCACCGCTGAGTCGGCGGGCCCCCAGGCGAGGTCGCCGCTGACGTAAAGAAAGTTGTCCCAGCGCAGGTTGAGACCGGCGCTGGCGCCGACCTCGAGGATGCGCAGCGGCAACCCGGTCTCCGCCGCCACCGTGAGGAAGCCGCCGAGCAGGGCGGCGGCCCGCCCCGGCTCGTTGGTCTGACAGGGCCGGGTGACGCCGGCCTGGAGCTCCTCGGTGTGGGTCGCCAGGACCTCCTGGAAAGCGTCCCAGGCGCCGTCGGGGCCGAGGTCCCCGCCCGCCGACGCGTAGTGGCGGGCCAGCGCCGGCGCGCCCGCGGTGAGAACCAGGCGGTGCACCGCCGCCATCAATCGCAGCGCCAGCGCGGTGAAGGGCGGGTCATCCGCGCGGGTGCGGAGGATCTCCAAGGTCACCCCGCCCTCGCGCGCGTCCCCCGCCGCGCGCCAGAGCAGCTCGCCGTAGAGTGGCGACCCGATGTCATCGCAG
Organism: Candidatus Dormiibacterota bacterium; assembly: GCA_036741395.1. GTDB lineage: Bacteria > Chloroflexota > Dormibacteria > DASZGP01 > DASZGP01 > JAXDLW01. Next base: position 6,083 of record DAINSI010000029.1, read on the forward strand.
TAGACGGCCTGGTACTCCAGCTCGGCGACAATCGCGGCCTGCACGTCGCCCCGGTCCCGGGCGGCGACGATCGCCGCGAAGAGCCCGGGACCCGCCTCCTCCGCGGTCGGGCGGGCTGCGGCGGGCCGGACGCTAGGCACCCCGGTCGATGAAGGCCAGGAGGTCGCGGTTGAAGGCGGTGGCCTGCTCGAACATCGGCAGGTGCCCGCAGCGGTCATAGATCTTCAGTTCGGCGCCGGGGATGCGTTGGGCGGCGCGGTACGCGTGCCGGACCGGGATGGTGCGGTCCTGGCGTCCCCAGACGATCAGGGCGGGGCGCTTGAGCTGCGGCAGCTGGTCCCACAGCGGGCCGTCCTCGGGTTTCAGCAACATCGTCTCGGCCATGCCCAGGATGTGGTCGCGGTAGCCCGGCTGCGTGTACGCCTCGGCCATCAGGTCCACCTGGCGCGCGGACGAGAGTTTGGGGTCGTGGTAGGCCCGGGCGTGCGACCACTCGAGGAGCCGGCGCTGGCCCATCAGGGGACGCAGCGCCGCCCGTACCACCGGGTTACCGGCGAGGGCCCAGGTCCGCGGCACACTGTCAAACATCCCCGCGGGGTCAACCCCGGTGACGGTGAGCACCCGCCGCGGGTAGTCGACCGCGGCCTTGAGGACGATGGCGCCGCCCATCGAGTTGCCCACGAGATGGGCTCGCTTGATGCCCAGCTCGTCGAGGAACGCGACCATGAAGTCGGAGTAGCCCCGCAGCGAGTAGCGCATCCGCGGCACCCCTGAGCGACCGAAGCCGGGCAGGTCGGGCGCGATAACGCGGTGGCCGGCCTTGGCCAGCACGCCGATGTTGCGGATCCAGGCTTCGGCGTGGTGGTTGAAGCCGTGGACCAGCACCACCGCCGGCCCGGTACCGACGTCGTAGTGGAAGACCCGACCACGGCCGACCTTGATGTGGCGCGGCTCGAGGCCGGGGCTCGTCGCGCGCGGTTTCCGCGCCACCGCGCTCACTTCTTGGCGGTCTTGCCCCGGCTCGCGGTGGGTGCCTTCGCGGCAGGCTTCTTGGCGGCGGCAGGCTTCTTGGCGGCGACGGCCTTCTTCGCGGCGGCAGGCTTCCTGGCCACGGCAGCCTTCGCCGTCGCGGGCTTCGCAGCTGCGGCCGGCTTCTTCGCGGGCGCGGATTCCACCAGCGACTTGAGCTTCTCCAGGGAGGTGGTCAGGTCCTTGCGCGCCTGGCCCTCGGCGGCCTTGCTCATCGCCCCTCCGGCAGCCTTCTTGAGCCCGCCGAAGAGGCCCCCGCCGCCACCCAGCAGGCTGGTCAGGTCGTAGCTGTTGGAGAGCTTGACGGTGGTGCGATCGCCCTTCGAGGTGAAGGTGTAGCTGCCGCCGTTCTCGAATCCCTTGATCGACTCGAAGGCAATCAGCTTGTCCTTCTGCCAGCGGGTGATCTCGATCTCGGACTTGATGTCGGGGAGCCCGGTGGTCTTCTTGACCAGATTGAAGCGCGCGCCCTCCCCGCTGGTGCGGTCGCTGATGGGCTTGTACTGGGTCATCCCCACCAGGTACCTGGTGGTGTTCTGGTAATCGTCGACGAAGCTGAACACGTCGCCGACCGGGGCGTTGATCTCAACGCTGTTCTCAACCTTGCTGGCCATGGCCTCATCCTCCTAGCGCGCGCATTTCTGGTCCAGGGAGAATCCTAGACTTCGGACCGTGGACGCGTACCTCGAGACCCTTCGAATCCTGCGCAAGGTTCGGACGCGGCCCACGACCCGCGACGCATCGGGCGCCGGTGACGCAGCTCTGCGCCGCGAGATCGATGCCCTCGGCACGTGGTTCCACAACATCGACATCAACGGCACCCCCACCAAGATGCGCTCTCAGATGGGTGAGTCGCTGGCCTACCCGGCCAGCCTCTGGAAGCGCGTCGAGCCCGCACTCCCCGACCTGCGCGGCCTGACGGTCCTGGATATCGGGTGCAACTCCGGGTTTTTCAGCCTCGAGTGCAAGCGGCGCGGCGCCGCCCGGGTTGTCGGCATCGACGTCAACCAGGGCACCACCCAGAGCGTCCTGGACCAGGCTCGCTTCGCCGCCGACAGGCTGGGCCTCGACATTGACTACCGGGAACAGGATCTCTTCGACATCAGCGATGGACCGTTTGACGTGGTCCTATTCCTCGGTGTCCTGTACCACCTCGAAGACCCCATGGCGGGCATCCGGGCCGTCGCCAACCTGACCGCACGGACCGCGATCACCGAGTCGCTGGTCAGCGGCGACGCGGGGCCGAGCCTGCAGTTCCACCGCCATGGCTGGAAGGGTGACGGCACCACCCGCTGGGTTCCGTCTGCCACGGCCATCGACTCAATGCTGCTCGACTGCGGCTTCGCCCGGACAGAGCGCCTACAGGCGCGCGTCCGGGACCGCTACATCGGCGTCGCCCACAAGGTCCCGCAGCCCGCCGCAGGCTAGGGCAGATCGCCCTTGAGCTTCAGCCTGAAGATGTCGAGGGCGGCCTGATCGCTGCGGCTTCGGTGGTGATCCGGACGGCCCTAAGTGGCTCGGGTGCCTGAGATGGCGCGGCTGATGACCAGCCGCTGGATCTCCGAGGTGCCCTCGAAGATGGTGTAGATCTTGGCGTCGCGGTGCATCCGCTCCACCGGGTACTCACGCATGTAGCCGTAGCCCCCGAGGATCTGGATCGCCTCATCGGTGACCTTGACCGCGGTCTCGCCGGCCTTGAGCTTGGACATCGAGCCCTGGCCCTTGTCGAACTCCCTGCCCTGCTTGGCCATCCAGGCCGCGTGCCACACCAGCAGCCGCGAGGCCTCGATCTCGGTGCACATGTCGGCCAGCTTGAAGGCGATGGCCTGGTTCTCGATGATCGGGCGACCGAAGGCGACGCGCTCCTTGGCGTACTGCAGCGCGTACTCGTAGGCCGCGCGAGCGATACCGACGGCCTGGGCGCCGACCAGCGGGCGGGTCATCTCGAAGGTGCGCAGCGCCCCCGAGCCCTTGCTCACGTGGCCCTCCTTGGCCTTGGCCAGCCGCGACTCCAGCTTGTCCTCGCCGCCCAGCAGGTGGTCGGCCGGGATGCGGCACTCGTCGAGGATGACCTCGGCGGTGTGCGAGGCCTTGATGCCCATCTTCTTGTGCTTGGCGCCCTGCGAGATGCCCTTGGTGCCCTTGGGCACCACGAACGTGGCCTGGCCCTTGGCGCCCAGCTCGGGGTCGACCGAGGCCACCACCACGTGGGTGTCGGCGATGCCGCCGTTGGTGATGAAGACCTTGGTGCCGTTGAGCACCCAGTCGGTGCCGTCACGCTTGGCGGTGGTCTTGAGCGAACGCACGTCGGAGCCGGCGTTGGGCTCGGTGACCGCGAACGCCCCCAGCTTGAGCTCCTTGGGGGTGCCGTAGCACTCCGGGACCCACGTCACGACCTGGTCGGGCGTCCCGGCGGCAAAGATCCCCGCGGCGGCCAGGCTCGACCCCATGATCGCCAGGCCGATGCCGGCGTCGCCCCAGAACAACTCCTCCTGGGCGATCGGGCCCAGCAGACCGGATTCATCCGGTCCGGCGAAGGTCTGCTGAAGGAAGTCCACGGAGTAGATCCCGACCTCGGCGGCCTCCTGGATGATCGGCCAGGGCATCTCCTCCTTCTCGTCCCACTCCTCGGCGGCGGGCCGGATCCTCTTGGCAGCGAACTCGTGGATCCACTGCTGCATCTCCAGCTGCTCAGCGCTCAGTTCAAAGCTGACCATCGCTCCTCCGAAGGGTCCCCCCGGGACTCGAAAGGCCCCCAGGGTGGGTTGTAACTGACACGCCTGTCATGACGCGCCGCGTTGTGAGTCAGACTAGTCCCAGGGATCCGGAAAAAGCAACCCCCTTCTAGGGTCATTTGCCGGTCCACAGGCTCATCATCGGACCTCCCCCCAACTCCTGCTTCAGACCCTGGTGCAAACAATGCCGAGGGCTGATAATGGCTCGCCGTGGGCGAGGTGAGGGGTCAGAAGCGAGGCCGCAGGATCGCGATGTCCGACGAGGAGCGCGACGCCTTCCTCGCCGACCAGTCCGTGTGCCGGCTGGCCACCGTGCAGGCCGACGGCTCGCCCCACGTGACACCGGTGTGGTTCGCCTGGGACGGCCGGGCGATGTGGTTCTACTCGATCATCAAGAGCCAGCGCTGGACCAACCTGACGCGGGACCCGAGGGTCTCGGCGGTGGTCGACGCCGGCGAGCGCGCGTACTTCCAGCTCCGCGGGGTCGAGATCACCGGCGAGGTCGAGCCGGTCGGCGAGCAGCCCCGGGTGGGCACGGCCGACCCCGAACTCGAGGCGCCGGAGGGCCTTTTCGCCCGCCGCTACATGGACGCCGACACCATCCCCGGGCATGACGGCCGCCACGCCTGGCTGCGGCTGCGCCCGACCAAGATCGTCAGCTGGGACTTCCGCAAGCTGAGCGGCACCGAGTCGGTCACCAACCCCAACCGCTGATTTTCACCTCCGCGCGGTCTCTCTAAGCCTCCTCTCAGGCTTGGCTCAGCAGGCGCTAAACGCCCGTCGCGACCATGAGCCTCACGGCCGAAGAGGCCCGTCAAACATCAACCACCAGGAGACAGGCAGAGAAATGTTCAGGTCAGTAGCAGCCAAGGCCCTCCTCGGCGTCGGCGCCCTGGGCGTCGCCGCGGGCACCACCGCCCTCGCCGCCCCCGCCCCCGTCACCCCCGCGCCAGGCCAGCACGCCCACCAGAACCCGAAGAAGGCCGCCGACGTACGCGGCGGTGTCATCATCACGGTGACCGACACCTCGATGACCGTCGAGCGCTCGGTGCGCGACAAGGCGACCAAGAAGGTCACCAGGGACGACACCACCTTCAAGATCACCGCTGCCACCAAGGTCTTCAGGGCCGGCTCCAAGGACCCCCTCGGTCATGACGCCATCAAGAAGGGTGAGCGGGTTCGCGTCCGCTTCGCCGAGAGCACCGGCGGCAAGGTGGCCCACCGCGTGGTCATCCTCCCCGACGTCCGCGCCGGCAAGGTCATCTCCAAGGACATTGATGCGCACGGCAATCGCTCCTTCGTGATCCGCACCGCCAAGCACGTCGACGTCACCGTTGTCGTCAACAAGGACGCGCATTTCCGCAGCGGCAAGGCAGCCGGCAGCTTCGAGGCCCTCAAGGTCGGTGACCGCGCGGTCGTCGCCGGAGAGGAGGTCAGCGCCGGCCACTTCAACGCCTCGGGCGTCCGTTACCACGCGCCCAGCGCAGCCAAGCCCCACACCGTACCAACCGCCCCCAAGGCGCAGTAAAGAACCGTCCCTCCGAGAGACCGGGCCCGCCGTGCGGGCCCGGTCTTTTCGTTGTCCGGCACCCTCGTGGCGTTTAATCCGAGCCGTGACAGACGGCGCGGGCGATACCTGGGGGCTACTCCCCCAGGGACCCGCCAGCAGCAAGCTGGGAACGCCGACCGAGAGCCGCGAGAAGCTCGGGCTGGTGCGCCGGGCGATGCAGGACGCCGACCTCGACGCCATCTACCTGGAGCGCTGGGCCAACGTCGCCTGGCTCTGCGGCGGTCGCGGCAACCGGGTCGTCCTCGACGCCCCCACGGGCGCCTGCGGGGTGCTGGTCGGACACAACGGCGCCTGGCTGCTGACACCCAACAACGAGGAGGCCCGCTGCCGCGCCGAGGGCTTTGCCGGCCTCGACCTCCCCGTGGTGGCGCACCCCTGGCACCGCTTGCCCCTGTGGCGGGCGGCGATGCCCCTGCTGCCGGCCGGAGCGAGGTTGGCCGCCGACGTCGACGTCGACGGGGCGACGCCCGCGGAGGGCCTGCTGGCGCCGCTCCGCCAGCGCCTCGCAGACCCCGACATCGGCCGGTTCCGCGCCCTGGGCCGGGATTCCGCGGAGGCCCTTGAGGCCGCGGTGATGGCAGCGCGGCCCGACTGGAGCGAGATCGAAGTCGCGGGGACGATCGCCGCCGCGCTCAAGGCTCGGGGGATCGAGGGCGCCGTGGTGCTGGTGGGCTGCCGGGCGCGCGCCCAACGCTTCCGCCACCTGGTGCCCACCGAGGCGATCGTCGCGGGCGGCTTCACGGCATCGATCACCGCCACCCGCCAGGGCCTCCACGCCTCGAGCACGCGCGGCCTCAGCTTTGGTCCCCTCCCCCCCCAGCTCGCGGAGGCCTTCGCCGCGATTCGGGAAGTCGACCGCGCCTTCCTCGGCGCCAGCCGGCCGGGCGCCCTGATGGGGGCGCTATTGGAGACGGGTGGCGAGGCCTACGCGCGCCAGGGTTACTACGACGAGTGGAAGGAGCACCACCAGGGGGGGACCACCGGCTACGCCGGCCGGGAGGCCTTTGCCGAGCCCGGGAGCGACTACCGGCTGGAGGTGGGGATGGCGGTGGCCTGGAACCCGACGCTCCCGGGCGCCAAGTCCGAGGACACCTTCCTGGTCAGTCCGGAGGGACTGGAGTGGTTGACGCGCGCCGAAGGGTCAGACTGGCCCCTCGACGAGGCTCATGGGAACCTGCCCCGCACCGTTCCGCGAGAGGTCTGAGCCGGGCTTCGCCAGCGCCACCCGGGTCCATTTGTTGCTGAAGCTGGCGGAACCGCTCTCGCCCGCGGTGAAGTAGATCAGCTGCCGCTTCTCGGCCTCCAACACCCGCATCATCTCGGCGCGGCGGCTGTCGTCGGCCAGGGCGAGCGCGTCGTCAAGGAACAGCGGCAGGTGCTCGGTGCCGGCGCCCATGATCTCCAGCAGACCCAGGCGCAACAGCAGGTACACCTGCTGCTGGGTGCCCCTGCTGAGCTGGCCCATGTCCACCATCGAGCCCGTCTCGGGAGCCCGCAGGAGGACCTCGAAGCTGTCGTTGACCACCGCCTCGGTGTAGCGCCCGCCGGTGATCCTGGCGAGGTCCCGGCTGAGGTACTCCTGGAGCTTGGGAGCGTAATTGCGGCGGATCTCCTCGGCGGCCGACCCCAGCTCGGCGGCGGCGCGGACCGCGGCGGCACCGAAGTCGTCGAGCCGGGTGATGCGCTCGCGCAGGTCCGCGACCCGTTCCTCGAGGGGGGCGACCTCGGGCACCATCTGTGATCCGCGTTCGTAGGACGCCCGCTCGCGTTCCAACTGCAGTTGCAGCCGCGACTGCAGCTCGCCGGCCTCCTTGAGCCGGACCTCGAGCTCGTCGTCGCTGCGGCTGGAGAGCTCGACGAGGCCGTCGAGCTGAGCCCGCAGCCTGAACACCGCGGCCTGCTGTTCGCCGTGGTCGCGGCGCGCCCGCTCCTCGTCCAGGGCGACCATCAGCGCCTTGCGGTCGGCGAAGGTGTGGTCGCCGACCTGGATCTCCGCCTCCAGCCCACGGCCGCGGGTCAGGAAATACACCCCCGCGCCGACCACGATCACCCCGAGGCCGGTTGCCGGCAGAACGTTGCGGACGATCCCGAACGCCAGCAGCAGCACCCCCACGATCGACAGGCCAAACCCAACCAGGGTCTCAGGGATCACCGCCCCGGCCGCGGCGGGCGCGGTCACCAGGTGGGTGCGCGCCGCCTCCAGGTCCGCGTCGCTCCAGGGCGACTGCGCCGCTGCCGACGGGCTGGTGGTGACGGCGGCAAGCCGCAGCTCGGCCTCAGTCAGGCGACCCTCGGCGCGGTCCATCTCGCTGCGCAGGTTCTGCCGCTCGGACTCGCGCTTCTCCTCGTCAGCGAGGATGCGGGCCATGTCCTTGCGCACCCGGAGGAGCACCTTCTCGGTGTCCCGGATCCCGGCGACCTCCGTCTCCAGCTCCACCCGGGCCCTCGACGCGGCGTCGAGCTCGGCCTCGGCGACCGCCAGCTCCTTGCCCAGCTGGTTGCGGCGGGTGGCCGAGTTGACCCTTGGTACCGTCGCCTGGTGAGCGGCCTCATCGAGGCGGGCCAGGGCTCGCTCCACCAGCACGTCGACGCCGGCATCGGTCAGTTGCAGGATCGCCTGGCGGATCTCCGACTCGTCACTGAGGCTGGCCAGCTGGCCCTCGCCGACGCAGGTCACCTGTCGGAAGACGCCGCCGGGCAGCCCCAGGGTCCGCTCCCCAAGGTCGAGCCAGCCGTGGGTGCCCGGGGCGAAGTCGGCGGTCACCTCCTCGCCCTTGCTGAGGTCGATGACCCGGGTGCGCTCGGCGGTGAAGTCCCAGTCCGCCTCCAGCCGGCGGCCGTCAGCCAGCTCGAACTGCAGCACGATCGAGGCGGCCTCGCCGCTCCACGGTTGCACTGCGCGCAACGCGGGGCCGTGGCCGCTGCCATGCTTGGCCGGCGCCAGGCCGTAGAGCCCGGCGAGCAGCGCCTCCATCAGGGTGGACTTGCCGGCCTCATTGGGCCCGACCACCAGCAACCGCTCGTGGCTAAGGTCGAGCACCAGGTCGTTGAGCCGCCGGAATCCGCGCACCCGCAACTGGAGGAGCTTCATGCCGGCACCCGGAGGTCGCCCTCGAAGGCCTCCGCAACCAGGGCGGCAGCCCACAGCGCCGACGCCGACCCGTCGTTGAGGAGACGGCTGATGGCGGTGCCGCGGGCGGTGGGCTCGCGCGCCAGTTCCTGGAGGTCGACCTCGGTGACGGTGGCATCGACGACGTTGATCCCCAGCACCGAGTCGCACCAGTGCGCGGCCAGGCTGGGGCCATCCACCAGCAGGCTCTTGCCGTGTCTGCCCCAGAGCCTCAGGGTCACCAGCGCGGCGCTGGCCCGCAGCGGTTCGAGCGCCGCGCCCACCGCGGTAGAAAGCTCCGAGGAGTCGGCGATCTCGGTCACGTCGATACTGATGGTCTCGAACCGCGCCAAGTCGGATGCCAGCGGGGTGATGGTGACCTCTCCCTCTCTGACATCGACCCAGATCGCGCCATGGAGGCCGGCGGTCTCGCTGGGGTCGAGCGGCACCGGCGTCCCCGGCCACGACATCCGGGCACCGGCATGGCCGGCGTGGACGTGGCCCAGCAGCGCGTGGTCGAACCCGTGGCGGTCGAGATCGGCGGCGCGGAGGCCCAGGCCCCCCCAGCGAAAGTCAGTGGGGACGCTGTCGAGGTCCACGCCGTGCACCAGCAGCAGTCGCGTCCTGGTCTCGTCGGCCCGCGGGGGCAGGCGGTCGAGGACCGACGCGTCAAGGTCCTTGCCGGTGTAGCCGATGCCCACCAGCACCGCCTCGCCGAGCTGGACGCTGGTCGGCTTGGCCTCGAGGCAGAGGACCACGTTGGCGGGCCACGGCGCGACCCGGTAGGGGGAGGCGGCCGCGGCGGCGTCGTGGTTGCCGGCGGCGATCACCACCGGGCAGCTCAGGCGCCCCAGCTGCCGCGTGATGAAGGCCACGGTGTCGGCGGTCACGTGCTCCAGCTCGAAGAGGTCGCCGCCAATCGTCAGGGCGTCCGCCCGCTCCCGCTCGGCGGTGTCGACCGCCCATTCCAGCGCATTGCGCAGCAGGGTGCGTCGGCGCGAGCCGTCACAGCCGGTGAAGGCCAACCCGCCGAAGGCGCGGTCGAGGTGCAGGTCGGCTAGGTGTAGTAAACGCATCCCCCGGGTATAGGCTACCGTTCCTGGAGGCGCGGCGGCGGTTCGATGCCGCGCTCCATCTCGAGCAGCACCGAGGTGTAGTCGGCGGCGCCGTGGCCGGCGGCCCCGGACTCGCGGAAGAGGCGGGCGGCGAGCTCGGCGAAGGGCGCCGGTTGCTCCGCCGCCCTCGCCAGGTCAAGGGCCAGGCCGAGGTCCTTGACCAGCAGGTCGGTGGCAAAGCCGGGCTCGAAGTCGCCGGCGAGGGCGCGCAGCTTGAGCTGGCCCTCCAGCTGGGTGCTGCCGCCGCTGCTCACCGAGACCACGTCGACCAGGGTCTGCAGCGGCGCCCCGGCCCGCACCCCCACCAGCAGGGCCTCCAATGTCGCCGCCGAGATCGAGCCCACCAGCATGTTGTTGACCAGCTTGACCACCTGGCCGCTACCCGAGGGACCGGTATGGAACAGGCGCTCGGGGTTACCCATGGCCGCGAACAGCGGGCGGGCGCGCTCCACGGCCTCCGCTTCGCCGCCGGCCATTATCGTCAGGGTTCCCGCCTCGGCGCCGAACGATCCGCCGCTGACGGGCGCGTCCAGGACCTGGACGCCGCGCGCCTTCCCGGCCTCGGCGAGGCGCCGGCTGACGGCGGGGGCGATCGTGCTCATATCGATGACCACGGCGCCCGGCGGCACCGCGGCGATCAGGCCGTCGGCGCCGAGCAGAAGCCCCTCCACGTCGGTGGACGTGGTGACCATCGTGATCACGAAGTCGGCGTCGGCCGCGAGCGCGGCCAGGTCCGGGCGCATATCTACGCCCGCGGCGGTGGCCCGGGACGCGGTCTCAGCGCCGCGGGCCCAGCCGCTCACGGGGAAGCCGACCTTGAGGAGGTTGCGGGCCATCGGCAGGCCCATGACACCCAGGCCGATGAAGCCGACGCGAGGGAGCGGCGTCAGGATTTCACTCCGCGCGCCAGGTCGGGGTCGGCTGACCCCGGCCTAGGAGTAGAAGTGGGCCCCGCGTAGCTGGCGGGGCGCCTGGCCGCCGACGGTGATGTCATGGAAGCCCGGCACCGTGAAGGTGAATGACTGCGCCGCGGGGCTACCCACGGGCTCGACATCGCTGTCGAACTTGACGGTCGCGCCTTGGACATCGGTGGCAGGCTCTTCGGTGCTCAGGTAGATCTGGGTGCCATCCCGGGTCATCGACCACCCCGACGCGACGTGGGTCACGCAGTAGGTGTGGGATCCCGGCCCTGGGTCCGCGTAGTTCGGGTTGACCGGGTGTCGCACCGTGCCGCTGGCGTTCTGGAACGAGGCGAAATCACGCCGACCGCCGTTGGCGCGAACGTAGCCGGCGGCGAGGATGTTGCCGTCAGGGAACTGCACGCCCACGAAGTAGACCCCCTCGTAGCCGCCGGGGAAGCTCTGGGTGCTCTCGTTGATCCCGGCGCAGACCGAGCTGCCGGAGTCGATCGAGTCCGTCGCATGCACGACCATGGCGCGCGGTCCCTGGTAGGGGTAGGAGCTACCCGCGCTGATTTCGGCGGGGTAGGCGGCGGGGCCGGTCGAGCCCCCGCCGGCGGGCGGTGGCGGTGGCGGCAGCACCGGGGCGGGCGTCTGCGTCGGTACCGGTGATGGCGACGCCACGGCGCTGGGGCTGGCGCTCGGGCTGGGACTGGCGCTGGGTGACGGGCTCGCCGACGGCGACTCGGTCGCGGCGACGCTTGGCGTCGGAGTCGTGTTGGCGGTCTGCTGCCTCCGCGAGCCGCCCACGGCAAGGGCGGCGAGGACGCCGAAAACCAGCACCACGACCACGAGGGCGGCCTGAATTCCCCGATTTCCCATTCCCGGCGAGATTCTACATAGGCGGTCCGAACTCAGGCCCTTACGATTGGGGAGTGCTCCCTCCCACAACGTCGAGCTACGCCTTCACCGCCCGCTGCCGGTTGCAGAACCGCCCCGGGATGCTCGGGCGGCTGACGTCAAGGATCGGGGACGCCGGCGGCGACCTGCGCGCCATCGACATCGTCAAGGTCGAGTCCGGCTCAATAGTTCGCAACCTCACGGTCCACGCCCGCGATTCGGACCATGCCCACCAGATCGTCAAGGTGATGCGCTCGGTCGAGGGCGTGGAGGTCGTTGAGTACTCGGACCGCACCTTCCAGCTGCACGCCGGCGGCAAGATCTCGATCGTCGCCAAGAACCCGATCAAGACCCGCGACGACCTCTCCATGGCCTACACCCCGGGTGTCGCGCGCGTGTGCCGCGCGATCTACGAGAACCCCGCGCGGGCCCGCAGCCTGACCATCAAGCACAACTGCATCGCCGTGGTCACCGACGGCAGCGCCATCCTCGGGCTGGGCAACCTCGGGCCCGAGGCGGCCCTCCCCGTGATGGAGGGCAAGGCGATGCTCTTCAAGGAGTTCGGCGACGTCGACGCCTTCCCCATCTGCCTCAACACCCAGGACATCGACGAGATCGTGGAGACGGTCGAGCGGATCGCCCCATCGTTCGGTGGCATCAACCTCGAGGACATTGCCGCCCCTCGCTGCTTCGCCGTGGAGGAGCGGCTGATCGAGTCCCTCGACATCCCCGTGTTCCATGACGACCAGCACGGCACCGCGGTGGTCGTCATGGCGGCCCTGATCAACTCCCTGCGGATCGTCGACAAGAAGTTCGACGAGCTGCGGGTGGTGGTCTCGGGGACGGGCGCCGCGGGCGTCGCCTGCACCAAGATGATGCTCGCCGCAGGGGTCCGGGACATCATCGGCGTCGACCGCCGCGGGGCCATCTACAAGGGCCGCGAACCGCTCGAGACCGGGACCAAGCGCTGGTACGCCGGGCACACCAACCCCCGCGGGGTGCGCGGCGACCTGTCGGATGTCATCGAGGGCGCGGACGTGTTCCTGGGTGTCAGCGCCCCCGATGTGCTCACCGTGAACGATGTCGCCCGCATGGGCCGGGAGCCGATCGTCTTCGCGCTGGCCAACCCCGACCCTGAGATCCGCCCCGAAATGGTCGAGGGGGTCGTCGCGGTCATGGCCACGGGCCGCTCCGACTACCCCAACCAGATCAACAACGTGCTGGCGTTCCCCGGCATCTTCCGCGGCCTCCTCGACTGCGGCGCTACGGTGATCACCGACGGCATGAAGCTGGCGGCCGCGCAGGCCATCGCCGAGATCGTCGGACCCGAGGAGCTGGGGCCAGAGTACGTGGTGCCCAGCGTCTTCAACCGGGCCGTGGCGCCGGCGGTCGCGGCGGCGGTGGTGCGCGAAGCTGAGACCAGCGGCCTGGCCCACCCGACCATCGAACCGGAGGATCCCCTCTACTCCTGAGTCGGCAAATTCGCACCACACGGCGCGGTAATGTTGTATCTTCTCCACAGGAACTCACGCGACTCTCGAACGCCGGCCGTCGGGCCAGGACTTCGAGTCGCCGAGTAGGGGAAGTCACTCTGCGCCAGGTGGCGACTGCCCATTCAGGGCTATTGACGTCGCTACCCAATACACCCACACACAACCACACAACAATCGAGAACCAGGCGGTAGAACCGCAATTCGAAAACTCCCTGGGTCGGTTACTGATCCAGGTCGACCTTGGCGCGCTGCCTTGGCTGGCGGCGCTGGCCGAGGGGGCCGGCGAAGGGGACGGACAGAAGGACGAGCCGACAACGCTCTCGTTCCTCTCCGAGTTCTTCTCTGGCGTGCCCTTCGGGCTGCTGCTCGGCCCGGCATATGAGCTGACGCTGGTTTTCACGCCCCAGCCGGGCAAGTTCCAGGTCTTCAACTGCCACGTCGACACCCCGCCCGACGACATGCAGCTGACCAAGGCCGCGCTGCGGGTCGAGTCGATGAAGCCCATCGAGATGAGCCAGACCGAGTGGCTGCTGCTCCCCAAGCTGGAGGTCGAGTCGGTCAGGTTCGCGGGGACGAGCCAGGAGTGGAGCGCCGAGGTGGCGGAGTGGTATCGCCGTTTCGCCGTCCCCGGCACCCCCGGCGCGGGCATCGGCGACGGTGATGACACCGGGACGTTCACGCCGATCAATGTGTCCTCCGACGCCCGGACGTTCCTGGAACAGGTCGACACCGTGCTCGACGTGCTGCAGACGGCCCGCGAGAAGCGCGCCCAGGACCTCCGCCGTAAAGCGACGGTGGTCAACACCCGCCTGGAGTGCCCCTACTGTCACCACGACATCCAGCCGCCGGCCCGGGCCTGCGAGAACTGCAGCAAGACGCTCGGCCCCGCCTACCAGCATGCCGGCTCGGCGACCGAGGTGATCCTGGAGCTGGGCCCCGGCCAGGCTGACCGCTTCAACTCCTTCCAGAAGCTCGACGTGATCACCCCCCTGGGCGACACCGAGGCGCCCTTCGACGTCGTCGACCGCAACAAGCTGCGGCTCTATTTCAAGCGCCCGGTGGCGCTCCCCCAACACGTCGAGGTCGCCCCTATTGAGGGCGGCGCGGTGGCCGCGGCACAGCGCTACGCCATCGACCTCGCGCTCTCGGGCCACCCCGACCTGGCCACCGTGGTGCAGATGGTGGCGGCGCCTCAGACCATCCCCGAACCCGGCCCGGAGCCCCTCCCCCGCCCCCTCTTCAACGAGAAGATCAACGACAACGAGGAGCAGACGGAGGCGGTCCGCCGCGTGGTGGCGATGCCCACAGGGTCCCTGATGATGCTGCAGGGCCCGCCCGGCACCGGCAAGACCACGGTCATCGTCGAGGCGGTGCGACAGATCCTGGAGGCCAACCAGCACGCGCGGATCCTGATCTCGTCGCACTCCAACCGCGCCGTCGACGACGCCACCGAGCGGCTGCAGAAACAGGGCATCAAGATCTTCCGGCTCAAGGCGGGCGAGGACAAGGGGCCGACGACATGGGACCGCGCCGCCGACGAGCGCATCGTTGCCGCCACCTGTAACAAGGCGGTGGTCACCGAGGGCCAGCGTGGCGAGAAGTACACCTACGCCTTCCTCGACGAGGCCAACAAGGCACGTGCCGAGGAGACCCTGCCGTTCATCGCGCTGGGCCAGCGCGTAGTCCTCATCGGTGACCATCACCAGCTCCCCCCGGTGGTCGAGGAGGAGGACCTGTCGGGGCTCAAGCGCGGCACCGCGGAGTGGCACCTGGCCCGCAAGAGCTACTTCGAGATCCTCTGGGAATCCGACCTGCCGGCGGTCAGCAAGATCCGCCTCGAGGTGCAGCACCGCATGCACCCCGCCGTGCGTCACCTCGTCAGCCAGCGCTTCTACGGCGGCTCCCTGCGCGACGGCGACGCGGTCAAGCAGTACCAGCGCATCAAGCTCTTCGGTCAGCACCGGGCGCTGGTCTGGATCGACTCCGCGGGGGCTGATGTCCGCGAGGTGCGCACCGGCAACGGCTCGATCTACAACGTCAACCACGTGAACATCTGCCGCGCCATCGTGCGCATGCTCAGCGAGCGAGCCGACCCCGAGCTGAGCATCGCCCTGATCGGCATGTACCGCGAGCAGGTCCGCCGCTATGGCAACCCGCGCCAGTGGACCAACCGCGACTTCCGCGCTGACACCGTCGATGCCTTTGAGGGCGCCGAGGCCGACATCGTGATCGTCGACCTGGTCCGCAGCAACCCGCGCGGCATGGTCGGGTTCCTCGAGGTCCACAACCGGGTCAACGTCGCGATGTCGCGGGCCAAGCGCCTGCTGATCGTCGTCGGCGACAGCCAGACAGTGCGCAGCAACCGCGTTCTCCGGCAGGTCTTCGAGGGCTTCCAGCGCAGTGGCGCGATCATCCCCTGGCACCGCCTGCCGGGCGTGGGCCGCAGCAAGACACGGCGCCGGCGCGGCCGTGCCGGCGGCCGGCCGGAGCAGGGCCAGCGTCAGCCCCGGGTGCTGCAGGGCGAGGCCACGACCTTGGTCGAAGCGGGCGGCGACCAGACCCCCAGGCGGTTGCCCAGGCTTCGCCCCTGGAGCCCCGGCGAGAGCCCGCCCGTCAACACCAACGGTGACGGACCCACCGGTCGTATCGAGGGCGCCGCACCGCCGACCGATCCGGACGGCCAGGCCCGTCGCCGCCGACACCGCCGTCGCCGCCGCCGCCCGCGGGTGCCCGGAGGCGAGGCGCGCCCGCAGGCCGGCACCGAGGGTTCAACGCCGCCACCCGTGCCGGTGCCCCGGGCTGAACCACGTGAGGCCGCCGAGTAGGCATGTCGGCGGCCCCCCAGCTCGATAACGTCCTCGTCGACGTTGCCGGCCCGCGCGCCACGATCACCCTCAACAAGCCCGACCAGCGCAACCCCCTGGGCGGCGGCATGCTCAAGGACCTGCTGGCGGCCTTCACCTGGGCCCGTGCGAGCGTCGACGTGCGCGTCGTGGTGCTGACCGGGGCCGGCGACAAGGCCTTCTGCGCGGGCGCCGACCTGAGCTCCTTCAACCCCGACCAGAACGAGGTCGAGCGCCACCTCGGCCGCCACATGTTCGTCGAGCTTTTCGTTCTCATGCAGGAGCTGGGCAAACCCATCATCGGGCGCATCAACGGCCATGCCCTGGCCGGCGGCATGGGCCTGGCCAGCAGCTGCGACATCCTGATCGCCTCCGACAATGCGACCTTCGGGACCCCCGAGATCAACGTCGGGGTCTGGGCGATGATGATCCAGGCGGTGCTGGCCCGCAACCTGGGCCGCAAGACCCTGCTGGAGATGCTGCTGCTGGGCGACCGTATCGACGCCGAGCGGGCTCGGGAGATCGGGCTGGTCAGCCGGGTGGTGCCGCAGGCGGAGCTGGACGCGGCGGTCGGCGAGGTGGCCGACAGGCTGGCCAAGAAGTCCCCCATCATCATGCGGCTGGGCCGCGACTCGTTCTACCGGACGCAGGACATGGAGTTCCGCGCGGCACTCGAGTACCTGCAGTCCCAGCTGTCCCTGGTGACCCTGACCGAGGACACCAGGGAGGGCGTGACGGCCTTCTTCGAGAAGCGCGAGCCCGAGTTCAAGGGTCGATGACGGAGGTCAGGTTCACCGAGGTCGGCCCCCGCGACGGCTTCCAGAACTGGCCCCAACCGGTCAGCACCGAGACCAAGATCCGGCTCGTGAAGGCGGCGCTGGCGGCGGGCGTGGACCGCGTCGAGGCGGCCTCGATGGTCAGCCCCAAATGGGTGCCGCAGATGGCTGACGGCGAGCAGGTCCTGGCCGCATTGTCGGGCGAGGAAATGCAGCGCGTGCGCGTACTGGTACCCAACCTCAAGGGGCTGGAGCGCGCCACCGCCGCGGGGGCGCGCAACGTACTGGTCAACGTCGGCGTCACCGACGGCTTCAACCGCAAGAACCTGAACCGCACCGTCAACGAGACCCTGGATGACATCCGCGCGGTCATCGACGCCGCCGACAACGAGGACATCCGCGTCGACGCCTCGGTCAGCGTGGCCTGGGGTTGCCCCTTCGACGGCCCGGTGAGCGTTGACCAGGCCGTCGAGGTGGCGATCAGCCTGGTGGAGATGGGGGTGAGCGAGATCTCCTTCGGGGACACCATCGGCGTGGCCACCCCGACCGCGGTCGGAACGTTGGCGACGGTGGCCCAGGACCGGCTCGGTTCGGTCCAGATCTCGATGCATTTCCACGACACGCGGGGCATGGGTGTTGCCAACTGCTACAGCGCGCTGGAGCACGGGATCGACATGTTCGAGGGATCGATCGGAGGCATCGGCGGCTGTCCCTTCGCTCCCCGGTCCACCGGCAACGTGTGCAGCGAAGACCTCCTCTACATGGTGCAGCAGGGTGGCTACGACACCCGCGTCGACGTCTGGGCGATGGTCGAGGCGGCGCGCGCGCTGGCGGCGGAGCTGGGCACTGACCTCCCGGGCACGCTGCACCGCGCGGGCCCGCCGCCGTGGCTGGAGGAGCAGTGAGCGAGACCCAGACCGAGCGCCAGGCCCGGCTCAAGCAGCAGGTCCTGGCCGGGGGCCAGAAGCACCGCGACAAGCTGGCGGAGCAGAACAAGCTGCCGGTGCGCGAGCGCCTGGCGTTGCTGCTGGACAAGGACTCGTTCGTGGAGGACGGCCTGTTCGCCAACGTCCTCGCCGAGGACCTCCCCGCCGACGGCGTGGTCACCGGGGTGGGTCGCATCGACGGCCGCGCGGTGTGCGTGATGGCCAACGACCCCACCGTCAAGGCGGGCTCCTGGGGCGCGCGGACGGTGGAGAAGATCATCCGCATCCAGGAGACCGCGCAGCGGCTGCTGGTGCCGATGCTCTACCTCGTCGACAGCGCCGGGGCGCGCATCACCGACCAGGTCTCGATGTTCCCGGGGCGGCGTCACGCCGGCCGTATCTTCCATACCGAGGTGATGCTTTCGGGCCGGGTCCCGCAGGTCTGCCTGCTCTTCGGCCCGTCGGCGGCGGGCGGCGCCTACATCCCCGCCTTCTGCGACGTCGTGGCGATGGTCGAGGGCAACGCCAGCATGTACCTGGGCTCGCCGCGCATGGCCGAGGTGGTGGTCGGCGAGAAGGTGACGCTGGAGGAGATGGGTGGGGCGCGGATGCACTGCACCGTGAGCGGCTGTGGCGACTTTCTGGTCAAGGACGACGCCGAGGCGATTGCGCTCCTGCAGCGCTACATCACGTACATGCCGCAGAGCTTCCGTGAGGAGACCGCACCGACCGCGGCCGTCAAACCGAATGAGAGCAAGCCCATCGAGGAGCTGATCCCCGAGGCCGCGAACCAGGGCTACGACATGCGCAAGGTGATCGAGGCGATCGTCGACCAGGGCTCGCTGATGGAGGTCAAGAAGCTCTTCGCGCGCGAGCTGATAACGGGCTTCGCGCGGCTGGGCGGGCGCGCCGTCGGGATCGTGGCCAACCAGCCGATGTTCAAGGGCGGGGTGCTCTTCGTGGACTCCGCGGACAAGGCGGCGCGATTCATCTGGCTGTGCGACGCGTTCAACATCCCGCTGCTGTTCATGGCCGACGTCCCGGGTTTCATGATCGGTACCGCGGTCGAGCGCGCGGGCATCATCCGCCACGGGGCGAAGATGATCAGCGCCGTCAGTGAGGCGTCGGTGCCCAAGATCTCGCTGATAGTGCGCAAGGCCTACGGCGCCGGCCTCTACGCCATGGCCGGACCGGCGTTCGAGCCCGACGCCACGCTCGCGCTCCCCACCGCCAAGATCGCAGTGATGGGCCCCGAGGCCGCGGTCAACGCGGTCTTCGCCAAGAAGCTCGAGGGCCTACCGGACGAGGAGCGGGCGGCGCGGCGCAAGGAGCTCGAGGACGAGTACAGCGAGGACGTCGAGATCTACAAGCTGGCGGGCGAGCTGATCGTGGACCACGTGGTCGAGCCCGAGAACCTGCGCCAGGAGTTGATCAACCGCTTCGACCTCTACTCGACCCGCTTTCGAGTGCGGTCGGACCGCAAGCACGCCGTTTACCCCGTTTAGGTTTAGGGTGGTCTCCAAAACTACGAGGGTTCGCGCGACCCCTCGGGCAATCACCCTCGTCGTAACATGAGTGCCATGAGTGAAAACGCCGTTCCTCCCGGGGGAGCGGATCTCCTCACCCCTTACCTGCGCAAGAACTACCCCTTCCTGACCGTCCTTGCGCTGCTGATCTTCCTCCCCGCCGTGATCACCTACTTCGGGCCGTCCGTCGTCCCCAGCATGGGCGACGTCCAATGGCTGGGGATCGCCTGGGGCATCGCCCTGATCCTGGTGTTCATCGGCGATGAGAATTTCGTCCCCGGTAAGCGGAACCTCAGCTCCGGCTTTCGCCATGCCGGCCATATCTCCCACAACCTGGTCACCAACCCAATGTTCCTGATCGGACTGGTGCTGCTGATGCTGGGGCCACCTCCCATCACCTACTACGGGCCGCTTGCGTTCCTCAACAGCCCCGATTGGCTTTGGCTCCTCATCGGCTGGATCGCGGCGGCGATTGCCGCGTTTCTGATGTATTCGGCGATCAAGAGCGAGGAAGCCAAGCTCGCATAGCGCTCTCGGCCATCGCCTAGGCGTCCAGGACGACGGTGCGGGCCTCGACCCACCGACGACGCCGAGAGGCTCCGGGCTCACCAACATGACCGACCGCATCGATCCCGTTGGTGCTGGCGTCACGCTGACTTCGACTCCCGGAGGCCGGCCCTCGAGTCACCGGTTCGCTGCCCATACCAGTTGGCGCAGCCGCGGAGCAGCCGTCGAGTCCTGCGCAGTCGGACTCGCGTCAGGTGAGGTCACCGTCGCATGGGTCAGAAGGACGTCTCGAACGCGGTGAAATTTCAAGGCTGACCTCGGCCACATCGCCGAGCAACTGCGGTAGGCGCCTCCCCGCGTTGAAATCGCCACCGGCTGCCAGGAAGGACTGCTCGATCAGCCCGACGAGCTGTTGTACCGCGGGGGCGTCGGGATTGAAGTGCCACGAGGAGTAATTTACTGAGCGGCGACGCCACCCCCCGGACCGCGCGCCAGGTTGGCGAACTGCGGCGGGACCACGACCACCGAATCGTCCGGTGCCAACGCCAGCTGCCAGCCGCCCTCGTGCACCCGCCAGTGGTGCTGGGCACAGAGCAGGATCATGTTGCTGAGCTTGGTCCTGCCACCCCGCGAGTACCACTCGACGTGGTGCGCCTCGCACTGCGACGGCGGTCGTTCACAGCCGGGGTAGCGGCAGTGCCCGTCGCGGGCGTTGAGCGCGCGGCGCTCCCGCTTGGTCAGCGCACGCTTCATGTGTCCCACGGCCACGGGAATCAGCCTGTTGTCGAGCAGGATCTTGGTGAAGGTCGCGTTGCAGGCCAGCCGGCCGACGGTGGCCCCGGAGATGGGCTGACCGTACTCAATCTCCCCGCCCGGTGCTCCCGCCACTTTGAGCAGGGTTTCTGCGGTGCAGGTGACGTTGATCTGCACGTGCTGGCCAATAGCCTCGCCACCGTCGAACTCCGTGACCGGGGCGTGGGTCAGCTCGACGAACGCGTCGGCCAGCCGCCGGGGCCGGGTGCGGTGGTCTTCGGGGCCGAAGCGCCGGGCCCGGCTCTCCAGCACCGACTGGGTTATCGCCGCCGCGGTCGAGTCCAGGCGCACGTTGAACCACGTGGTCCCGTCGTCCAGGGGCTCGATGGTGAGATGGCGGGACTCGACGGCAGTGACCTCGGCGGCGACACATCCCTCGGGATCCTGGGCGTGACGGGCATTCATGCACGTGTGCCGGAAGCGGCTGACGCTCTCAACCTCGGCCAGCGGCAGCAGCACCTCCTCGTCGAACACGCCGGTGCTGGACTTCGCCGCGAAGGCAGCGTTGCGGGCGAGGTGCACCATGTGACCGAAGCCGATCCGACCCTGGTCCAACGCCGAGGAGCTCAGCGGCATCTTGTCGACGTGCGCTCCGACCACCTGCAAGGCCAGAACATCGGCGACTGCCATCTTGCCCTGGTGGCGCACCCAGTCGACGGGGTTGCTGGAGCCCTGGTTGTACGCCTCGTCGGTGGCCGAGAAGACCGCGGTCAGATTCGCCAGCTCACGGGAGATGATGTCGCGCGTCTGACTGAGGTGGACGATCTGCTCGCCAACCTGGGCGGCGCTGAAATCACGCTCGACCCTCGCCGCGAAGCACGCCACGGCCCCGCGCAAGGCCTGGAATTCGAGTCCGAT
>DAINSI010000030.1:0-27091 GCA_036741395.1 Candidatus Dormiibacterota bacterium
ATACCGCCGAGAGGCCGCGACACCCGGTCCTCGTCCGGGCTGTTGCGCCGCAGCCGTGGCCACCGCGACCGTCGCGCGCGCGATCTCTACAGTCTAGGGGACGTCGGACCCCGGCATCACGGGCTTATTTAACCCAAAACGAGGGCCGCCGAAGCCGCCCTCGCTGGAGTCTGTCGGTCTACTGCCCGGGCGGGCGGTTGCCTCGGAAGCGCGGGGGGCCATCGGGAGCGGACTCGCCGCCGCCGTTGCTCTCCGGGGCACCGTTGCTCTCGCCACCGCCGGCGCCACCGCCGTAGCCACCATCACGCGGACGGTCGTCACGCTCCCGGTCGCGTCCGCCACCGAAGCCTCCCCCACGGGGGGCATCGCGGCGAGGGCCGCGGTCTCCGCCACCACCGGCGGGGACGAAGGCCTGCTCGGAGCCCGGCTCGGGACGCACGGGCGGCGTCGCGAACTTCTCGTCGGCCTCGGAGAGGCCCCATTTCGAGGCGTCCGGCAGGGCGTCCTTGCGGGAGAGGTTGACGCGGCCCTGGCGGTCGATCTCCTCGACCTTGACCAGGATCGTATCGCCCTCCTTGACGAAGTCCTCGACGTTGTTCACCCGCCAATCGGCGAGCTTGCTGACGTGTACCAGGCCGTCCTTCTTGGGCAGCACGGACACGAAGGCGCCGAAGTTCATCAGCCTCGCGACCTTGCCGAGGTAGACGCGGCCAACCTCGACGTCGTCGGTCAGGCCCTTGATCCAGGCGATCGCCTTCTCGGTGTTCGCAGCGTCGCTGGAGGCGATGTTGATGCTGCCGTCGTCCTCGACGTCGATCGAGACGTTGCACTCCGCGGTGATCTCTCGAATCATCTTCCCGCCTGGGCCGATGACGTCGCGGATGTTGTCGGGGTTGATCTTGATGGTGGTGATGCGCGGCGCGTAGATGCTCATCTCCTTGCGCGGCTCGGCCAGCACCTCGGCCATCTTGCCGAGGATGTGGAGCCGGCCCTCACGGGCCTGTGCCAGCGCCTTGCGCATGACCTCCATCGACAGCCCGGTCACCTTGATGTCCATCTGCAGGCCGGTGATGCCCTTGGCGGTGCCCGCGACCTTGAAGTCCATGTCGCCAAGCGCGTCCTCCATCCCCTGGATGTCCGAGAGGATGGCGTACTCGGCGCCTTCGCTGGCGTCGCCGCTGCGGGTGACCAGCCCCATCGCGATCCCCGCGACCGGGGCCTTTATCGGCACGCCCGCGTCCATCAGGGCGAGGGTCGAGCCGCACACCGAGGCCATCGAGGTCGAGCCGTTGGAGGCGAGGATCTCGGTGACCACGCGGATCACGTAGGGGTACTCGTCGGCGGCCGGGAGCACCTGGAAGACGGAGCGCTCGGCCAGCGCGCCGTGGCCGATCTCGCGGCGGCCGGGACCGCGCGAGGGGCGGGCCTCACCGACGCTGAAGGCCGGGAAGTTGTAATGGTGCATGTACCGCTTGGAGGTCTCCAGGCCCAGCGAGTCGATCTTCTGGGCGTCCCCGGACGAGCCGAGGGTGGCCACTGACAGGGCCTGCGTCTGGCCGCGGGTGAAGATCGCCGAGCCGTGGGTGCGGGGCAGAACCCCGACCTGGCACCAGATCGGCCGGATCTCGTCTGACTTGCGCCCGTCGGGCCGGCTGTTGGCGTCGATGATGGCGTCACGGACGACCACCTTGACGGTCTTCTCGAAGATCCCGGCAACCTCGTGCTCACGCTCGGGGAAGCGCTCCTCCAGCGCCGCCACGACCTCCTTGCGGATCTCGTCGAGGTCGTTCTCGCGCTTCTGCTTGTCGGGGGAGCCGATGGCATTGCCAATCTTGGCCAGGGCGATGTCGGCGACGGCCTGCTTGAGCTCCTCGTCGACGATGGGGCTCTCGATGACCTTCTTCTCCTTGCCGAGGTGGCGGGCCAGCTCGTTGATCGTGGCGCAGATCTTCTTGATCTCGGCGTGCGCGATCTCGAGGGCCTTGACGATGGTCTCCTCGTCAACCTCATGGGCACCCGCCTCGACCATGTTGATGGCGTTATCGGTGCCCGCGACGATCAGGTCAAGATCGGACTCGCTCATCTTGGAGACCGATGGGTTCACCACCAGCTCGCCGTTGAAGAGGCCCATCCGGACGGCGCCCACCGGGCCCGCCCAGGGAATGTCCGAGATCGAAAGCGCGGCCGACGCGCCGTTGATGGCCATCGTCGCCGGGTCGGCCTCCTGGTCGATCGACAGCACGGTGGCGACCGCCTGGACGTCGAGGCGAAGGTCCTTCTGGAACAGCGGCCGCAGCGGCCGGTCCATCAGGCGGCAGTTCAGGATGCCCTGCTCGCCAGGCCGGGCCTCGCGGCGGAAGAAGCTGCCGGGGATGCGCCCGACGGCGTAGATCCTCTCCTCGTAGTCGCAGGTCAGGGGCAGGAAGTCGACGCCTGGACGCGGGGACTTGGACATCGTGGCGGTGACCAGCAGCATGGTGTCGCCGCTGCGCAGCATGACCGCGCCGTTGGCCTGCTCGGCCACGCGGCCGGTCTCGAAGCTGATGGTCTTGTCACCGATGCGGTGCTCGATGATGTTGGGTTCCTGGGTCATGGGCATAAAAGGGGGTCTCCTCTCCGGGAACGTCCCGCTCGCGATGCCAATCAGAAACTGGGGACAAACCCCCGCTGAACCTTCGGTTCGCGGGGTACCCCGAGATACGGGGTATGACTCAACGTCTGTCGCCAATCGCTGACGCAGGCTGCGCCGGGACGATCCCTATTTGGTTGTTGGAAGCTGGGCTCTAGCGGTTAGCGCCGGAGACCGAGCTGCTCAACGAGGGACCGGTAGCGTGAGATATCGCGCCGGGCAAGGTAGTTGAGCAGACGGCGTCGCCGTCCGTTCAGCTTCAGCAGCCCGAGGCGAGTGTGGTGATCCTTCGGATGCGCCTTGAGGTGCTCCGTAAGATGCTTGACCCGCTCCGTCATGATCGCGACCTGCACCTCTGGCGAGCCCGTATCGGTCTCGTGGGTGCGGTGCTTCTGGATGACGGCGGGTTTGTCGACCGCGGTAGACATGCTCTCTCTATCGTTCCTTCTTTGAGTTCGGGGCAAGTATACAGAGCGTATTGGCCGCGAACTCAGGGCACCGAGCCCTCGATGTCAGTGAACACGAAGGTCACCGTCCCCCCGGCAGCGCCACCGCGCCGGTGGTGGCTGGCCCCGGGTCATGGGACGACGAGGCGCAGGGCCAGGGGCAACACGGTGAAGGTCGCCGGCAGGGTGCCGCACATCTCTCCGTCGACGTCGATCAGCACCCGTTCCGGAGAAGTCACCTTGACCTCGGCGCTGCGCCAACCGCGGACCTTGGGGTTCTGGAGATGCTTGGCCGAGTAGATGTCGTTGATCGAGCGAATGGCCTCGAAGCGGGCGATGTCTCCGAAGACCACGATGTCGAGGAGGCCGTCGTCGGGCAGGGCCGCGGGAGCCACGTGCATGCTCCCGCCGAAGTACTGGCAGTTGGCCACCACGACATTCTGGGCGCGCCCCTCGAAGCGGTCCTCGGCGCTCTCCACCAGGACCTCGGGCGGCTTGAAGCTGAGCAGCGTCATCATCGCCGCATACTGGAAGCTGACGCGGCCGCCGAAGAGCTTGCTGGTGCGGTTGACGCGCTCCACCACAACCCCACCGATGCCGGCATCGGCGATGTTGACGAAATGGCGTATCAGCGGCGCGCCCTCCAGGTCCCTCATCTCGATCCTGCCGGCGTCGACCTGGCGCAGGTTTTTTGCCGAGAGACTGCGGATGGCCGCCTCGAACTCGTCGGGGATGCCCACCGTGCGCCGGAAGTCGCCGCCTGTGCCCATCGGCAGGACTCCCAGCGCCGCCTTCGACGTGTCCACCCCGTCGGTGAAGAAGCCGTTGGCGACCTCGTTGATGGTGCCGTCGCCGCCCACCGCGACGACCGTGTCGGCGCCCTCGGCGATCGCCCGGGCGGCGAGCTCGGTGGCGTCGCCTGGCGCGTGGGTCATCAGCGCCTCGTGCTCCAGGCCCAGCCCGCGGATGCGCCCTGAGAGCTCGTCCCAGAGCCTGCCCGTGGTGGCGTTGCCCGACGCTGGGTTGACGATAAAGACGGTCTTCACGACCGCCGCATTATGCGCGGTGGAGGATGGTGCGGGCGCGGTCGACATCGTGGGAGATCTGGGCAACGAGGCTGTCGACGGACTCGAACTTCTTCTCGTCGCGGATGCGCTGCACGAAGCGGGCGCTCACGTCCTGGTGGTAAATGTCGCCCTCGAAGTCGAGGATGAAGGCCTCGACGGTGAGGCGATTCTCGCCGAAGGTCGGCCGGTAGCCGATGTTCATCGCGCCCTGGTACGCCTTCCCGGCGATTTCGACCCAAACGGCGTAGACGCCGGTGTGGGGCACCAGCTTGTTGGGCGTGATGGCGAAGTTCGCGGTCGGGTAGCCGATCCGGCTGCCGGTGCCGGTACCGTGCTCGACGAAGGAACTGATCGAGTAATGCCGGCCCAGCAGCCTGGCGGCGTGGGCCACGTTGCCCTCCAGCATCAGGGCGCGAATGGCGGAGCTGCTGACCACCCGGCCCTGTAGCGAGAAGGGCTCGACCACCTCGACCTCGAAGCCGTGGTTGTCGCCGTAGTTCTCCAGGAACTCGTGGTTGCCTCGGCGCTGGTGCCCCAGGGCGAAGTCATAGCCGATCACCAACCCCCCCAGGGGAACCCGGTCGACGAGGCGGTCCATGAACTCCGTGGCGGTGAGCTCGGAGAGCTTGCGGGTGAAGGGCAGCACCACCAGGTTGTCCACACCCAGCTCGCCCAGCAGCTCGGCTTTCTCCTCGACGCTGGTGAGGGTCATGGGACAGGTGTCGGGGGCCAGCACACAGCGCGGGTGCGGGTCGAAGGTCAGCACCGAGGTCGGGGCGTGCCCGCCGGCGCCGCGCAGGACCCGCTCGAGAACCTTGCGGTGACCGCGGTGGATGCCGTCGTAGCTGCCGATGGTCAGCCAGCCGGGAGGCAGGGCCTTCGCCGGGAGCCCGAAGTGGACCTTCATCCCAGCTCCACCAGGCGGCGCGGCCGGAAGCGTCCGCCCAGGACCTCGCCGATGGCCAGGAGCCGCCCGTCCTCGGCGCGGGCGAAGGCGGCCCCCCCACCGGGTACCGGCGCGCTGATCTCGATCCCGTGGGCCAGCCTGCCCTCGTCAACGGGGAGCACGGTGACCTCGATCAGGGAGGTCACCGCCAGGGCCGGCGACAACAGCCGTGCCCCCAGCTCGGGACCCAGCGCTTCAGCCTCCTCCAGGCTGATCGCCTCCCCCACCGCCAGCGGCCCCACCCGGGTGCGCCGCAGGCCGCGCAGGTGGCCCGCGGTGCCCAGTGCGCGGCCCAGGTCACGAGCCAATGAGCGCACGTAGAAGCCGGGACCGCAGACCACGTCGATCGAGGCCACCGGCGCGCCGTGCTCGACTCTCAGCCCGGTCAGCGTTGCGGCCTCGAGCACCACAGGGCGCGCCGCGGGACTGGGCTGGTCGCCCCGCCGGGCCCGCTTGTAGCTCCGCTCGCCGTCAATCTTGACCGCCGAGTACGCCGGTGGGGCCTGTTGGTGGGTGCCCACGAACGTTGCCAGCGTGGCGGCGACGGTCGCCTCGTCAACCCCCGCTGGCACCGGCACCACAGCCAGCTCGCCCTCGGCGTCGTCGGTGCTCGACGTCACCCCCAGCACCACCTCCCCGGTGTAGGCCTTGCCCTGGGCCGAGAGGTACTCGGCCAGCACCGTGGCGCGGCCGAAGAAGATCGGCAGGACGCCGGTGGCCGAGGGGTCGAGGGTGCCACCGTGGCCGACGCGCCTCTCGCCGCTGCTGCGGCGCACGCGTCCCACCGCGGCAGCCGAGGTCAAACCCGCCGGCTTGTCCAGGTTGAGGATCCCGATCAGGCCGACGCGGTGGTCTCGAGCATGTGCCGCGCCTCGGCGAGCACCACGTCCATGGCCTGCTTCACCGTCATGCCCATCTCGGCCCCCGCCGCCCGGTCGTGACCACCGCCGCCGAAGGCCGCGGCGAGGTCATTGGCGTTGGCCGCCCCGCGGCTGCGGACCGAGATCTTGGTGAGGCCCGGCTCGATCTCCTTGAAGAGCAGGGCCAGCTCGAGGCCCTCAACGCTGTTGAGGAGGTCGATGACGCCCTCGGACTCGTCCATGCGGGCGCCGGACTTGCGCAGCAGATCCTGGGTGACCGCGGCGTAGACCAGGCGGTCAGCGCAGTCAAAGCCGATCGTGCCCATCACCAGCGCCTGCAGCCGCATGGTGGTGAGCTTCTTGGACTTGTAGATGCGCCCCGCGATGTCGGCCGCGCCGGCACCACTACGGACCAACTCGGCGGCGATCTCCAGCACCCGGAAGGTGGTGTTCTCGTGGCGGAAGCCGCCGGTGTCGGTGAGCACGCCGGCGTAGAGGTTGGTGGCAATCGATGGTGTGATCTCGATACCCAGCTCGTGGAACAGGTCGACGGTCACCTCGGCGGTCGACGACGCGTCTGGCACCACCAGGTTCAGGCTGCCGAAGCGCGAGTTGCTGACGTGGTGGTCGATGTTCACGACCGGGGTCCCTGCGGGCAGCGGCCCCAGGGTGTCGGAGAGGCGCTCGAGGTTGCTGGCGTCCATCACCACCACCAGGTCCGGGGGCTCGCCGGTCTCCTCGCGGTTGACCCGGTCGAAGCCCGGCAGGAAGGCGTAGATGTGCGGTACCGGCGGGGGAACCCGGGTGGCAACGTCCTTGCCCATACCCACCAGGACCTCGGTCATGGCCAGGGCGGAGCCCAGGGTATCGCCGTCGGCGTCCTTGTGCGCGATCACAACAATGCGCTCGGCGCCTTCGATGAGCTCCCGGATCTGCTGGGCCTCAGCCTTCACGGTCGGCCTCATGCAGGGTCTCCATCAGCGCACCGATGTGCACGGCGTACTCGATGTTGCGATCGTCGACGAAGGACAGGTCGGGGACCCGGCGCAGGTTGTTGCGCAGCCGAGCCGCGAGCTCGTGACGTACGTGTCCGCGCGCGCGGGTCAGGGCCGCGATCATCTCCAGGTGTTCCGCGTCGCCGCCCAGCGTGCTGACGTGGACGCGGGCGCGCCGCAGGTCGGGAGAGACATCGACGTTGACGACCGTGGCCATGGCCACGCGCGGGTCGTCGAGGGCGCGGAGAACCGCACTGATTTCCTCCTGCAACTGGGCTGCGACCTTGTCAACCCTGTGTGGCACCAAGCCCCCCCCGGGATTACGGGTTTTCCTGCTCCAGTATGAAGGACTCGATGATGTCCCCCTCGGCGAAGCCCTGGAAGTCCTCGAGCTCGATCCCGCACTCGTAGCCCTGGGCCACTTCCTTGACGTCATCCTTGAAGCGACGCAGGCTGGCGATCCGGGTCTCCCCGATCATTTCCTTGCCGCGGTGGATCTTGGCCACCGAGCCGCGGGTGATCTTGCCCTCGCTGACCTGGGAGCCGGCGATGAAGCCGATCTTGGGGACCTTGATCGGCATCTTGATCTCCGCCTTGCCCTCGAAGACCTGGCGGAAGGTCGGTTCGTACATGCCCTTGATGGCCTTCTCGATGTCCTCGGTCAGGTGATAGACGACGTCGTACTTGCGGACCTCGACCCTGAGCCGCTCCGCGGCCTCGACGGCGCGGTCGTCAACCCTGACGTTGAAGCCGATCACCATCGCCTCGCTGGCGCTGGCCAGGTTGACGTCGGACTCGCCGACGTTGCCGACCCCCTCGAAGACCACGCGGATGCGGACCTTGGGGTCCTGGATGCGCGTGATCGAGCCCTTGAGCGCCTCTGACGAGCCGTGGCTGTCGGCCTTGATGACCAGGTTGAGATCCTTGACGTCGGCCTGCTGCATCTGCGCGTAGAGGTCCTCGAGGCGCTGCTTCGGCGCCGCCGCGGTGGCGGCCTTCTTCTGCGCCAGGGAGCGCTGGGTGGCCAGGGCCCGGGCGGCGCGCTCGGACTCGATGACCTGGAAGATGTCGCCCGCGTCGGGCACGTCAGGAAGGCCCGTCACCACCGCCGGCTGGCCGGGGAGGGCGGCCTCGATGCGGCCGCCATCCTCGTCGAGGAGGGCGCGGACACGGCCGAAGATGGTGCCGATCAGGAGGATGTCGCCGACGCGCAGGGTTCCCGCCTGGACCAGGACGGTGGCCACCGGCCCGCGGCCGCGCTCGAGGTGGGCATCGATGACCGTCCCCGCGGCGGACTTGCCGGGGTTGGCGTGGAGGTCGGCGATCTCGGTGACCAGCAGGATCATCTCCAGCAGGTCGTCGAGTCCCTTCTTCTCCTTGGCGGACACCGCCACCAGCGGGGTCTCACCGCCGTACTCCTCGATGATCACGCCCTTGTCCGACAGCTCCTGCTTGACCTTGTCGGGGTTGGCGTTGTCCTTGTCGATCTTGTTCAGGGCCACGATCATGGGCACCCCGGCCGCCTTGATGTGCTGGATGGCCTCCTCGGTCTGGGGCATGACGCCGTCATCGGCCGCCACCACCAGCACCGCGACATCGGTGATCGACGCCCCGCGGGCACGCATGGCGGTGAAGGCCTCGTGGCCCGGGGTGTCGATGAAGGTGATCGGACGGCCGTTCTTCTCGACCTGGTAGGCCCCGACGCGCTGGGTGATCCCTCCGGCCTCGCCCGCTGCCACCTTGGCCTGGCGGATGGCGTCCAGGATCGAGGTCTTGCCGTGGTCGACGTGGCCCATGACGGTGACCACCGGGGGCCGGCTGAAGAGGTTCTCGGCGGTCTCCCCCTCGATGCTGAAGAGGTCCGACTTGGGTCGCACCGCGGAGCCGTTGACGGCGACGACCTCGGCGGCATCGCCCTGGGTGGCGGTGACCCCGAAGTTGTCGGCCACGATGGCGGCCGTCTCGAAGTCCAGCTGCTGGTTGATATTGCTCATGATCCCGTTCTTCATGAGGTCGCGGATGATGTCGACCTCCTTGAGCTTGAGGATCTCGGCGAGCTCGCGGACGGTCATGGTGGGCGGCAGCACCACGTCGTGGGGCCGGCCCGGCGCGGTGCGCGTGGCGATTCCGCCCCGCTCGAACTGCTTCCTCACCAGATCCTCGACGTCGGCGGGCAGCTGGGCTCCGGGGTGGGTGAACGACTGGTTGTTGTCGCGCAGCCAGCCCAGGACCGCCCTGGGGTCCTGGTTCAGCTCGCGCGCCAGCTGGCCCACGCGGATCCCGCGATTGCCGCCACGCTTAGGTCTAGCGATGAGAAAGCACCTCCATCAGGAGCCAGGGCCCACCGGGTCGGGCCTCGAAGTCTGAAGATTCTGCCATGCGGCCTCGTCCAGGCTGACCCTGAGGGCCCGCTCGACCGCCTTTCGGCGCTGAGCCTGGGTCCAGCAGGCGGGATCCTGGCAGAGGTACGCCCCCCGTCCGTTGAGCTTACCCGTTGGGTCCACGACGACTGCGCCGGCCGCATCACGGGCCAGGCGCACCAGCTCGCGCTTGGGCCGCTCGGTGCGGCAGGCCACACAGGTGCGGGCGGGCACATGACCGCGTGGAGGACTCATGGCAGGGTTATTCCCCCGTAGGGGCGGACTCAACCGCAACCGGCGCCCCGGCCTCGGCCTCCATCGGCGCTTCAGTGGGACCCTCGTCAACGCCCTTGATGTCGTTCGACGATCCTTCGTCAACGCCCTTGATATCGATGCGCCAGCCGGTCAGGCGGGCCGCGAGGCGGGCGTTCTGGCCGTCCTTGCCGATCGCCAGGGAGAGCTGCCCCGAGGGCACCAGGACGGTTGCGGTCCGGGTGTCCACATCGACCGACACGGAATTCACCTTGGCCGGGCTGAGCGCGTTGGCCACCAGCGCCGGGGGCTCATCCGACCACGCCAGGACATCTACCCGCTCGCCGCCCAGCTCGTCGACCACAGCCCGGATGCGCGCGCCCTTGGGGCCGACGCAGGCGCCGACCGGGTCCAGCCCCTCCTCGACCGACGCCACCGCCAGCTTGGTGCGCAGGCCGGCCTCGCGGGCCAGGGCCTTGATCACCACCTGCCCGCTCATGATCTCCGGCACCTCGAACTCGAGCAGGCGCTTGACCAGGCTGCGGTTGGTGCGCGAAACGACGTGGTTGGGACCGCGGCGGCCCACCCGGGGTTCCAGCAGCAGCACCTTGAGGCGCTGCCCGGGACGGTAGGTCTCGTGGGGGATCTGCTCCTCGGGGGGCAGCAGCGCCTCGGTGCCGCGCATGCCGTCAGCGCTCTGCTCGGTCTTGACGAAGACCAGGTCGCCGTCGGTGCGGTCGACGATCGCCGCGGCCAGCTCACCCTGGTGGCGGAGGGCATCGCGCATCACCTGCTCGCGCTCGGCATCCCGAAGCCGTCCCAGGATCACCTTGCGCGCGGTGGTCGCGGCGGCGTCGCGGAAGCGGTCGGAGGGAATCGGCTCGTAGCCACCCTCGCGGTGGTGCACGCCGGCGTGCATCTCACCCGAGTCCACGTCGATTCGCACCTCGACCTCGCCATCGGGCTCATGCCGCTGGCGGTACGCCTCGGCAAGGGCCTCCTCGATCACCTGCACCAGGGCCTCCTTGGAGAAGCCCTTCTCCTGCTGCAGCTGGTCGAGGGCGCCCAGCAACTCTCCGAATCCCAGGCCGCCGCTCATCGCTCTCTTCGCCCTATTTTGTCCCCGCCGCCAAAAGCCACGGCGAGACGGGCGGCGACGACCTGCGCCAGGGGCACGCGAGTCTGCACGTCTCGAGCCCCGGTGACGGTCACGAAGTCGCCCTCGACAGCGCTGAGAGTGCCCTCCACCGCGGTCTCCGAGCCCTCCTGGCGGAAGCGGACGTTGACCCGCTCGCCGAGGTAGCGCCGGTAATCGTCGAGGTTACGCAGGGGGCGTTCCGCCCCCGGGGATGAGACCTCGAGGTCGAGGCGCTCGAGGCCCCCGCCGGCCTCGTCGAGCGCAGGTCGGAGCGCGCGCGAGACCCGCATGCAGCGTTCGATGTCCACCCCGCCGGGGGCGTCGATGAAGACCTTCAGCGCCTGGCGAGGCGGCGTCCCCACCAGCTTCAAGTCCCACAGCTCGCAGTCACTGCCGAGCACGGCAGTCTCGACCAGCTCCCTCACCCTCTCCTCTATGTCCGGTTGTTGCGCCAAGGCGTTATTGTGCGCGGTTTGGCGTCAGCGGCGCGACAGCTCCCAGTTGCGCCAGGCGACCAGGAGCGGGCTGGCGTTGAAGATCGAGGAATAGGTCCCGCTGATGATCCCCACCAGCAGGGCCAGGGCGAAACCCTTGATCGAGACCGGCGCCAGCAGCAGCAGTGCCAGCAACACGAAGATGACGGTCATCGAGGTGTTGATCGAGCGCGCCAGCGACTGGACGATCGAGAGGTTGACCACCGCCTCGAAATTCTGGCGCAGGCGCTGGCTGCCACCGCTGCGCAGGTTCTCACGGATGCGGTCGAAGATCACGATGGTGTCGTGCACCGAGAAGCCGACCACGGTCAGGGCTGCGGTGACAAAGAGGATGTCGACCTCGCCGATGGCGAGGTTGAACACCCGGCCCAGGATCGAGAACACCCCGGTCAGCACGAACACGTCGTGGAGCAAGGCGATGATCGCGCTGACCGCGAACTTCCAGCGACCGATCCCCGGCACCGAGAAGCGCACCGCCAGGTAGATGACGATGAATAGCGACGAGATGAAGATCAGGACCGCCGCGGTGCCCACCAGCTGCGAGGCCACCTGGGGTCCGACCGAGTCGAAGGTCTCGACCGCGGGCCCGCCGCCCGGCGCCGGGCCGAACTTCTGGTTGAGGTCTTCGCGCACCCGCTGGCTCTCGGACTTGGCGCCGGGAGGCGCGCCAATCCCCAGCGGCTTGGTGGTGACGATGGCGCGGCTGTTGCCGGCGTCCTGGACCACCGGGTCCACGCCCAGCTTGTCCACCTCGGCCTGGACCTGCGAGAGCGTGACCCCACTGCGGAAATGGACCGTGATGCGGTCTCCGCCGGTGAAAGCGATGCCGAGGCGGAAACCCAGGGTCGCCATGGAGATGATCCCGGGCACGATGATCAGCAGCGAGAGCAGGAAGAAGTAGTTGCGCTTGCCGAGGATGTCCTTCATTGCATGCGCTCGACGGCGAAGAGCGCGGGGGTGCGGAAGCGGTGAATCCGAATCGCCACGGCGAGGATGATCTGGGTGACGTAGACCGCCGAGAAGAAGCTGATGAGGACGCCGATACCCAGCGTCAGCGCGAACCCCTTGGCGACCGTGAAGCTGGGCAGGAACGGCAGGATCCTGTCGTGCAGGAAGAGCACCAGGCAGGTGATCAGCGTGGCGATGTTGGAGTCACGGATGGCGGGGAAGGCGCGGCGCTCCGCGGCCTCGGCCGCCGCCGCCAGCGTCCGTCCCGCGCGCAGCTCCTCGCGCAATCGCTCGAAAATGAGCACGTTGGCGTCGACCGCCATACCGACGGAGAGCACGAAGCCGGCGATTCCGGCGAGGGTCAGGGTGACCGGGACCAACTTGTAAGCGGCCAGGGTCACGGCGGCATAGAACGCCAGGGCGAGGCTGGCCACCAGCCCGGGGAGACGGTAGTAGCCGATCATGAAGATCACCACCACCAGCAGGCCCAGGCCGCCGGCCAGGAAGCTGCGCCGGACGGAATCGAACCCAAGGGTGGCACCGACCGAGTTGGACTCGACGATCGAGACCTTACCCGGCAGGCGGCCGGCGTTGAGGGTGGCGGCGAGGTCGGCCCGGTACTGGGAGTCGGTGGCGATGTTGCCGCCGCTGATCTGCACGGTGCCGTTGTTCAGGGGCGAGTTGACGTTGGCGTTGTTGATCATGGTGTTGTCGAGGAAGATCGCCAGCTGGTTCGTCGGCGGGGGTTGCGAGGGCATGTTGGCCGTGACCTGCCCCAGGATCGTGGTGCCCTGGTCGTTGAGGGTGAACTCGACATCGGGCTGATTGTTGGTGGAATCGGTGGTGTTGGCTGCCGAGTTGACCATGCTGCCGTCGACGCCGGTCTCCGAGGGCAGGTAGCCCAGGGGGATGCACTCGATCTTGCTGGTCGAAGCCAGGCATTTGCCCCCCTCTGGGGCGGGGACATAGAGCGGGTCGACGATCGGGGTCCCGGTGGCGTCAACGGGGATCTTCAGGGCCTCGCCGGGCTTGGGCGCCGGGGTGATCGGCTTCCAGATCCGGTAGGTCAGCTTGGCGGTGCGGCCGATGACCTGGGTGGCGCGGTCGATGTCGACGCCGGGAAGCTGGACCACGACGCGACGGTCACCCTGGGGGGCGACCGAGGCCTCGCTGACGCCGATGCCGTTGACACGCTTGTTGAGGACCTCGACGGTCGAGTTCTGGGCGACCGCCAGGCTGGTGCCCGTGGGCAGGGAGCGGGGGTCGATCTCGAGCACGATCTCGGTGCCGCCCTGCAGGTCCAGGCCCTTGTGGATGTAGACGTCGCGGCCCAGCAGGTTGGGGAAATGGTTGGCCGCCAGCGCGTCGTGGGCGGGGATGTGGTTGGCCGCGCGCCAGATGTAGGCGTAGCCGTCGATGAAGATCGCAAACAGCGCGACCAGCACGGCCGCGGAGACAATCCACCGGTTGATGCGCACTCGACTCTCCCTATCGCGCTGTCAGAGGCCCGGGCCACCCTGGGGGCGCGGGGCGGTGCGGATTATATCGGTCGGACCTGAGGCGCCCCCATCGCCGGCGCGGCGTGAAGCCGGTCTCCGCGGAACGCCTCGAAATGGCCCTCGAGGATCGCCTGGCGGGCCTTGCGCGCCAGTTCGAGGGTGTGGTGGAGATTGTGGATGGTCAGCAGCCGGTAGCCCAGCAGCTCGCCCCGGCGCACGAGGTGGCGGACGTGGGCCCGGCTGTGACGTGCGCAGGCGACGCAGTCACACCCCTCCTCGATGGGTGCAAAGTCGGCCACGTGGGCGCCGCCGACAAGGTTGATCCGCCCAGGTCCAACCAGCGCTGCGCCGGTGCGGGCCAGCCTAGTGGGCCAAACGCAGTCGAAGAGGTCCACACCCGCGGCGATCGCGGCCAGCATCTCCCGCTCGCTGCCCACCCCCATCAGGTAGCGCGGCCGATCGGGCGGAAGCGCGACCGTGCAGAGGCGAAGCAAGGGGTCAGCCTCGCGGCCCGGCTCGCCCATGCTGAGCCCGCCGATGGCATAACCGGGGAAGTCGAGGCCGGCGAGCAGGGCCGTGCTCTGTTCCCGGAGTGCCGGGTCGAAACCGCCCTGGACGATGCCCCAGAGCTGGGTCGGCCCGCGGCTCCAGGCATCGAGGCAGCGCCGTGCCCAGCGGTGGGTCCGGTCGGTCGCCGACCGTGTCGCCTCGATCGTGGCGGGGTAACCGATGGGCTGGTCGAGCACCATCATCACGTCCGGCGCCAGCGCCTCCTGCACCGCCACGGCGGACTCGGGCGTGAGGGTGCGGGCCCCGCCCTCAGCCTCGAAGCTGACCCCCTCCTCCCCCACCGTCGCGCGCCCGATCCGCGCCAGGCTCACGGCCTGGTATCCGCCGCTGTCGGTCAGGAAGTTCCCCGACCAGCCGGTCCAGGCATGCAGGCCGCCGGCGCGGGCGACGGCGCCGTGGCCGGGTGATGTCCAGAGGTGGTACGTATTGGCGAGGACGACACCGGGATGCAGCGCGGCGAGGTCGGCCATGTCGATTGCCTTGACCGTGCCGCGGGTGCCCACGGGCATGAAGGCCGGGGTCTCGACCACACCGTGGCCCAGGGTCAGGCGCCCGGCGCGCGGCGCCAGCGCCCCGCCGGCCAAAAGCTCGAAGGTCGGCTCGAAGGTCAGCTCGCCGGCTCCAGCAGCATGGCGTCACCGAAGCTGAAGAACCGGTAGCCGCTGCGCACCGCTTCGCGGTAGGCGTCGAGGATGCGCTCCCGGCCGCTGAACGCCGAGACCATCACCAGCAGCGTGCTCCGTGGTAGGTGGAAGTTGGTCAGGAGCAGGTCGACCTCGCGGAACTGGAACCCGGGCCGGATGAAGATGGCGGTGCGTCCCTCGTCGGGGGTCCCGTCGCCCGCCGTCCGGCGCGCGGCCGCGGCCTCCAGGGTCCGCGCGACAGTGGTGCCGACGGCGACCACGCGCCCGCCGCGGGCACGGCAGGCTTCGATCTCCGACCGCGCGGGGGCGGAGATCCGGTACCACTCGGAGTGCATGCGGTGGTCGTCGAGGTCCTCGACCCGCAGGGGTTGGAAGGTGTCGAGGCCGATCCGCAGGGTCACCTTGGCATGGCCCACGCCCTGCGAGGCCAGCTGCTCCAGCAGCTCCGCGGTGAAATGGAGCCCGGCGGTGGGCGCCGCCGCCGAGCCGGGCTCCCCAGCGAAGACCGTCTGGTAGCGCTCGGGCTCGTCGAGCGGCTCGGTGATGTACGGCGGCAGCGGCATCTCGCCGATCTCAGGGAGCAGCTGCGCCAGCCGCCCGGGGGGCGAGAAACGAACTCGCCGGCGCCCTCCGGGCTCCTGGGTGAGGACATCCGCCCAGAGCCCGAAGCGCACCTGGATCCGAGTGCCGGGAGGCGCTTTCTTGCCCGGCCGGAGCAGGCACCACCAGGTGTCCTCCCCGGCCCCGGCCGCTTCCAGCAGCAGGATCTCAGCGTCGCCGCCACGGTGCTCGAAGCGGATCCGCGCGGGGATCACGCGGGTGTCGTTGAGCACCAGCAGGTCGCCGGGGCTCAGCAGCGAGGGCAGGTCGCGGAACTGCTGATGATGCGGCGGTCCCTCGGCCGGCAGGTGCATCAAGCGCGAGTCGCCGCGCTCTTGCGGGGGGTGCTGCGCGATCAGGGCGGTCGGAAGCTCGTAGTCGTAATCGTGCAGACGCGACCCCAGACCCGCGCCCCCGCTCAAACGAAGAGGTCTGGCTGGTCGCTCCGCGCAGGTGGCGTGATGCCCAGGTGCTGGTAGGCCAGCGGCGTGGCCACCCGGCCGCGCGGAGTCCGCGCGAGGTAGCCCAGCTGCATCAGGAAGGGCTCGAAGACGTCCTCGACGGTCTCCCGCTCCTCCGAGATCGAGACCGCGATGGTGTCGACGCCAACCGGTCCCCCGCCGTACTTGTGGATCACGGTCTCGAGGATCCGCCGGTCGAGGTGGTCGAGCCCGCTCTGGTCGACGCCGAGCAGGTCCATGGTGGCGTTGACGGCCTCGGCGTCCACCTCCCCGTTGCCGCGGACCTGGGCCCAGTCGCGGGTCCGGCGCAGCAGCCGGTTGGCGATCCGGGGCGTGCCGCGCGAGCGCAGCGCCAGCAGGCTCGCGGCGTCGTCATCGATCGCGATCTCGAGGATCCGCGCCGAGCGGCGCACGATCGCGGTGATGTCCTCGGGCTCGTAGAACTCGAGGCGGAAGACCGCGCCGAATCGATCGCGCAGGGGCGACGAGAGCATGCCCTGTCGGGTGGTGGCGCCGATCACTGTGAAGTGGGGCAGGTTGAGTCGTAGTGACTGTGCCCCCGCCCCCTTGCCGCTGACCCAGTCGAACTTGAAGTCCTCCATCGCCGGGTAGAGGGCCTCTTCGATGGGACGGGCCAAGCGGTGGATCTCGTCGACGAAAAACACGCCGCCGGTCTCGAGGTTCATGAGGATCGAGGCCAGGGCGCCGGGGTGCTCGATGGCCGGGCCCGAACTGGTGCGGAGATCGGCGTTCATCTCGTTGGCGAGGATGTTGGCGAGGGTGGTCTTGCCCAGGCCGGGTGGACCGCAGAGCAGGATGTGCTCGAGCGGCTCGCCGCGGCGCTTGGCGCCGCCAATGATGAGGTCGAGGTTGGCCTTCAGGGCCTGCTGGCCGATGAACTCGCCGAGCCGCGCCGGGCGCAGCGAACGCTCGAACTCGTCCTCGGCCCCCCCCGCCTGGGGCTCCAGCAGGCGCGACTCGTCCAGGCTCATGTCCTGGTCATCCCCGGTGGCAAGCTCGATGGCCATTGGCTGGACTCCTGCTGCGTCGTCTGCTGCGTGGCGAACACCGGTTCGCCTTCACCATCGTACGCCGCCCGTCAGGCCAGCGCCACCTCTGATTCGACCGAGGTCAGGATGTCCCACAGCGCCTCCGACATCTGGGCCGCCGCGGCGGGGTCGCCGGGATTGGCCGGTCCGCCCTCGATCACCGCCTCGAGCTCCTCGGTGTGGCGCACGTCCATGCTCCGGTGCACCTCGAAGTAACGGGTTCCAGGGCCGTCCTCGATGCCGTACTGGCCGAGCCCGGCGAGTTTCTCCACCGAGACCCGCGGCGTCTGTGCCTCCAGGGCCCAGATGGCGGCGGCGCCCCTGCCGTCCGATACCAGGGAATCACCCAACTGCAGAAGCCCGCGGGTGGCGGCGTTGGGCTCGGTGGCGCCGAGCGCTGCGGAGCTGACACCCACGGCCTCGGCGAAGTCCGCCCACATCGGTAGATGAGCGGCTTCCTCGCGCGCATGAGCCTCCAGGGTGGCCCGGTTCGCGGGGTCGGTCGCGGCGGTGCGGACCAGCCAGCCCGGCATCGCGGCGACGACAAAGTTGTACTGCGCCGCGTAGTCCTGCAGCTCCACGATGCTGAGATCGCCACTGGTCCAGCGCTGATAGAAGCTGTGCTTCAGCAGGTCCCAGCGGGTGGCGGCGGCCGTGAGTTGATTGATCGACATGTCTACCCCTCCGATCGATTGATTGGTCCTGGGATTGGAGTCTGACACCAACATGGTCACCGCTGCCGGTCCAGCGCCTTGAGCGCCTGTGACACCGCGGACTCCAGGGGCGTGTCCTCCGACAGGGACATACCGGCGACGACCTTGCGCACCTCCACCTCGCGGTAGCCCAGCGATGTGAGCGCGCGGACCGCCCCCTCGGCGACGCCGGCAACGGGTCCCCCGCGGGCAGCGCCGTCCGGTGGAGGCTCGGTGAGGTACTCCTCCTTGAGCTTGTCGCGCAGCTCCAGGATCACCCGGGCAGCGGTCTTGGGACCAATGCCCGGCACCGTCGCCAGCAGGGCGCGGTCCTCCTGGAAGACCGCCTTCTTGAGGGTTCGCGTGTCCGACTGCGAGATCATCCCCAGGGCCGCCCTGGGGCCGATGCCCTTGACCGACATCAGCAGCTCGAAGAACGCGAGGTCCTCCATCGATTCGAACCCGTAGAGCGCCAGCTGGTCCTCACGGACGTACGTGTGGGTGAAGAGCCTGGCATTGGAGCCCACAGCGCCGAGCGACGCCAGCAGGCGACCGGGTGCCGTCACCAGGTAGCCCACTCCGCCCACCTCCAGGATCAGACTCTCGGGCCCGAGGTGGCTGATCCGCCCCTCAAGGGATGCGATCATGGACGGCTGATCGCCGACGTTTCGGCGATCAAGAGATTCGCCTACCCGGCGAGAGGCGCTGGCTCTGCAGGTGGCAGAGCGCGATGGCCACGGCGTCAAAGGCGTCGTCCGGGAGTTTCTCGGGGACGCTGACGAGGTTGCGCACCATCCGCGTCATCTGCGCCTTGCTGGCCTTGCCATACCCCGTCAACGACACCTTGACCTGCATCGGGGTGTACTCCCATACCGGCACTCCCTCCTCCTCCATCGCCAGCAGGATAACGCCGCGCGCCTCGGCGACCTGCATCGCGGTGGTGGTGTTGGAGGCGAAGAAGATCTGCTCCACTGCGGCCGCGTCCGGGTGGGTCTTTCCCACCAGCTCGAGCAGGTCGTGGTGGATGCTGGCGAGCCGTTTGGGACCGGGCATCCCCGCCGGCGTAGTCACCACCCCGACGTTGACCAGATCGCGCTTGCTGCCCACGCTGTTGACCAGGGCGACGCCGATCGTCGCCAGGCCAGGATCGATGCCGAGGACCAGGTTGCCCAGGGGGCTAGACCGCCTGGCTCAGCCTTTCCAGCTGCTCGGAGTCGATGTCGAAGTTGGCGTAGACCTGCTGGGCGTCGTCGGAGTCCTCGAGGGCCTCCATCAGCCGCAGCAGATTCTCGGCCTCGCGCTCCTCGGTCACCGGGACGGTGGAGTCCGGGACCATGGTCAGTTCCGCCGACTCGATCCTGGCCTTCGCCTCCTCCAGGCCGAGGCGGACCCTCTCGAAGTCCTCCGGTTCGGTCTCGACCTCGAGCTTGCCGTCATTGACCTGGACGTCACTGGCGCCGAGCTCGATGACCTCCAGGGCCAGCTCGTCGGCGTCGGTGCTGCCGGGGTCGGCGATGATCACGCCCTTGCGCTTGAACTGCCAGCCGACCGCGCCCTGCTCGGCGACACTGCCGCCGTGGCGGGTGAAGATGCTGCGGATGTCGCTGGCGGTTCGGTTGCGGTTGTCGGTCAGGCAGTCGACCATGATGGCCACACCGGCGGGGCCATAGCCCTCGTAACGCAGCTCTTCCAGCTGCGCCCCCCCGCCCTCACCGGAGCCTCGCTTGATGGCCCGCTCGATGTTGTCCGCGGGCATGTTGACCTCGCGGGCCTTCTGCACCGCCAGGCGCAGGCGGAAGTTGCCAGTGATGTCCCCGCCGCCTTCCTTGGCGGCCATCGCCAGCTCGCGTGCGGCCTTGGTGAACAGCGCTCCTTTCCTGGCGTCGGTGGCCGCCTTCTTGTGTTTGATGGTCGACCATTTGCTGTGTCCGGACATGGGCCGAGTCTAGCCGGGAGCAGCGTTTAGGCCTAGAAGTACTCGGGGGAGCCGACGCTGGTGTTCCCCTGGACCTCGGATACCGATGGCGCCTCCGACACCGACGGCGCGGCGGCACTCGCGCCGTCGCCCATCGCGCGCTCGTCGGACCCGATCGCGGCATCTGGCCCGCCCCGCCCGAATTGCCACATGGCGGCGCCGGCACCCCCGATCAGGACCAGCGCGAGCAGGGCTGCGCCAATGATCCCTCCGGGGAAATTGAAGCCGACCGGCGCGGGGACTGGGGTGCAGCTGACGTGGCTGAGGTATTTCTCATAGGCGCCATTGATGAAGGCGGTGCGGTACTCGGGGCTGCTGAGGATGCCGATGGCGACCTGGCGCCTCCAGGCGGCGTCATGCGTCGGCGAGAGGCCGAGGGCCGCTGTCTGCTCGGCGTCGGTGCGAACCCGAGCCAGCAGGTCCCCGTAGATATGCCCGACAAAGGTGAAGTCGTGCCCCTCCGCATCGGCGTAGTACTCGTCGGTGACAACGATGCCCAGCATCACCGACTGGTCTGGCGTACCCACCGTACCCGGACCTCCGCCGAGCGCCGCGATCGCCGCCGTCCGCTCGGTCGCCGTGGGGGCGCGGCCCAGGAACTGGTGGTACCAGCCGTCCACCAGGTGGCCCTTGTACTCGTCGCCCTGGACAACGTGGAGCACGTAGTCGTGGTGCCCCGCGCGGTCGTTGTGGTACGCGGAGATCGCCGCCACCACTTCCTCATGGGTCGCGCGCCGATCGAGGAGATCGGTGGTCACCCCGCCAATCAGCGCCTCCTGGCTCCCACCGGCGTGGTTGAAGTAGTACTCGTCAGATCCGACCAGCCCGATGACCAGGTCGTCTTCCGTACCACCGGTGGAGAAAGCGGTCAGGGCATTGGCGAGCTCCGTCGCGGTGGGATGCCGCACGGTGGTGGCGCAACGGGCCACCTGCGGCAGGGCCGGGCAGGTGTTGTACAGCGTCGAGAGGTAGGTCCCGGTGATGACGTCGTCGCGGTAGGGCCGGGTGCTGAGCACCGCGAGCGCCACGCGCGTCCGGGCGGCGGGGGCCCCGGCGCCGGTCACCGCGAGGTCGGTGGCGTACGGGGTGGCATCGGCCGGGGTGGACGCGCGGTGGTAAACGTCGTTCCAGAGGTGGCTGAAGAATGTGTCTGAGCTGCCCCCCGCGAGGGTGTAGTACTCCGCCGAACCCATGATGGTCGAGAGCATGCCCTCAACGCTGGTCGCCGGCGGAACGCTGGTTGCCCCAGCCCGAGGGAGGACCAGGAGCCACTGGTCGTCTTCGGCGGCCGTGGGGGGACGCGAAAGGATGGCACGGTAGACGCGCGCCACGTAGTTCGAGGTGTGTTCGCGCCCCAGCACCAGGTGCCGCGCCAGGTCCATCCGCCCCGTGGTCGCGCTGACCACGATGGCCTGGGCCTCGCCGACCTCAGCGGGGGTGGGAATGCGGTTCAGAGTGTCGGTGTAGGCGCGGTCGATGAACCCGGCGTCGTTGTCCCCCGCGAGGTGGTAGTACTCCGGCGATCCGATCAGCGCGATCAGGATGTCCGAGTCGGTCCCGGTCCCGCCGAGCAGGGACTCCCAGTGGCTGAGCTCAGCCACCGTGGGATGCCGCGCCTGGTGGTTGACACACCCGACCAGGTCCGACGCCCCCTTGCCGCCCGGGCCGGCGGAGGCGCTGGCCTCGGCGCTGGGGGTTGCCGTGGGCGCTGGGGTGCTGGACGTTGAGCTGGTACTGGAGCTGGTGGTGGTCGTGGTCTGCCGGCTGGTGGTGTTGGTGGTGGTCGAGCTGGGGGTGGTGGGCTGGACGGGCGGGGAGGCGGTCGGGGTGGTTGCCGTGACCGTGTAGGTGCCGCAGCCCGAGATCTTGTTCATACTGTCGATCGCGCAGACCGAATGGGGGCCCGGAGTGTCATACGGCTTGGGGGGGACAAGGCCGGTTACCGTCGCTGTGCATTTGGGCATCGGGGCAGAGGCCGGTGGACTGAACGCATATGCGGGTTGGTCCCAGGTGAAAGTGACGGTGGCTCCATGCGGGCATGTCCCGGTATATGTGTAGGTCGCGCTGAATGAGCCACCCTGTGGCCCGCTGACAGGGTTAGGGTTGACAACTGCTGAGTCCGCGAGCGCGGGCGACGCGCCAACCAGCCCCATGAGCGACGCAGCCCCGGCAGCAACCACCGCCACGAGCGCGCGCCTACCCTGTGTCCTCCCTATCCGCACGGCGGTAGCGTAAACCCCGGCACCCGCTAACTCAATGGGGCGAGGCGGCCGCGGCGGCGGGCCACCAGGGCCCCGGCGCCCCCGACCGCGACGACGGCCAGCGCCGCGATGGCGAGGCGGCCGCCCGGAAAACGGAAGGTGGCAGCGGTCGGGGCGGCACAGACGTTGCGGCTGAGGAACCTCTCGTAGCCGCCCCGCACGAAGGCGGCGCGGTAGTCGGGGCTGCTGAGGATGTCAGTGATCACCTTCGTCCGCCAGGTGCGGTCGTGGGTCTTGAGGCTCAGAGCCGCCGCCTCCTCCGCAGCGGTGGCGGGGACGCCGAGCAGGTCGCCGTGCGCCTGCGCGACGAATCCCGTCGGGCTGCCGCCGGCGTCGTGAAGGTACTCGTCGGACGACATCATCGCCGCGACCACCGCGTCGTCCGGGCTCGCGGGCTGGGCCGCCGGGGGCGCCAGCGCGGCCACGGCCGGCGTCCGCTCGTCCGACCTCGGCACGCGGAGCTGGTAGAGGTGGTACCAGACATCGACCTGGTGGCCGCGGTACTCCTCACCCTTGACGACGTCCTGCACCAGCCCGTGACGGCCGGCCGTGTCCATCCCAGGTGCCGCGAGCCCGGCCGTTACCTCGGTCGCACTGGGCACCCGATCGAGCAGGTCGAGGTAGACGGCGCGCACGAAGCCTGCGGCCGAGCGCCCGTGGTTGACGAAATACTCGTCAGAGGCGACCAGCGAGCTGACCAGGTCCTCCTGGCTGCCGTCGGCGAGGGTCGCCAGCCCTTTGCTGGTCTCGCCGGTGGTGGCGCGCCGAATGGTGGTCACGCAACGGGCCAGGGGCAGGGCGGCGCAGCTGGGGTACAGCAGTTCCTGGTAGAGCGTGCGCACCTGGTGGTGGACGTACTCACGGCTGGTCAGGACGCGGTGAACGATCCGGGACCGGGCATCGGGACCCCCGTTGTTCAGGGCCACGATGTCATCGGCGTAGGCGGTGGTGTCGGCGGAGCCCGGCGAGCGGTTGAGGTCGTTCTGAAAGATGCGCGCGAAGAACCCGTCGGTGCTGGCGCCGGAGACCAGGAAGAACTCCGGCGAGGATTGCAGCGTCTCGATCATGGCCTCAACGCTGGTCGCGGGCGGCACGGTCGTTGAGGCCAGGTGCGGCAGCTGCTGCAGCCAGTGCAGCTCCTCGTCGGGTGTGGGGCTGCGACCGGCGAAGTTTTCGACGTAGGCGCCAACGACCCAGCGCGATTCGTGCTGGCGTCCCAGCACCAGGTTGCGGGCCAGGGCCGCGCGGCCGTCGGCACCTCCGTTGATGAGGGCCTGGGCGGTGCCGACCTGGGCAGCTGAGGGGATCAACCGGAGGAGGTCCGCGTAGGCGCGGATGATGAACCCGACATCGCTGCCCCCCGCCTGGCGGTAGTACTCCTGCGACCCGACGATCGCGATTTCGACGTCCTGGTCGGTGCCCCCGGCGGCCAGGGACCGATCCCAGAATGCCAGCTCGCCGGCTGTCGGGATGCGCCCGGTGCGAGCATTGCAGCCCGCCTCACCGGCGCCTCCCTTGCCACCCGGTATGGGCGAGGACGAAATCGCCGGTTCGTCGGTCGGCGAGGGACTGGGGCTGGGCGACGCGATGGGCGCGGGTGTCGACCTCT
The DNA here is from genome assembly GCA_036741395.1 of Candidatus Dormiibacterota bacterium. GTDB lineage: Bacteria > Chloroflexota > Dormibacteria > DASZGP01 > DASZGP01 > JAXDLW01. The sequence continues at coordinate 23,496 of DAINSI010000030.1, forward strand.
TGGTCGTGGTCGTCTGGGTCGTGGTGGTCGGACTGGTTGTGGGCGTCGGGCTGTCCGCGGGGGTGGGGCTCGGTGTCGGCGACGGCGGAGCATTGATCGTGTACGGCTGACAGGGCCCCGTTGTGCTTGGGGCTTGGGCGGCACAGATCATGTAGGTCCCCGGTTGCTGGAATGCGGCACCCGGGGGCGGGCCCTGGTTGATGGCCGAGCACGGCTGGCCCGCCGGGGTCGAGGGCATGGTCTGGGTGCCCCAGGGGGCCGTGGCCTGGCCAATGGCCCAAGTGAAGCTCACGGTCGTCGGAGTTGGTTGACATATGTCAGGCGTGGCGCTGTAGGTCGCGGTGACAATCCCCATCGGGGTACCGTCCCCCGAGACCGTCAACGTGGCCGCCGCCAGCGCGGGCACCGACCCGAGTGTCACGCCGACCATGGCGACAAGCCCGGCGACCACGGCAACCGCAAACCGCCGGCGGCTGATCCGGGCTACCCCTCCACCACCCTTACGAAATGACGCTTGCCCACCTGCAGGACCGCGCCGGCCACGGCGTCGAACGGGTAGTTGACATCCGTGACCGGACGGCCGTCAACCTTCACCCCGCCCTGGCTGATCAACCGGCGGGCGTCGGACAGGCTCTTGGCGAGTCCGGAATCGTTCAGGGCCGCTGCCACCGTTCGGCCGCCGGCGAAATGCGAGACCGGGAGCTCGGTCATCTTGTCGGGCGCAGTTCCCTGCTTGAACTGCGACGCGAAGGCCGCCTCCGCGGCATCGGCGTCCGCGGCCGTGTGAAAGCGCGCGACAACCGCCCGCGCCAGGGCCACCTTGGCATCCCGGGGGTTGCTCCCGCCCGCCATGGTCTGCTCGTGCTCCATGACGATCTCCTCCGGGACCCCGGCGGCCAGGCGCATGTAGCGGGTGATCAGCTCGTCGGGCACCGACATCAGCTTGCCGAACATGTCCGCGGGGGGATCGGTCACGCCGACGTAGTTCCCCAGCGACTTGCTCATCTTCTGGACCCCATCCAGGCCCTCGAGGAGCGGCATGGTGACCACGTCCTGGGGTTCCTGGCCCGACTCGCGCTGGAGGTCGCGGCCGAACATCAGGTTGAAGAGTTGGTCGGTGCCGCCCAGTTCGACGTCCGACCTGATCGCCACCGAATCGTATCCCTGCATCAAGGGGTACATCAGCTCGTGCAACCCGATCGGGCTGCCGGCTTCGATGCGCCTGCGGAAGTCGTCTCTGGTGGTGATCTGCGCCAGGGTCGCCGTGGAGGCCAGGCGCAGGACGCCGGCCAGGTCCAGGTCCCCGTACCACTCCGACTGGCGGCGCACCTCGGTGTCCTCACGGTCGAGGACCTTGAAGACCTGCTCCAGGTAGGTGGTGGCATTGGCCTCGACCTCCTCCTCGGTCAGGGGCCGACGCGTCGCCGACTGGCCGCTGGGGTCGCCGATCCGGGCGGTGAAGTCGCCGATGATCAGGACCGCCTGGTGGCCCAGCTCCTGGAAGTCGCGGAGCTTTCCCAGCACCACCGTGTGGCCGAGGTGAATGTCGGGGGAGGTGGGATCGATCCCAAACTTGACGCGCAGGGTGCGGCCGGAGTCCAGCGCCTCGCGCAGGTGCTTCTCGATCTCCACGTTGACCGCGCCGCGCACCGCCGAGTCCCAATCAGACATGGGGGGAAATATACGGACTGGCTGCTGAGGACCGCTTGCTAAGGTCCATCGATGGCCCGTAGCCTTCCCGGCTCCTCCCGCATCGCGGCCGGCAGCTCGCGCCGCCTCAGCCGCGCGGAGCAGCGCCACCGCATCGAGATCATCGTGCGCGCGCGTGCGCGGCGCCGGCGTACCAGCCACCGTGCGGGGACGATGCTGCTGGCTGTCACCGCCCTGGTCCTGTTCTCCGGTAGCGCGGAGGGCCTGGATCGCTATGACTACTACGCGTCCGACCTACCCGACCCGGGCACCCTGAACCCCCAGAACCTGGCCCAGGCGACCCAGATCCTGGACCGCAACGGGACCCTGCTGTACCTCCGGCACGGCGCCGAGATCCGCACCGTGGTGCCGCTGAAGAAGATGGCCCCGATCATGCTCAAGGCGACCATCGACCTCGAGGACCGCAACTTCTACCAGCACCACGGCCTCGACCTCCAGCGCCTGGCCAGCGCCGCCTACGCCGACGTCAGCCACACCGGGGTGAGGCAGGGCGCCAGCACCATCACCCAACAGCTGGTCAAGCGCAAGTACCTGAGCGGCGCCCAGACCCTGGACCGCAAGATCAAGGAGGCCCTGCTGGCCGGCGACATCGAGAACCGCTACTCCAAGGACGCCATCCTCGAGGCCTACCTCAACGAGATCTTCTACGGCCACCAGGCCTACGGCATCGAGGCCGCCAGCCAGTTCTACTTCGGCAAGCACGCGGCCGACCTCAACCTCAACGAGGCCAGCCTGCTGGCGGGCATTCCCAACGCCCCCAGCGACTACAACCCCCTGACCACCGTGGGCCTGGTGCTGACCCGAGAGCGCCAGAAACAGGTCCTGGAGGCGATGCTCAACAACGGCGACATCACTCGCGACCAGATGGTCCAGACCGAGCTGGAGCCGGTCGCGCTCCACGTCACCAAGCCCGACACGGCCTTCAACGCGCCCCACTTTGTGAACTACGTCCTCGACTACCTGCGCAGGCAGTACGGTACCGAGCTGGTCGATGGTGGCGGCCTCAAGGTCACCACCTCGCTGGACCTCGGCCTGCAGCAGAAGGCGGAGGCCATCGTACGAACCGAGGTGGGCCGCTTCGGCAGCTCGGGGGTTAACAACGGCGCGATGGTGGCCATGAACCCCAACACCGGCGAGATCCTCAGCTACGTCGGCAGCGCCGACTTCAACAACGACAGCATCGACGGCCAGTTCGACAATGTCGACGGCGGCGGGCTCCCCGGTTACCCCGGCCGCCAGCCCGGGTCATCCTTCAAGCCGTACGTCTATCTCACCGCGCTCTCCAACGGCTACACCCCCAACACCCCCATCGAGGACCGCCAGGGCAGCTACGGCGGCACCACCTTCCACGACTTCGACAACCGCAGTGAGGGCGTCATCACCATCCGCAGAGCCCTGGTCGAGTCGCGGAACATCCCCGCCGTCCTGCTGATGCAGAACCTGGGCTTCCAGCGGGTCCTGCAGACCGCCAAGACGCTTGGCATCAGCACCAACCTCAAGCCCGAGCTGGGCACCGCGATCGGGTCCAGCGAGGTTCGCATGCTGGAGCACGCCTCAGCGTACGGGGTTTTCGCGACACAGGGCATCTACCGCGCACCGGCGCCGGTGCTGAAGGTCGAGGACGCATCCGGCAGGACCATCTTCAAGCTCAAGGACACCGGCCGTCGCGTTATCAGCCCCCAGCCGGCGTTCGTCCTCAACGACATCCTCCTGGGCTACGCGCGCCAGTGGGGCCTGAACCTGGTCGGACCGGCGGCGGGCAAGTCGGGCACCACCGATGACAGCGCCGATCTCTGGTACATGGGCTACACGCCAGACCTGGTGGTGGGCAGCTGGATGGCGCACACCGGGCACAAGCCGGATGGGACCTCGATCGGCCGCTATCC
>DAINSI010000031.1:0-26577 GCA_036741395.1 Candidatus Dormiibacterota bacterium
GATCGACCAGTCGTTGCGGGCCGCGTCGCAGACCGCGCGCGAGACCGGCCCGCGCCGACTCGGCCAGGGTCACGCGGTAGGCCGGGGCGAGGTTGCGGCGGCGGCCGGCGTAGGCGGTGACGAAGTCGCGCAGCACAGGGTCGAGGTCGCGCACGGCACGCTGGCGCACGTAGGCCAGGTCACCCCCGGCGGTGGCATCCGCTCCTGCCGGAGATGCGGCCCGCGCGGCCAGGGTGTGCTCGGCCATCGCGACCAGGCGTCCCAGGGACAGCTTGGGGCGTTCACGCACCACCACCGTGCCGGCGGCGAGGTCACCGAGGCGCTTGCCCCGGCCGTTGGCGAACAGCGCGACGATCCCCACCCCGTAGAAGATCGGCAGGAAGTCGAGGTTGCGCACCAGGTTGCGGATCACCGCCTGTTCGAAGGTGATCGGCTGGCCCGCGTCGCCCACCGCGCGCAGCCGCGCCGCGCGCTTGCCCACCGTCTGCCCCGACCAAAGCCCCTCCAGGAAGATGAAGTAGCCGTTCAGCACCAGGAACGAGGCAATCACCAGGATCAGCGACGCAACCAGGCCGCCGGCGCGGCTGGCGACGGTGGCCAGCGAGATCACGATCATGACCACGGTCAGGATCACGAGGTCGAGGAACTGGGCCAGGAAGCGGCTGCCCAGGCCGGCCAGCTGGTAGCTGAAGGTCACCCGCTCGGGGGTGGCGATGAAGAGACCGTCGAACTGCGCCTGGGTCGCCATCACCCGCAGTATCGCAAGCTCGGTTCCGCGCGTCACCGCCGCGGGGTATAAACGGCGGCATGCGACCGGAGCAGTTTGTCATCGAGCGTCGGGATGAGTGGCAACAGATGGAGGGCCTGGTCAAGCGGGCCTCGGGGTCGCGGTTGGGCGGCCTGCGTGCGGACGAGGTTCTCTCGCTCGCGACCCTGTATCGACGAGCCGCCGCCGACCTCTCGCGCGCCCAGCGCGACTGGCCCAACGAGCCGGTCACCCAGTACCTGAACGGGCTCGTGGCCCGCGGCCACGGCGTCGTCTACCGCCGCGGCGGCGACGTCCTCAACCGCCTCGGGACCTTCTACAGCCGAACCCTGCCGCGCACCTTCCGCGCCTGCGGGGGCTACCTGGTGGTGTCGGCGGCGCTGCTCTTCCTACCCGCTCTGGTCACCGCGGTGGCCATCGCATCCCACCCGGGGCTGGCCGACAGCGTCCTCCCCGGCCAGCTCGTCGCCGCGGTCAAGCACCACCAACTGTGGACGACCATCGCCCGCGAGCAGCGCCCCTTCATGTCCGGGTTCATCATGACCAACAACATCCGCGTGGCGGTGCTGGCCTTTGCGCTGGGGGTGCTGGTCACGCTGCCCACCATCGGCCTGCTGGTGACCAACGGCGTCCAACTGGGAGCGGCCTTCGGGTTGACCTTTGCCTACGGCATCAGCGGCGGGCTGCTGGAGTTCGTCGTGGGCCACGGCGTCATCGAGTTGTCGGTGGTGGTCGCCGCCGGTGCCGCGGGGCTGATGCTGGGCTGGGCGGTCCTGGTGCCGGGGACACGGCGCCGCGCCGACGCCATGGTCATCGCCGGCCGGCGCGCCTTCGTGCTGATCGCCGGCATGACGCCGCTGCTGGTCGTCGCCGGCCTCATCGAGGGCCTGCTCAGCCCCTCGACCGACGCCCCCGTCTGGCTCCACTACGCGGTGGGCGGGGCCACCGGCGTGCTGATGTACGGCTACCTGCTGCTGGCGGGGCGCGGTCCCGACGCGGTCAGACCAGCGCCCGGTCCTTGAGCTCCAGGTAGCGCTCCACAACCAGCGGGCTGAGCTGCCCGGCCCGCGCCTCCAGCCCGTGGACGCCACCCCGACGTAGGATCTCGAAGCTCTCGCGGCGGGCACTCAGAAGCTCCTCGACCGCGGCCCACTGGTAGGCCCGCTCGGGACCGGTGATCGCGCCGTCGCGGGTCGCCAGCAGGTCAGGGTCGGTCAGGGCCACGACCAGCACCAGGTGGCGACGCGCCAGCCGCACCGCGTGCCCGACCAGCTCGCGCGAGGACTCCTTCTCCAGCAGGTCGGTCAGGACGACGACCAGCGAGCGGCGCCCGGCGCGGGTCGCCACCAGCGAAAGCGCGGCCCCGAAGTCCGGCTCGGTGTATTCCCCGCGGATCCGATAGAGGATCTCGTTGAGGGCCCGCATCTGCCCCTTGCCTGGCCGCGGCGGCAGGTAGCTCTGGATCCGATCGCTGAAGGTCGCCAGGCCCACGCGGTCACCCTGCGACTGCGCCACCCAGGCCAGCAGCAGCGCGGCGTTGACGGCGTGGTCCAGCTTGGTGAGGTTGCCCGCGGGGGCGGTCATCAGGCGCCCGGTGTCCAGCAGGATGATGAGCTGCTGGCCCCGCTCGGCTTCGAACTCCATGGTCACGGGGCTGTCGCGCCGCGCTGTCGCGGTCCAGTTGATGCGGCGGACGTCGTCCCCCGGCAGGTAGTCGCGCAGCGACGCCAGCGAGGTCGCCGTCCCGCTGATCATCGCCCGCCGCGTACCTGGCAGCGGCACCAGGCCGCGCCGCATGCGCATCTCGTGCCGGCGCACCGCGACGGTGTTGGGGTAGACCGCCGCCAGCTCCGGGACGGCCACGCGGGCCTGGCGCCACCAGAGGCCGTTGGCGAGGCGGCAGCGCACGTCCACAGAAGCGAAGGCATAGGCCCCGCGCCGTGGTGGCTCCACGGTGTAGCTGCCCGCCGCGCGGCCGGCGCCGTCGAACTTCGCCGCCATCACCCGCCGGTCAGGGGCCAGCTCGGCGGGGACGTGGTCGGCAATCTCGACGATGCACCCCGCCGCTCCGGCGGCAGCAACGGTGATCGTGACCAGCTCGCGCTCGCCCAGGGAGAGCGGCCGCGGCAGGGCGCGCGCGGCACGGAAGGCCGGCGGTGCCGGGAGTGACAGGGCGTCGCGGACGCTGACCGCCACCAGCACCAGCAGGCCCACGGCGAACGCGCCCCAGGCCTCGCCGATGAAGATCGCCAGGGCCGGGACCGCCGCGACCACCCCGAAGGCGGCGATCGCCCGCCGCCGCGGGACCAGGTTCAGCCGCGACCGCGCCAGCCGCGCCCGTAACCTTCTCACCGCGGCGGCGTCACCCGGGCGACCACGCCGTCGAGGACGCTGTCGGGCGTCTGTCCCGCCACCTCGGCCTCCGGCCGCAGCAGTAGGCGGTGGCGGAAGGCCGGGCGCAGCAGGACCTTGACGTCGTCGGGCACGACGTAGTCGCGGTCATCGAAGGCGGCCGCGGCCTTGGCGCCCAGCATCAGCAGGACCATGGCGCGCGTGCTGGCGCCGAGGCTGACCTCGGGAGCCAACCGGGTGGCCTCGGCGAGGTCGAGGATGTAGCGGCGGATGCCGTCGTCGGCGGTCACGCCGGTGACCTCCTGGCGGCAGGCGATGACGTCCTGCGCATTGAGCACCGCGGTGACGCCGGCGGCCACCGGGTCACGCAGCACCACGCCGGAGTTCCAGCGCGCCATCACCTCGAGCTCGGCGTCGGACCCGGGGTAGTCCATCACCACCTTGAAGAGAAAGCGATCCTGCTGCGCTTCAGGTAGCGGGAAGGTGCCCTCGTACTCGACGGGGTTCTCAGTGGCCAGGACCAGGAAGGGATCGGGGAGCGGGCGCTGCTCGCCCTCGAGGCTGACGCCACGCTCCTCCATCGCCTCCAGCAGCGCCGCCTGCACCTTGGCGGGGGCGCGGTTGATCTCGTCGGCCAGCAGGATATTGGTGAAGATCGGGCCCTGCCGGACCCGGAAGCTGCGCTCCTGGAGGTCGTAGATCGAGGTGCCGACGATGTCCGCGGGCATCAGGTCGGGCGTGAACTGAACGCGGCCGAACTGCAGGTCGAGGAGGCAGGCCACGGTCTTGGCGAGGAGGGTCTTGCCGGTCCCCGGCACGCCCTCCAGGAGGATGTGGCCGCCGACCACCAGGGCGATGGCGCAGAGTCGCACGGCGTCGTCCTGGCCCACGACCGCCTTGGCGGCCTCGGTGCGGAATTTCTCGTAAAAGCCGGTGGAGCGCATTCAGTTCTTCCTCCGTGTCGGGGTGGCGGGTGGGGCGCCGGTGTCACCGAGCGCGGGGTGGGCCAGGCGGTGCAGCTCGGCCGCGGCCTGGGCCAGGGATCTCTCGTCGTTGACGGTAGCGGCGCTGGCGGTGGCGTGTCCGAGCGCGTCGGCCAGCCCCGGCGAGCGCCGGCGCAGCACCCCCTCCAGGCGCTCGGGGGCCGCGGTGTCACGGAGGCCGACCTGCTCGGCGAGCGCGGCGCGGGTCGCGGTCAGCAGGCGGGCTATGGTCTGCGGCCGCGCGCGCGCCCGCCGCAGCATGGCGCCCACGGCGGACGTGAACTCAGCACTGGAGGGATCGGCGGCGGGGTGTAGGGGGATGCGCGGCCCGAAGGCCCGGCCGCCGATGGCCAGCAGTCCGAACACCAGCAGCACCTCGAGGAGGATCGCCAGGCCCCACGGGGTTGTCAGCCACGCCAAGGAGCTGGTGCCGCCGGACCCGCCGAGGTGATGGTATTGGTCGAACGTCACCGGGGCGGATGGGCCCGCCGCGGCGAGGAGGTCGCCGCCGAGCCGGCCGTTGTCGTCGACCGCGATGGTCTGGTTGTCGAGGACCGTCGACGATGCCAGCGCGAAGAAGTGCCCGGTCCCTCTGGCGGCCTCCAAGCCCACGACCTGGTCGTCGGCGACCGCGCGCAGGAAGGCGACCTGGTCTCCCTCGGGGGGCCTGAACGAGGTCACGGGGCCAATGCGCACGTGCCTGACGCCCGCGAGCAGGGGCGTGGCAGCGGTGGCGTCGGCCTCGGTGTCGTACGTCAGGCCCCCTGCGGCGCGGGATATCCCCAGCGCGGATTCCAAGACTGGGTCGGGCGCCGTGGCGGCATAGACCAGGACCCCGCCGGCCTCCACCCAGCGCGCCACCGCGTCCGCCTCACCGGATTTGAACGGGAGCTCAGGCGAGATCACGAAGAGCACCTGCGACGTCGGCGGCAACTGGAAGCTGTCATGGATCAGGCCCACCCGGTGACCGCGGGCGTCGGCCAGCTGGTGAAAGGCGGAGGTGCCGTCGGGTGCGTCGCTCTCGGCGTCGCCGCCCTGCGCCAGGACCGGGGAGGCGGCAGCGATGGAGGCCAGCAGCGTCAGCGCCAGCACCGAGGCCGCCCGCCGCCTCACGCGGCCACCGGCACCGCGGCCCGCAGGTCGCGGAAGGTGTGCGCCGCCGCAGCCGCCTGGTCGTAGTCATCCCTGGTGGCCTCGTGGTGCCCGTAGTACGAGCGCTCGAACGCCAGCAGCAGCGGCCGCAGCGCCTGCGCCGCCCCCGAGCGGCCGAACGTTTCGCGCACCGTCAGGGGGCTGGCGGTGTAGCTGCGCTGGCCGGAGATCAGCTCCATGGTTCCCGCCGCCAGGGCCCGCACGGCGCCCGCGTGGTCACCACTGGCGGCGAGCCGCTCCGCCTCCCGGAAGTACTCGGGCAACGCGGCGGGGCTCCCGGCGGCGCCGCTCTTCTGGTCTCGTCGGGCGCGCCTCAGAGGGGCGCGCAGGGCGGGGATGAGAAGGGCCACGAGCAGCAGCACGAGGCCCGCGACCAGAAGGATCAGGATCCACTTGAAGAGCGCGGCGCCGGGCTGCGTCAGCCAGGTCAGGAACCGCGTGACCTGCTCCCGCACGAATGCCAGGGGGCCCTGGTCGGGGTGATAGCGCTGCTGGGCCAGGATCTCCCGCAGCCTCGCCGCGGTGGTCGACGGGTCGGGGTCGGTGGCACTGGCGGTGGCGCGCTGCAGCGGTACCAGCCGCGCCAGGGTGCGCGAGGTCAGCCCAGGGTTGGGGGTGGGGGCGGGTCGCCCCAGGCCGGCGGCAGCTCGGGCGGCGACGGCGCCACCTCGCCTACCTGTCCCGCCATCAGCTGCAGGTCGAGGCTCTCCTTGCGCACGCGCAGGTCGAGATAGAGGAGTGTGGTGACCAGCGCCGAGAAGGGCACCAACACCGCCGAGGTCAGCGCCGAGATGACTCCGGAAACCGACTGACGAAACAGCCCGGCCGGCACCACCAGGCTGAGCAGGCCGCCCATGGCTCCAACGACCAGGACCAGGACGAACACGATGATCCCGGCCACGATCAGGATCCCGGCAACCCGCCACCAGCTGCCCTTGACCAGGTCGGAGCTGCGGGTCATCGATCCTCCGACCCCGGCGTGCTCGAGGTAGAGGACCGGGTAGCGCAACGTCCAGCGCACCAGGATCAGGATGACGAAGGGAATCGTGATGACCAGGATCATGGTCACGAACAGCATCACCCAGATGATGCCCAGCCCCCACACGCGCCAGTAATTGCGAAGGCAGTCGCGCAGGATCGAGCCCACCGTCGCCGGCATCCCCAGCGCGACCGAGCATGCGGCGAAGGTCAGTGCGGCGGTGCTGATCGGGAACATGACCACGCTGAGGATGACGCCGACCGCGGTCAGCCAGAGCAGGCTGGTGTCCGGCTGGGTGACCGTGCCTCCACCCTGCGACGTCAAAAATGAGCGCGTGAACATGCCGAATGTGCCCCCTGACCCCGAGCCGATGGCCGACAGGATGGCCGGGGCGCTGGCCACCAGGGCCACCCCGAAGAGAAGGGCGAAATTGGCCCGGTAGATCCGGAACGCCTCGTCCAGGATCTCCCCCAGTTCCAGCGGCCGCATCCGGTAGGCGGGCCTAAGTGTCGGCGCCATGGTCTGGCCATTATGCATTCGGGTCGCGTACCTGGTTGGAAACGGCGACGCCCAGCCAGGAAGTCGACGCCGTATAGACAGATTGACAAACTGTTGTATATCTACAATACTTTGGTCTGTGTCCACAAGATCCGGTCCAACCTCTACGTCAGGCGAACCTCAGGGACTTCACAATCGGATTGCCGTGCTGCGGGCCGAACGGGGGCTCAGCCGGCAGCAGCTGGCCGACGCGGTGGGCGTGAACTACCAGACCATCGGGTACCTGGAGCGGGGGGAGTACAACCCCAGTCTCGACCTCGCATTCAGGCTCAGCGAGCTCTTCGACCTCCCAATCGAGGCGATCTTCTCCCGCTCCCCTATGCGGCCGATGAGCGCCGAGCTCTACACGCGCCGAGAGGCAGGCGTGGGTGGCTGAGTTGGGTCTGAACGTCGTGCCCCGAGAAGGTCGCCGGTCCCCCCGTCCAGACCCGGCGCTTCTGGCGGCCGGTGCCGCTGTGCTGGTGGTTCTACTTTTTTTGCTGTCCGGACTACCCGCTCCGTGGCTGCTCGTCTACCTCGCCTTTGTGCTCGCCACCATCATGGTTCTCCGGAGCGTCCCGCAAGAGCCAGGCGCCATTCTCGGAGGCCGCACGGCCAGGCGAACAATGGTCGTGATCATCGTGATCGCCTGCGCCGGCATCCTTCTGCCAGCCTCGGCAACCTGGGTATTCCTGCTGTTCGTGGCGCTGGTGCTGCTGAACGTTGCCCTCGGTCGCGCCACCAGGCACATCGCTGCCGCACCAGAGGACCGGGTGGACGAGCGCGAGGAAGCGCTGAGGAACCGAGCCCACCGGTACGCGTACTGGCTTTTTGCCCTGGCCTTCGGCGGGACCCTTCTTGTCGGCACGGCAGCGGGACCCGGGGCACGGTCGTGGCTCGATGGCGCCCTGAGAGGGGGTGGGTTGACGATCGTTGGCGGTCAAATTCTATTTTTCCTACCCGCCATGACGCTGGCGTGGATGGAGCCCGACCGCATCGCGCCGGAAGGCCGCGAGAAACGGGCAATCGGCTCCCGTGCGGGCCTGGCGATCACGATGGTGACGGCGGTGGTGATCACTCCCGTTGTCCTATCACTGTCGATTGCGGTCGTGCCGGTCCGCGCCACGATGAGCGTCACGCGGATCCCATCATCAGTAACGCGCAACTGCGCCCACCTCCAGGCCCGCAAAACCGTAGGGTTCGGCGTGGGAGCCGTGCTCCACCTCGACGGCGTCGTGTGCTGGGATGGGCGGCAGGCCACAGAAGGCTATGGCTTCAACAAGAGCGACTGCGCCCTCTTCAGCAGTCTGGATGCGACAGTAACGTCCGTCACCTGCATGAGGCAAACGGACCAAACGGGTACCTTGCACTTCACGGACACCCGGCTGGTCCGCTCGGACCTCCTTCCGTGGATCCGGCGTGAGGTGACGCTCCACCTCACGGTCGACAGGAATGGTCGCGTGGGCGAATTCCCGTGAACCCCGACTTCGCCAGCCCGTCGGCCGGTCGCCGCGCGGGGATTGCCGTCCTGGCGACATGTGCTGTGCTGGTCGCTCCCTATCCGACGCCCCTTGACGGTTGGGCATTGATTCCAATTTTCGCCCTGGTCGGGCTGAACGTAGTGCTGGTGAAGGTCACGGGCGGCCTCGCGTTCGCCCTAACGGACAAGCTGGACGAGCGCCAGAACTCTGCTCGCGACCGCGCCTTCCGGCTCGGCTTCCGACTAGGTGGGTTGGCAATCCTCCTGGTGCTCGTGGCCGCCATTCTTGGCTCCTACCCGGCCCGCGGTCTGATCTTGATTGACTCCAGTTTCACCCAGGCCGAGGGCATCGATGCAAGGTTCCTGGTGACCACCCTGGAGCTGCTGCTCATGATGCCCACACTGGTATTGGCGCTATCCGGCGCAGCCCATGCCGGCGCCACCGAACCGATCCTCCGACGAGGACCCATGCCACGTTCGCTGCTCATCGGCATGGGGGCCGCGCTGCTCACCGTCCTCGGCTGGATGACTCTTTTTGTGGCAGGGCCGTCCCAGATGATGACCCAGAGGATCTACCCGGGGAGGACATCGCTGACCGATGGGAAGTGCGCGGACTACCTGAGCCGTGATGAGGCTGGGCTGGGGATGGCTGGACCCCTGAGGATGCGGGCAGAAGTGTGCTGGAACGGCCGGGTAGCCTTCGTCCTGGGCGCCGGTCCCGGTCTGGACGCGCCGACCGAGGTCCCCGACTTCGCGCGACTGTCGTCCCCGAGCGCGGGTGGAGTCTGCGGCATTGACCCAGACCAGCAGGAGTTAGTCCGGATAGCCGCGAACCGCTGCTCGGAGACGATCGATGCTGACGGCACACTGCACTACTCGGCGACCGGGCAGGTCTACCCCGGTCCGTTCCCAATCGCCGGCCGCACGGAGCGCCTCGAGGTCGTCGTCACCCGCGACGGGCGCCTGCTGAAGTTCACCCGCACTTGACCGGCTGAGGCACGCCCGGCGGGCGTATCCTCTGTGCACAACCTGACAGTGCCGTCACGTTGGACGGCCGGGATGAGAGGACGCCGATGGACTTTGACCTGACCCCCGAGGACGCTGCCTTCCGTGACGAGGTGCGGCAGTGGCTGAGTGAGCGCAAGGACCGCATCAACGAGGTCAAGGGCTTCAGCCGGACCGCCCCCGCGCGTGATCGCTTCGACAAGGCCCGCGAGTGGGAGAAGGAGCTCTATGAGGGCGGCTGGGCTGGGGTGGCCTGGCCCAAGGAATACGGCGGCCGCGGCGCGACGCTGGTGCAGCAGGCGATCTTCACCGAGGAGTACTCCATCGCCGAGGCTCCCGACCGCATCAACCGGCTGGGCCTGGGGCTGCTGGGCCCGACGCTGATGGTCTTCGGCACCGAGGAGCAGAAGCAGCGCCACCTGTCCAAGGTGCTGGCCTGCGAGGAGATCTGGTGCCAGGGCTTCAGCGAGCCCGGCGCGGGCTCCGACCTGGCCTCGTTGCGTACGCGTTGCGAGGACAAGGGCGACCACTGGCTGGTCAACGGCCAGAAGGTCTGGACCTCGCTGGGCGCCTACGCCGACTGGATCTTTGCGCTGGTGCGCACCGACCCCGAGGCGCAGAAGCACCAGGGCATCACCTTCCTGCTGATCGACATGAAGTCGCCCGGCGTCGAGGTCCGGCCGATCCGCCAGATCAATGGCTCCCCGACCTTCACCGAGACCTTCTTCACCGACGTCAAGGTCCCCAAGGAGAACGTCATCGACAAGGTCAACAACGGCTGGAAGGTGGCCATGACCACCCTCAGCTTCGAGCGCGGCACGGGCCTGGGATCGCCGGTGGCGTTCAACAAGATCTGGAACCAGGTCGTCGAGATGTCGAAGACCGAGAAGCGCTACGACGTGGTCGGGTCCGACGACCCCGACGTGCGCCGTCGCGTGGCCCAGGGCTACATCGAGACGCGGGTCTTCCAGCTCAACACCCAGCGGGTGCTGAGCAAGCTCTCCAAGGGCGAGAAGCTGGGGCCGGAGGCTTCGCTGTCCAAGCTCTACTGGTCCGAGATGGAGGCCCGGCTCTACGAGCTGGGCAACGACGTGGTGGGCCAGAAGGCGGAATTGGTCGAGGACTCACCAGACGCTCCCCAGGAGGGCAGGTGGTTCCATGACTACTGGTACGCGCGGGCCTCGATGATCTACGCGGGTACCAGCGAGATCCAGAAGAACATCATCGCCCAGCGCGTGCTGGGCCTCCCCAAGGAGTAATAGGGGTGCCTCCGGGAGATGACCACCGAATCTCACCTACTGTGACGGCCGATGCGCCCGCTTCGCGGGCCGCCGGTGTCGTGACCTGCGCTCGCTCACTCACGCACATCAAGTGCGCTCGCTGCGCGTGCTCGGCCACTCCTTGGCTTCGACCGCCACAGCGGCGATCTTCCGCACCCACCTCCCGGAGGTACCCCTGATGGACTTCGACTTCTCCCCGGAGCAGTACCTGCTCCGCGACACGGTGCGCGATTTCCTGCAGAAGGAGTCGAGCCCGCGGAAGGTCCGTGAGGCCTGGGAATCCGAGACCGGCCGCTCCGACGAGCGCTGGCGCAAGCTCGGTGAGATGGGGATCCTGGGCCTGAACATCCCCGAGGACCACGGCGGCGCAGGGATGAACGAGATCGACATGGTGCTGGTGCTCGAGGAGGCGGGACGGAGCATCCTCCCCGAGCCGCTGCTGGAGCACGCCGTCGTTGGGGCACCCCTGCTGGCGCGCGCCGGGACCGATGAGCAGAAGGCGGCATGGCTGCCCCGGCTGGCGACCGGCGAGGCCACCGTGACCGTGGGGCTGGCCACCGAGCCGTACGTCCAGGACGCCAACGCCGACCTCGTCATCCTGGAGCAGGATGGCGAGCTGCACGCCGCCACCCAGGACCGTCTGTCGCTGACGCCACTGAAGTCCGCCGACGGCGCGCGCCGGCTCTTCAAGGTGACCGCCGAACTGGATGACGCCACCCGCATGGGCGCGGCTGGGGAGAACGCGAAGTGGGCCTTCGAGCACGCCGCCGCGGCCACCGCCGCGGAGCTGGTCGGCATTGCCGACGCCATGCTCCAGCAGACCGTCGCGTACGTCAAGGAGCGCGAGCAGTTCGGCCGCAAGATCGGCTCGTTCCAGGCCGTCCAGCACAAGCTGGCGGAGACCTTCCTGCTGGTCGAATCGGCGAAGTCGGCGATCTACTACGCCGCCTACGCCCTGGCCCACGACGAGCCTGACGCGCACATCCACGTCTCGGTGGCCAAGGCCTATGCGGGTGATGCGGAGCGACGCGCCAACTATGAGTCGCTGCAGCTGCATGGAGGCATCGGCTTCACCTGGGAGCATGACCTGCACCTGTGGTTGAAGCGCGGCCGCGCGCTCGAGGCGCAGTACGGCGACAGCGACTGGCACCGCCGCCGCATCGGCGACTGGGTGTACGCTGGCGGCGGCAGCAGGGAGACCGCGGGGGTCTCGTAGGGGGCAACCGGCCCAGGCTGGAAGGGGGTGCGGGGCTTGGCTGATCAGTCGGGGGCCGAGGTAGGCGGTTTCCTGTCGGGGTTGGAGACTGCCGAGCGCGCAGCGCTGATGGAGCGGGCGCGGCGGCGCAGGTTCTCTCGCGGAGACACGCTCTTCCACGAAGGTGACGCCTCGGACTGGGTGGCGGTCCTGCTCAGCGGTCGCGCCAAGGTTTCGTTCTTCACTGAGGACGGGACAGAGGTGGTGCTCGCGGTGCGCGAGCCCGGCGACCTGCTGGGTGAGCTCTCCGCCCTGGACAAAGCGCCGCGCTCGGCGACCGTCACCGCGATCGATGACGTCGACACCCTGGTGCTGACCGCAGATGCCTTCCAGGTCTACCTGGAGTCGTACCCGCGGCTGGCACTGGAACTGGTCCGGTCGCTGATGGCCCGGCTCCGGGATGCCGACGTCAAGCGCGTGGAGTTCGGCGCCTACGACACTGTCGGCCGCCTGGCCCGCAGGCTGGTGGAGCTCGCGGAGCGCTTCGGCAGCCCGACCGAGGAGGGCGTGACGATCGAGCTGCCGATCACCCAGCAGGAGCTTGCCGGCTGGACCGGCAGCTCGAGGGAATCGGTGGCCAAGGCCCTGCAGACCCTGCGCAAGCTCGGTTGGGTCGATACCGCCCGGCGTCGGATGGTGATCCGGGACCTCGACGCGCTGCGGCGGCGGGCCGGTTAAACAGGAATCGGGTCCCACCCTAAGGATGGGACCCGATACCCTGGCCGCCTAGTAGAGCGGCGTGCGGACGGATTGGCTGCCTGCCGGCTGTCCCAACATGGTCCAGGCGGCATTCACGGTGATCTCGGGCCTCAACTGCGCCACGCGCTGGGGGTTAGGCCCAGACATGGCACACGGGGCGTCGTTGCCCACGCTGAGCAGGCAGGTGGGGCCACTGGCAAAGTAGCCGTAGGAGACCACCAGGTTGACGGTGCCGCGCACCACCGGGACCACAACCGGGACATCCAGGCCATCCAGCTGCAATGTGCTGGAGTACACGTTGACCTCGTCACCGGTCGGGTTGCCGTCGACGTACAGCTGCAGGCCGTACATGTCAGCTGACTCCTTCTGGACCTTCAGCTCGACGCTGTGGGACGAGTTGTCGGCGTTGAAGGTGATGCTGCGCTGCAGCAGCTGCCGGTCGTTCCATTGGGGTGAGGCAGTCGGGTCGTCGATGGTCAGGTCGGTCTGGCCGGCGGTCGCAGCCTTGCTGTCAACGGTGGACTTGGCGCTGTCGACGGTGTTGCCCGCGAGGGTCAGGGCGCCATCCGCAGCCGCGGTTGCGGTGTCGGTGGCGGTCTTGATCGTGCCGTTGGCGGCGTCCGTCGCGGTGCTCACCGCACCGTCGGCGAGGTCGGAAGCGGCTTGGACGGCCTGGTCGGCGGTGTCAAACGTGGGGTCGGTGGCGGGACGCGCCGCGTGGACCACGATGTTGTGGTCGCCGGCGCCGGCGCCGACGGAGATCCCGTCCTTGCCGAAGATGGCGTCCAACTGCTGGTTGACGGGCTGACGCAGGGGACCGGTAAAGCCGGCCTGGACACTGAGCACACCGGCGGCGAAAGCAAGGCCGGCGGCGGCGGGAGCAAGAAGCTTGCGGTTCATGGGGAACCCTCCTCGGGCCTTGGCGGCCCTGAATGTTTTCAACGGTTCCAATGTCTCCCGCGGCGTCGATTCGCTCCACGTAACTCGACACATTCAGCGCGTAAGATCCGGCGCCGGTGAGGGGGCCAGGACCGGCCTCCTTTTATCCCCCACAAACGCCGAAGCTCCCCGGCGGCCACAGGGGCGCCGGGGAGCAACGGGGGGCGGTGCGGGATGAACAGCGCGTCAGCGGCCGGGCAGCCCCGCCATCGCGTTGGCGTGCAGGCGCTCACGCATCACGCGGGTGACTGTGACCTCGAGGTCGGGGCCAGCCTGGAGCGCCCGCCGAAACTGGTCATGACCCAGCACCATCAGCGTGCAGTCGGTGGTCGCGGTCACCGTCGCCACCGCAGGGTCCCGGTCGATCATGCTGATCTCGCCGAAGAATCCGCCCGGCCCGAAGGTTGCGATCGGCTGGCCATTGCTGGTCGCCACCGCCTCCCCCTCGATCACGACGTAGAAGCTGTGCCCCGGACGCCCCTCGCGGACCAACACCGAGCCGGCGCCGGCCACGATCTCATCCATCTGCGCGGCCAGTGCGACCAGCCGGGCCCTGGAGCAACCGGCAAACAACTCCACCTGCTTGAGCGCCTGCAGCTTGGGGTCCTGATTCCTGAAAAAGCTCATCTGTTTCCTCCTGGTGTGAATGTGGCGCCGCCCCCGCGGCCTTCCGGTAGTGTCTCGCCGCCGGCGCTGGCGGACGATGTACTGCAACGCACCCCGAAGGTGCATTTCTACACACAGGATCCGGCTGGCTAACCTTGGCCGCGTGAGCGACGCCCCCGACGCTGCCCCGCGGACCGATGCGGACGTGGCCGCCTGGGCTGCGGGGCTGGGGATCCCGGGGATATTCGACATCCACGTCCACTTCATGCCCGACCGGATGCAGCAGGCCGTCTGGCGTCATTTCGACAGCCTGCCGCGGGCGTGGGGAATCCGCTACCGGACCGACGACGAGACCCGCCTCAAGACCCTGGAGTCACTGGGCGTGCGGCGCCACACCGCCCTGGCCTACGCCCACAAGCCGGACATGGCGACGTGGCTCAACGACTTCACGCTTGAGCTCTCGGCGCGCGCCGAGCGGGTGGTGCCATCGTTCACGTTCTACCCCGAGCCTGGCGCCGGCGCGTACGTCGCAGACGCCCTCCGGCGTGGCGGGAAGGTGGCCAAGGTCCACCTCCAGGTGGGCAAGTTCGATCCCACCGACCCCCAGCTCGATGGGGTTTGGGACCAGCTGGCGCAGGCGAGAACCCCGGTCGTCATCCATGCCGGCGCGGTGCCCGACGGGTCCGGTGGTGAGGCCTGGTGCGGCATGACGCCGGTGCGCCGGCTGCTCACCCGGTGGCCCGACCTGGTGCTGGTGCTGGCGCACATGGGAGCGCCGGACTACGGCGACGCGGTCGAGCTCGCGGAGGAATTCCCGCAGCTCTACATGGACACGGCGATGGTGCTGGTGGGGTCCGGCTCGTTCCTCTACCCGGAGCGCCTGATCCGTTGGCTGGCGAAGTCGGGCCACCGGGTGCTCTTCGGTTCGGACTTCCCCACCTTCCCGCACACCTACGCCGACCAGGTGCGGGGCGTGGCGACCGCGGGGTTTGGTGACGAATGGCTGCGTCGGGTCTTCTGGGCCAACGCCAGCGAGGTCCTCGGGCTTGGAGGCTAGCCCTGGGGCCGCCTCCGTGCCCTGAGGCACAGCGCACAGAGCGCTCCCAGACCGAGCAGGAGCAGGGTGACGGGTGCCCCCGCAGGGGTCGATGTCGGGGGCAGCATGGTGCCTGCTGACGAAGACGGGCCGGACGGGGTACCCCCCAACCAGCCCTGCGGGGACCTTCCCAGGGTCTGCGCCATGCAGGCGTCGACCGGGGCGGCGGGTGCGCTGTCGCTGAGCGAGGGCGGCGCCGCGCCCGGACCCGTCGCCCACGTGGTGTTGGGGAGCGCGCCGAGCTGGTAGTCCAGGGTGCTGCCGCGCATGATCTCGCACTGGGTCAGGTAGGTGCGGTCAAAGCTGATGCCATCAAGGCCGGCGGCCTGAATGTACTTGTTGAGTATCGACGAGCCGGCGGCGTTCTCGGTGAAGACCCTGCCGTTGCCCAGGTGGACCCGACTCACGGGGAAGCTGGGGCTGTTGACCTCGAAGACCGGGACCCCGGGGGTGGCCCCGTAGATTCCCAGCGCCGCGAGGACGTACCACGCCGACATCGTGCCGGTGTCGTCATTGCCGGGCAGGCCATCCGGGCGGCTGTTGTACGTCTGCATCGCGGCGCGCACGATCTTCTGGGTCTTGTACGGCTGGCCCAGCCAGTTGTAGTACCAGGGGGTCCAGAGGTCGGGCTCGTTGGCGGGGGTGAACTGGTTCCCGATGTAGTAGACGCCGAAGAAACTGGTGTACTGCTGGGTCACCGGGACGGCATACGGGACGTCGGCGAGGGCACCGCTGAAGAAGGTGTCGAGCTTGCTGGTGGTGGCCGCCACGCCACCCATGGCGTTGGCCAGGCCGAGGACGTCATGCGGCTCCTCCCAGGTCTGCTGCCAGCCGGTCGCCTCCTGGTAGCCGTCCTGCGACTCCGGGCGCCAGGCGTGCGCGGGGCCGTCGGAGGGAAGGTTGCCCAAGCTGAGCGAACCGAGGTTGGTCGGGTCCGCCCAGCTGCCATCGCTGTTGCGCGGGCGGATGAACCCGGAGGGGTCCATCAGGTTCTTCCAGTGGTCCGCACGCGAGCGCAGCGTGGTCATGTCGGGGCGGCTCCCCAGGAAGCGCGCCAGGTCATAGGTGGCGGCGTCGGTGATGGCGTACTCCTGGGTCTCGGCGGTGGCCCGGAAGTCGGCGATGTCGTAGGGGATGTAGCCGTACTTGACGTCCTTGTCGAGGAACTCACGCGCCGGCACCGGGGGGTTGGTGGTCATCGACTGGTGGCGCAGGGCGGCGTACGCACGCTGCACCTCCGGGCCCCTGAGGATCCCCCGCGCCACGCCGTCGGCGACCTCCGCTCCCCCGCCATCGCCGCCCATGATCAGGTAGTCGAGGTTGGCGTCGGTCCACTTGGGAATGGCCTGGCGGTTCTGGTCGTAATCGTCGAGCATCGAGACCAGGACGTCGTGCTGGACCCTGGGCTCGGTCAGCTCCAGGAGGGGGTTCTGGGTTCGATAGGTATCCCAGAGCGAGAGCTTGGTGTAGTGGTGTTCACCGGTTCGGACGCGGTGCACCACCCGGTCGAAGCCCGCGTACCGGCCATCGACATCGTCGAAGAGCGACGGCAGGCTCAGGGCCCGGTAAAGGTTGCTGTAGAAGGTCGCCGTCAGGTCAGCCGAGCCGCCGTCGACCTCGACCTGGTGGAGGTGCGCATTCCAGGTGTCGTGGGCGGCCTGGCGCACGGAATCAAACGACCGCGTTGCGGGGATCTCCTGGGCCAGGTTGTTGGCGGCCCCGGCCGCGTCAACATAGCTGATCCCGACACGCATGGTTACCGCCGGGACGGCGGTGGTGTCGAAGGTCAGGTATCCCCCGGCACCGCTGCCGCTCACGGTCCTGGAGCCCGGGGTTATCGTCGACCCCAACCAGGTTCCCGTGGTCGTGAAGGGGCGGTCGAAGACCGCGTGGAAGTATAGGGTGTAGCCGTCACCGGGCTTGGTCTCCGAGCGCATCCACCCCTCCAGGGTTCGGTCCCCCACAGCGGTAACCGAGGCGGGGTGCTGGCCCTTGATGCTGAGCCCGGCGTTGGCCAGGACGTTGGCCTGGGTGGTGGCCGGGAAGGTGTAACGCAACAGCGCTGCCCTGTCGGTCGCGGTGATCGCCACTGAGGTGCCCGGGTAGGTCTGCAGGTCCACCGCGTAGTACCCCGGATGCGCCGTCTCGGCAGCGTGGGAGTATGCCGACTGGTACTGCAGCGGGTCCGAGCTGCCCACCGCCCCGGTCGTGGCCATGAAGGGCAGGTCGCCCGCGATCGGTATCCCCGCGCCATCGAAATGGGTCAGCCCGAAGCCTCGAATCATCGAATCCACGTACGAGTACCCGTCGTAGTTCAGCGAGTTCTGGATCCCGGGCAGGCCCGTGTCGGGACCGGGCTCGATCAGCCCGAAGGGCAAGTGGCCGCCGACCATTGGGAACCCGGGGCCAAGCGACCCCGAAAGGGGGTTGACGTAGGTCGTCAGGTCACGGGTGTCGGCGGGCGGGGCCGCGACCGCCGGTCGTGCCAGGGTTGGCGCCAGCAGGGGTGCGACCGCCAGCAGCGCGAGGAGGCGCAGCCGAGCCCTTCCCATTGTCTGACTCATGCCTCCCCTGGACCCCGAGGGATGGGCTCGATCAATGCGGGGTGGGCGGCCGGCCCGGGTCCATGTGACGCTTGATCTCTTCGTGGCGGGCGCGGCGGCTCTCCCGGCGGATCCGGGCGTGCTCCTGGCGGCGCTTCTCGTCGTCCGTCTCGACGATCAGCGGTGGCACGGCGGTCGGCTTACGCCTCTCGTCGAGGGCCACGAAGACCAGGTATGCGGTGCTGGTGTGCCGCTTCTGACCGGATCGCACCTCCTCCGACTCGACCCGCACCCCGATCTCCAGGGAGGTGGTTCCCACGTCGTTGACGGAGGCGAAGCAGGTGACCAGGTCGCCGACGTGGACAGGGTGCAGGAAGGTCATCGAATCGACGGTGGCGGTGACGACGCGGCTGCGGCAGTGACGGACCGCGCAAATACCAGCCGCGGTGTCCACCAGTTTCATCACCGTCCCACCGTGCACGTCGCCCGAGGGGTTGGCGTCGCCGGGGTTCATCTGCACGCTCATGGTGACCTGCGAGTCGCGCACCCGGCGCGGGGCCAGGCCCTCATTGCTCATCTCATTGCCCGCCTTCCGGCTCGTCGAAGATGAAGAGCCGCTTCCTGCGGACCAGGTAGATCACCACCGCGATGTTGATGACCAGGGTGGCCGTCTTGATGACGCTGGGCTTGCGCGCCAGCTCGAGGAGCTCGAGGGGGATGAAAAAGGCGGTTGCCAGGACCACCAGGTACTCGGCCCAGCGACGCTTGAGGACCAGCCCGACTGACTCCGCCGCCTCGATGATCCCGTAAAGGAACGAGCCCGCCGCCAGCGCCACCAGGCTGGTGTGGGAGATCCCCACGAAACGGAACACCAGGTTGTAGGCCACCTGCTGGAGAAAGCTGGAGCCGGAGTCGAGGTTGAACTGCTCGATCAGCCTGTTGGCCAGCCCATCGACGCCCGAGCCGACATGGGCGGCGAGGTACAGGGCGATGAAGAGTAGGCCCAGGCCCTTGAGGCCGCGCTCCACGATCAGGTAGCTGAGCACCAGCCCGCGGTGCTCGATGCGCAGCGACAGGTCGTGGCGAAAGCGCCGCCACCACGACCCGCGGCGCGTGGGGGTGGCGGCGTCAACCACCCGCCGGCTCTGGACCCACCGCGCCCCGGGGCTCGGTCGTGGTCGCCGGGGGCGTCGCTGCAACGTCATCCGGACGCTGGTCAACGTCGCGCATCGGCACGCGGGACTGCCGCCAGACGATCCACATCCGCTGCATCGCGGTGAGGTTGGAGAAGACCGCCAACAGCAGCAGGATGACCAGCAGGATGGCGGTGTTGAATGGAGTGAGGAGCAGGCCGGCGACCGTCAGCAGGACCCGCTCCGGGCGCGCCAGCAGGCCGCCGTCGCAGGTGAAGCCCAGGCCCTGGGCGCGCGCCCGGACGTAGCTGACCAGCAGCGAGCCCGCCGTGGCCAGGACCACCAGCACGGGTCCCAGGAAGACATGGTGGCGCTGGAAGTAGACGACCAGGCCGACCATGACGGCGGCCTCGGAGAAACGATCGGTGGTCGAGTCCAGGAACGCCCCGTAGGCATACGAGCGGTTCGAGGCGCGGGCCAGGGCCCCGTCGAAGATGTCGAAGACGCCGGCGAAGAGCAGCACGGCGCCCCCCGCGAAGGGGTGGTCGAGGGCAACCAGGGTGGCGGCGAGGACGGTCACCAGCAGGCCGGTGACGGTGAGCTGGTTGGGCGTCACGGGCAGGCTGCGCAGGCGCGCGGCGGCGCGCAGCGCGAGCCGCCTAACCCAGGCCTGGAACTGCGTCGTGAACACGCTCAAGCTCCTTTGTCGCGGGGGCCCCGCGGCGCAATGCGATGGTTTCGGCGAGCTGGCGAGGGCTCCCCTGGTTGAAGGGAGTGCGCTGGTAGCGCCGGACCGCGTCCTCGTACGCCACCACCAGCTGGTCGACCACGCGCTCCCAGGAGAAGGCCTGGGCGCGTCGCAACCCGGCGCTGCCCAGCCGCGCGCGCAGGTCGGCGTCGCCGGCCAGCAGGGTCAGCGCCGAGGCCAGGCTGAGAGGGTCGTCGCGGCGCACGAGGATTCCCTCGCGCCCCGAGGAGATAACCTGCGCGAAGCCCGGGATGTCGGAGGCCACGACCGGCAGTCCGGTGGCCATGGCCTCGAGGAGGACGATGCCGAAGCTCTCCTTGCCGGTGTTGGGCGCGCAGTAGATGTCGGCGCTGGCGAAATATCGCGGCTTGTCCTCGTCGCTGACAAAGCCCGCGAAGACCACATCGCGGATGTCCTGGGCCTGGACGAATTCCTCATAGCGCCGCCGAGCACGCTCCTGCGAGGGGCCGACGATGACCAGGCGCAGTTCGGGCATGCGCTCCTTTACCTGGGCGTATGCGCGGAGCAACACCCCCAGCCCCTTGCGCTGCTCCAGGCGGCCCAGGAAGAGGATGTTGACCTTGCCGTCCCGCAGCTCAGGAAGGGGCTTCACGTGGCCGCCGAAACGGTCCAGGTCCACGCCGTTGGGGACCACGCTGTAAGGGCCCCGGAAGTACTGGCTGACAAAATCGCTGGCGGGTTTGCTCACAGCGACCAGGCCGTGCAGCTTGCGGTGGTATCGCCTGACCCAGCGCTGGCCGTAGTAGTAGGCGTAGCTGCTCTTGGCGTAGGCGTGAAAGGTGCCGACGTTGCAGGTCTTGCTGGCGCGCAGCACGGTCAGCGGGAGGGCGGGCATCAGGGGCTCGTGGAAATGGATGATGTCGAACCGCTCCTTGTCGAGGATGCGGTTGATGTAGCGGCTGAGGTGGAAGCTGAGGGTGATCCGCGCGATGCTGCCGTTGGCCGGCACCGGGATCACCCGGCCGATGCGATAGAAGTCCTCGTCCGCGGCCTCGGCGATCTCCATCGGCAGGTCACCGGAAGCCGGGGCCATCAGCTTCACCTCGGCGCCGCGGGCGCGCAGCATCGGCGCCAGGTGGGTGATGTGTTCGGTGACCCCTCCGGGGTGGCTGAGGTCGTACGGACTGACAAGGGCGATCTTCACGCGCCCGTCCTCATCCGCTCCAGCATGTAGCCGGGGCCGCGCCGGATGTTGGTGCGGAACGATTCGAACTTGCGCCTCGCCACCAGGGCGTGGGTGGCGAGGTCCCAGTGCGCGCCGCCGGGGCTGGTGGCGGCGGCGGCGACGGCACGGCGATACTCCGCGGCGGTGGTGCCCTCGTAGACGGTGTACGCGCTCCCCACCCCCTCGAGATGATGGGCGTCGGAGTTGCCGACCTCGGGCAGGTGGTAGTGCTCCTCGTTGAGGCGGCGGACCTTGGCCTCGGCGATGCGGCCAGCGTAGCTCGGGTTGAACGTCTCGACGGCGTCGAAGAAGATCTCCGAACTGGGGTTGTGCATGATCCGCTCGAACGACCAGCGCCCGATGCTGCGGGTGAGCATCGACATGGGGTGCGGCGCGATCACCATGCCGCCCTGCTCGTGGGCCCTGCCAATGGTCCACTCCAACGAGCGCCACATCTTGATCGGCTGCTCGACGAAGAGACAGAGGCAGTGTCCCTCCAGCGTCGTCATCTCGACCCCGGGGACCACCTCGAAGTTGTAATCGCCCTGCATCTGCGCCGCCTCCTGGGCGCCGCGCAGGCGGTCGTGGTCGGTGATCGCGATGACGTTGAGGTCGGTGTTGTCGCGCACGAAGTCGAGGATCTCGCGCACCGACGCGGTGCCGTCGTTGCGGCTGGTGTGGATGTGCATGTCGGCCTTACCCAACGCGCTCCTCCAGTTCGATCGCGGGCATCACCGCGGCGCCGCCGGCGGCGGCGATCGGCGCGACCTCCTCCTGGAAGATCGGGACCATCACGTGCCACTGGTCGGGGAAGCGGCGGATACAGCCTTCGAACTGCGCCAGCACCGTCCTGACCGCGTCGTCGACGGCGCCGTCCCCGTCCCCCACCCAGAGGGGCTCCATGCCCACAAAGCGATAGGTGTCGTCAGGCTTGCGGTAGCAGATCACGGGTAGGACCCCCGCACCGGTGCGATGGGCAATGTCGAAAAGACCGGTCGGGACGTTGATGGTGCTGTCAAAGAACTTGAAGGGCCGCCCCCCACCCAGCAGGTCACGGTCGATGGCCCCGGTCACCATCTCGTTGCCCTTGAGCCGGCGCATGATGTCGCGCGCTGCGGTGCGACTCAGTGGGATCATCGATATCCCGCTCGACTCGCGCAGCTTGCGGACCTTCTCCCAGAGCTCCGGCGGCTCGAGTCTTTCGGCGATCAGCCCGGTGTGCCACGGCGAGGTGCTGCCCCACCATGAGGCCGCCCCTTCCCAGCCGCCCATGTGGATGGTGACCACGACCGCGCCCTTGCCCGCGGCCATGACCTTCTCGGCGTTCTCCCGGCCCTCGATCGCGGCCAGGGTCAGCTTGTACTCCAGGGGCAGTCGAGGCATCTTGAAGAGGTCGACCCAGAACTTCCCGTAATTCTTGGCGTTGCGCTGCATCAGGTCCGTGATCTGAGCCTCGCTGTGGGCCGGGAAGACGTGTTTCAGGTTGGTGCGGAGGCCCGCGACCCGCTGCGGGAAGACGGTGGCCACGACCCAACCCACGACCGCCATCAGCACGTAGCTCACCTTGAGCGGCAGTCCACCGAAGACGGTGTTGGCCAGGCTGAAGCCGAGCATTCGCCTGCGGTTCTGGCTGGAGTCGGTCACCGGGCTGCCAGGACTCCCTCGCCGGCACCGGGGCTGGCGCCGCGCTGCGCCGTGGACGGCGCGCCCTCTCGCAGCCACATGGGGGAGAACAGGTACCACTGTTCGGGGTGGCGCAGGAGCTCGGGTTCGAAGCGATCCATGATCGCCTGGGCCAGCGCGGCAACGTCCGCCGGTTCGTCACCAGAGGCCTTGAAGTCGATCGCCGGCTGGACCTCGAGGAGGTACCGGTTGTCGGGCTGCCGGAGGCAGAGGATGGGTACCAGCGGGGCGCCGCTGTGAAGTGCCAGGGTCGCGGGGCCGGCGGGTACCATCAGCTGCTGGCCGCAGAGCTGGACCTGCACGTTGCGCCCGTCCTTGGCGAGGTCGCAGACCAGGGCGACGACCTCGTTGCGCCGCAGCGCGCCGAGCACCGCCCTGCCCGCCGCGACGGTGAGTGGGACGACATTGACGCCCGCGCGGCGGCGCGCCGCGGTCACCCGCTGGTTGAGGTCGTCGTCGCCGTAGTGCTCGGTGACCGCGGTGACCTTGAGACCCCGCGCCGCGGCCGAGGCCGCGGCCACGTCCCAGTTGCCGAAGTGGGGGGTGACGACGATCACCCCGCGCCCGAGGGCCAGCCCGTCCTGGATGTGGTCCCAGCCCCGCCAGTCGACCATCCGCATGACCTCATCGCGGGAGAGCCTGGGGAGCAAGAGGAAGTCGGCGATCAGCTTGGTGTACCCCACGACCGCCTCGCGGGCGAGCCGGCGCACCTGCGGAGCATCAACCGGGAGGTGAAGGATCCCGGCGTAATTCTCCAGCGCCTGCCTGCGCATCCTGGGTAGCGCGGCGTAGCCCACCATCCCCCCCAGCCGGGCCGCGCCGTAACGGACGGCAGGCGGGAGCAGGGAGCTCACCCTGCCACCCGCATCGAAGAGCCGGCCGATCATGAATGCCACCCGGCGTAAACCAGGTGTGCCGGACGGAGCGTCGTCAGCGCCCCGCCGACGCCTTCTTCCGCGTCTTTGGTGCGCCCTTGCGACTGGCAACCACGGGCGCGGTCAGCGCCTCCTGGGGCCGGCCGCCATGGCCGTTGCCGCCTTTGCCATTGCCGTTCTTGCCGTGGGCCTCGGCGGCGGCGTGGTGGCCGGCGAAGGTGCTGTGCCAGTCTCGTCCGACCGCGTCGGGATGGGCCACCGGGCTGACGATGAACTCCTCGGCGAGACGGTGCGCGACGTCATCGGTGTACTGCGCCGGGGGCGACTTCATCAGCCACGAACTGGGGCCGAAGAGCGAGCCCTTGATGCCGTTGTCCAGCGCCAGCTTGCAGAACCGGACGGCATCGATGACGATGCCGGCACTGTTGGGGCTGTCGTGGACCTCGAGCTTGAGCTCGACGTTGAGGGGCACGTCGCCGAAGGACTTGCCCTCGAGACGGATGAAGGCCCACTTACGATCGCTCAGCCAGGGCACGTAGTCGGACGGGCCGACGTGCACGCTGCGGGCGTCGATGTCCTTGTCCAGCTGGCTGGTCACGGCGTTGGTCTTGGAGATCTTCTTGGACTCCAGGCGCTCGCGCTCGAGCATGTTCAGGAAATCCGTGTTGCCGCCGAAGTTGAGCTGGTAGGTGTTCTCCAGCTGGACGCCGCGGTCCTCGTACAGTCGCGTCAGAACCCGGTGCACGATGGTTGCACCGACCTGCGACTTGATGTCGTCGCCGACGATCGGCAGGCCTGCATCCTCGAAACGCTTCTGCCAGTACTCCTCGCGGGCGATGAAGACGGGCATGCAGTTGACCACCGCGACGCCGGCGGCGAGCGCCTGCTCCATGTACCACCGGGTGGCTGATTCCGAGCCCACGGGCAGGTAGTTGACGAGCACGTCGGCCTTCG
The DNA here is from genome assembly GCA_036741395.1 of Candidatus Dormiibacterota bacterium. Taxonomy (GTDB): domain Bacteria; phylum Chloroflexota; class Dormibacteria; order DASZGP01; family DASZGP01; genus JAXDLW01. The sequence goes on from DAINSI010000031.1 coordinate 24,252, forward strand.
ACTTCTTGAGGATGCCGACGACGTCGTCGGTCTTCCCCGGCGCCTTGTGGATGACCTCCTTGAGGTACTTCCCGAGGCCGTCGAGGGTCATGCCGCGGTGCACCTTGACACCGGTCCTGGGCACGTCGGAGAACTTCACGGTGTTGTTCTGGCCGCTGAAGATGGCGTCCGACAGGTCCTTGCCGACCTTCTCGCGGTCGATGTCAAATGCTGCGACGAACTCAATGTCGCTGATGTGGTAACCGCCGAGGTCGACGTGCATCAGGCCGGGGACCTTGTCGGTCCCCTTGGCCTTCTGGTAGTACTCCACGCCCTGGACCAACGAGCTGGCGCAGTTGCCGACGCCGACGATGGCGACGCGGACCTTGCGACGGCCGCCGGCAGCGGCCTTGACCTTGAGTCTTCCGTTGGATTTGCCGTTCTTAGATGGCATTTGCAGTCTCCTTACCTACTGGGTCGCTATTCGCTGGGCGTCGCGCCGGCGCGGCGCCCAGTCGCGCTCCCGGCATCCTGATCATCTGGTTGAAGCGTTCCTGGGTCTCCCGGATGGAATCGCGGTCCAGGTCGCACGACATCTCGCGCCCGCGGCGGCGCGTCTCGATCAACCCTGCGCGCCGCATCACCCGGAGGTGCCATGACAGCAGGGGCTGGCTGAGCTTGAGGCGACGAGCGATCTCCGAGGCACTCATCTCGCCGTCCACGAGGAGGGAGACGATCGACAGCCGGGTCGGGTTGGCCAGGCCTATGAAATGCGCCTTGAGATCACGCTGAATGGTGATTGCCGACAAATGAAGCGTCCTTCGACCCGCGTCGCGGGGGGTCATATAAAGAAAGGTTTGATAAACGATTCTTTATGAGTGTACCCGCGCAGCCCTCACGGCGCAAGCAAAACGTAAGGTCTACGCAGTCTTTCTTACAGTCTGATTGTGTGAGAAGATGACAGCATCACTTTCAGGAGGTGCTCTAAATGGGACTGCTGCTGATCATTCTGTTGGTCGTCGTGGTGCTCGCCATGGCAGGCGGTGGCGGTTACTACCGCAGGCGGCGCGTCATCATGCCCCCGGTAACGCCGACCATCGTGGCGACGCCGGTGGTCATGGCACCGATGGTCGCGACCCCGGTGGTGACCACCCCCGCAGCCCAGCCGGGGGCGCCGGTCGAGCCGCACCACCCCACCGTCGAATAATCGCCGCCCTCGCGGGCGGCGCCGCTCAGCAGATGCCGGGGCAGTTACCGGCGCGGGCCACCGGGCACTGTCCGCAGTAGCGGCAGTCCGCTCCGCGGCGGCGAAGCTCCTGCCGCAACGCGGCCTGGAGTCGGCGTTGGGCAGCGCGGGCGTCCGCCCGCTTGCGACTGGGTGACTTGTCCATGAAAGGCCTCCTGCAAGAGCGTGGAGAGAACGGGCCTTTGATTTGCGGTGAGTATGCGCGCGGCGGCCGGGAAATGGAAGCCAATCCGCCCCCCGGGCCCGCTTCGATTTCCAGGGGCCAGGTGGTAAGTTCATGGTCTCCAGGAGGTAGGTTGTGAGAAACGGACGGAACAAGCAGATCGAGGCCATCGTCGACTCGGTGATGGACGAGCTGCAGAAGCGCAGTGACAGCGGCCGCGACAGCGCCGGCGACGCCATCGACACCGCCGGCAAGGCCGCCGGGAAGGCCGTCAAGTCCGCCAGCAAGGCGGTCAAGGACGCCGACATCGGCGACAAGGTCGAGAAGGTCCTCGAGTTCATCGAGGAGAACACCACCGTCCTGGCCAAGGTGGGCAAGAAGCTGGCCACCGATGTCGCCAACGAGGCACCGGGGGTGGCGGCGGCCGTCGGAGAAGCGGTTGCAGACGCGGCCGAGGCCGGCGCGGAAGCGGTCAGTGACGCCGTCGAAACGCTGGGCAAGGAGGTATTCCAGCCAACTGTGAGATACGGACGCGGGCTCCGTCACGGACTGCTCATCGGGGCCGTCCTGGCGATGCTCTACACACCCTGGCCGGGCAAGATCCTGCGCGAGAAGCTGACCTCCTTCGGCCGCGAGGTCGTCGACCTGGTCGACGCCATGCGTGCCGGGGCCGCCGACTCGGCCTAGGCTGAACCGATCGCGAGATGACCCGACAGTGAGGGCTCTCGGCGGGGCCTGACGCCCCGGGGACACGTCACCCGGTCCCGCCGACCGTCAGGGCCCGGTCCGGGGCGCCCCCCGGGCACCGCTCTACCGCCGAGAGGCCGCGACACCCGGTCCTCGTCCGGGCTGTTGCGCCGCAGCCCTGGCCACCGCGACCGTCGCGCGCGCATCGGTGCCAACCCTTCTCTGTCGCTGTGCGCGCTGGCGGGCGCCCT
>DAINSI010000032.1:0-10247 GCA_036741395.1 Candidatus Dormiibacterota bacterium
CAGTTCACGTACCACGGCAACGGCAGCGCCGATGGCAACAAGGCTCAGCTCAAGGTGCTCAAACCTGCCCCCGTTGACTCCAACACCGCGCCAGTGCAGTATCGCTGCCCATGAAGAGGAGGACCGATGGCCGATAAGGTAGTCGCATATTCGCCCAACCGGGCCAGGCTGACGCGCCTGGTCGGCGAGCAAGCCGCCGCCGGCAACCAGGTCATGGCAGCCTTTCTCAACGAGGAGATGGCGCAGGGATACTCCGCCCGGCGCCCATACCAGCTCGTCGGCGAGCCGATGGGGGCCGCGGCCGTACTGCCGCCCGCGGCCCCGACGTCGCCGGCGTTCGAGCCCGCCAACGCCGCCAGCATGGCGCCCCAACCGCAGGCCCCGGCACCGCAGGCCCCGGCGATGCCGGCCGTGGTTGCGGCGCCGGGACAGCTCGACGCCGTGCAGCCGCGTCGGACCGGCGGCAAGGGACAGGTCTTCGCCTGCTACAGCCCGCGCGGCGGCTCCGGCACCAGCGTCCTCGCCGCCGCCCTCGCCTCACGGATTGCCCAGGACGCCGGCCTGCGCGTTCTCCTCGTGGACCTCGACCTCCAGAACGGCAGCCAGTCCTACTTCTTCGACGTGTCCGAGATGAAGCGCTCCAGCGTGCTCGGCCTCAAGCCGCTGATCGACGAGATCCTGGTCCGCGTCGAGGGCGACGTCTCGCGGGTGCCGGCCGAGGCCGGCGGCGTGATCTCCGAGGAGATCCTCCTCAACAAGTGCTTCCGGCGCGACAACCTCTACGTCCTCTGCGCCCTCGACGACCCCGCCGCGGTCGACGATTACGGCGATCCCTCCAGCCACATGGAGGCGCTGGTCGAGATCCTCAGCAGCAACTTCGACGTTGTCGTGCTGGACCTGCCCAACACCGTCGACATGTTCACCGCGCCGGCCCTGTTCCGGTCCGATCGGATCATGGTCGTCACGCCCGACGACATCCCCAGCCAGATCAAGGTCGCCCGCATGCTCAACCTGGTGATCGCGCCGATGATCGAGGCCCGCGACCTGCGCGTACAGGACCGCGTCTTCCTGGTTGTGAACCGCAGCGGCAAGAAGAAGCTCGAGGTGCCGATGCCGGTCGCGGTGGCGGCGTCGCTCCCCGATGACAAGAAATTCGTCGAGGGCTTCATCGAGAAGCACGGTCCCTTCGCCAAGAGCGCCGGCACGGGCTACGGCAAGGCCGTGTCGCAGCTGGCCACGTTCCTGGGCATCGGGGGACCGGCGCCCAAGAAGTAGCCGTTCCCCTCTGCGCTGCGGCACCGTAGAGTGAGGCACACCAAACGAAGAGGGAAACACAGGTGTCTGTCTATCCGACCGCGCTCGGCGACGACTACGAGATCCGCATTGGAGTTGCGCCTGATCTTCGCCAACCATGTATGCCCGGTTCGGCATACCATATGGCCCTGACTGAGATGAGAGGGGCGCCCTGATGGGGGTCAACAAATACCTGCGCAAGGCCGATCCTGCTGACGCGCCCGCGGCCCCGGTCGCGGCGCCGCAGCGTTCGGCGACCCCGCGCGACCTGACACCGATCAAGGCCGAGCTGCGGCGGCGGGTCCTCGACGAGCAGCTGGCCGACCCGGCGTTCGCCGAGCTGGTCAGGACCAAGCCCGATCGCGCCAAGAAGGACCTCGCGGTGGTGGTGCAGCGGCTGATGAACGACTACGCGCTGGGCGTCGAGGACCGGGCCGTCGTCCTCCAGTACATCACCGACAACATCTTCGGATTCGGACCCCTGGACGACCTGCTCCGCGACGAGGCGGTCACCGAGATCATCGTCAGCGGGCCCAAGCGGGTTTTCATCGAGAAGAAGGGGCGCCTCGAGCGCACCAGCGTGGTCTTCGAGGACAACAGCCATCTCGACCAGATCGTGCAGGTCATCCTCCGCCCCCTCAACCGGCCGGCCAACGAGTCCAACCCGCTGGTCAACGGCCGCCTCCCCGATGGCAGCCGCGTCAACGTCGTGATGCCGCCGCTGGCGATCGACGGTATCTCCATCAACATCCGCAAGTTCTCCCAGGACAAGCTCGGCGTCGAGCAGCTGGTGAACATGGGCGCGATGACCCAGGACATGGCCGATTGGCTGGCGCGCGCGGTCAAGGCGCGAATGAACATCCTGGTCTCGGGTGGCACCGGGTCGGGCAAGACGACGCTGCTCAACATCCTCTCCAGCTTCATCCCCGACAACCAGCACGTGATCACCATCGAGGACGCCGCCGAGCTGCAGCTGCGCCACCCGTTCATCAAGCGGCTGGAGGCGCGGCCGGCCAACCTCTCGGGGCAGGGCGAGGTCAGCATTCGCGACCTCGTCAAGAACGCCCTGCGCATGCGTCCCGACCGTATCGTCGTCGGTGAGTGCCGCGGCGAGGAGGCCTTCGACATGCTGACCGCGATGAACACCGGCCACGACGGGTCCCTGTCCACGGTGCACGCCAACAATCCAGAGGACACCATCAGCCGCCTGGAGACCATGATCCTGATGGCCAAAGAGCTGCCGATGTCGGCGATCCGCAAGCAGATCTCCAGTGCCGTCAACCTGATCGTGCAGACGATGCGCCTGTCAGACGGCTCCCGGCGCGTGATCGAGGTCGCGGAGCTCTGCGGCATCGACGAGAAGGGTGAGGTCCGCGTGGAGACGATCTTCGAGTTCAAGCGCACCGGGCAGGACGCCGACGGTAAGTTCATCGGCGAGTACCTGAGGGTGAAGGACCCCGCCGACTGCGAGGAGAAGATCCGCCTGGAGATCGGTTCGTGAGCACCGCTGGGCTGGTCATTGCCGCCATCGGTTTCGTGTACCTCGTGGTCACCATGATCCTGCCGATCATGCAGTCATCGCACGCGGACCCCTACGCCGCACACACCGGTGGCGAGGGCAGCGCGGCGGCAGTGGAGGCGGCGCGCTACATCAGCCCCATCGAGCGCGTCCTTGCACCGATCCTCAACAGCGGCGTGATGCAGCGCTATCGCCGCCCCGTGGACATCGGCGCGGACTTCCGCTGGGGCTCGTTCCTGGACCGGCAGCTGGCGGTTTTCCTGATCGCCATCGGCCTCTCCTTCGTGATCTTCAAGACCCCCGTCCTGGCCATCATCGTCGGCCTCGCGGCACCCGCGATCGACTACTCGCTGGTGCTGGGCCGCGCGCGCGCCTACCGTGCCAGATTCCTGCTGCAACTCCCCAATGCCCTTCTCCTGGTGAGCAGCGGCATGGCCGCGGGTCGCAACTTCGTCAACGCCCTGCAGGCCACCACCCCCAACCTCGCCGAGCCCATCAAGTCCGAGCTCGACGCCCTCGCCAACCGGATCTCGGCCCTCCGCGTGACCGAGGCCGAGGCCTTCGCAATCTGGGCCGAGAAACTCCCCTACCCCGAGTTGCACACCATCGCCAGCGCGCTGGCGATCGGCAACCAGATCGGGCTTGAGACCCACGGCCTGCTCCGCAGCCTGTCGTCCTCGATCCAGGACGAGATCCGTGGCCGCAGCGAGCTGGAGGCGGTGACCTCGCAGGTGCGCTCCACGGCGACGGTGGTGTCCTACCTGCCGGTGTTCTTCGTCCTCTTCATCTACCTGGTGGTGCCTCACTTCATCACGCCGCTGTTCACCACCGTCGTCGGGATCGTGGTGATCATCATCGCGGCCGGGATGAACTACGTCAGCCGCTGGGCCACCAAGCGCATCCTCAAGCAGATCGAGAGCTGATATGGATCCCCTGGTACTGATCCTTGGCGGCGTCGTGCTCCTGGTCATCGTCGCGGTGGTGGCGATCCTGGTCGTCGGGCGGCGCCGCGCGAAGCGGCAGGTCCTGGCCATGCCGGCGCTGGCCGACTCCGACAAGGCCGCCATCCTCAAGTTGCAGCGCCAGAGTCACCGCCTGCCGGCCGTCGGACTGATCGTCGAGATGGTCAAGCGCAGCGACGTCCCGCGGCAGCTGGAGCAGGCGGACGTCGCCCGGGAGGTCACCGTCGAAGACGTGGCGCGGATGCGGCTGTTGCTGGCGCTGGTCTTTGGAGGCCTGGGGGCGGTGCTGGGGGTGATGCTTGGGAACGTCGTGATCGCGGTCCTCTTTGGCGTCGCGGGCGCCGCGATGGGATTCAGTTCGCCCAACGGCACCATCAAGCAGGCGGCCACGCTGCGCCAGAACAAGATCAGCCGCGCTCTCCCGCTGGCGCTCGAGGTCATCGGGCTCGCCGTTGAGCGGACCTCCATCGACTCGGGAATCGCCTACTACTGCCGTTACTTCGAGAAGGAGGTCCTGGCCCAGGAGCTGAACTACGTCGTCGAGCGCACCACGCAACTCAAGGAACGCCTCAACGTGGCCATGGAGGAGTTGCTGCGCAAGAACCGCAACGACGACCTCTCGTTCCTGGTTGCTGCGGTGGGCCAGGCCACCCAGGTGGGCGGTCGCGACCTCAAGGACATGCTCCACGGGCAGGCCACCGAGCTGCGCATCAAGCGCGAGCAGGAGGTCAAGGGGCGCTCCCTGCGGGCGCCCGTCCTGATGACCTTCCCGACCATGATCAATATGCTGGCGCTGCTGATCATCCTGGGGTCGTTGGCCTTCCTGCAGATCGGGAACCATTGACGGGGAGGCTGGGCACCGCGGCCCGGCAGGTCGGCCTGGCCGGCCAGGCGATGATCGAGTACGCGCTGATCATGGCGACCGTCGTGATGAGCTTCGCGCTGGCCTCCAACATCGGCGTCACCAAGTCGGTGGCGGCCCGCCTCAGCGAGAACCAGGAGGCGTACAGCATCCGGTTGCCGGACAAGTTCACCGCGGCCGAGATCGGCAAGCGAGCACAGCAGTTCAACGACCAGATCAGCCTGAAATGAACCGGCGGCGGGGGCAGGCCATGGTCGAGTTCGCCCTGATCCTGCCGATCCTGCTGGCGATCATCTTCATCAGCATCGGCGTGGCGCTGTCGTGGTCGGTGCGCATCCAGGAGCACAAGCTGGCGTACGACATCGCCCGCCATATCGCCAAGCAGGAGCCGCAGACCGCCGATGGCAAGAACGACTTCGGCCATGACCTGGTCACAGGCTGCTATCCCAACCAGTCCAGCCCCAACCTGACCGACCGCAACACGGCGGATGGGCAGGCCGTGATCGACTACCACTACAACAAGTACCACGACCTCGGCATCGCCCAGTCGATGGCCTCCGAGCCCACCATCGAGAGCATCACCGCCGGACCGGACCTGCCCAACGGGACGCTGTCCGGGCCCGATGCGACGACACCGTACGGCGGCGGCGGCTACTACTGCAATATGTCGATCACCGTTACGATCAAGTACCGCCTACAGGTGCCGGGCTGGGAGATCCTGACCGCGCTGTACGGCAACCAGCTGGGCGACATCCGGGAGACCGCGGTCGCGGCCCGGCTGCAGGGACAGTACGAGTGATGATGCAGGCGCAGCGCGGCAACGTCACCCTCATAACGGCCTTCACGGCGATGCTCATGGTGCTGGTGGTGGTCCTGGCGACCGGCCTCAGCAACACCGCCGGCGACGCCACCCGCATGCAGGCGTCCAGCGACCAGGCCGCCCTGACCGCCGCCGAGACCTACATCGCGGTGGTCAACGACACCGTCGCCTTCGACCTCATCGACTGGGGCCTGGGGTTCCTCTCGCGGATGGCCGAGGTGGTGCAGTCGATCGGCGACGCCATCGGCGCGATTCCGTTCCTCGAATGGCTGGGCGCGGCGATCGTCGCCGTTGGAGAATTCGTACAACAAGCCGCAGATTCGGCGAAAGACGTCTTCGATGCGATCAAGGACACGTTGAACGACATCCTCGACCAGGCCAAATCGATCCTGGCGGTGATCAATGCGACCGTCGCCGCGGCCAACAACGGCTACCTGGGGTTCATCTTACCCAGCGGCGTCCTGAACCAGGCCGGGTCGGCCAAGTACACGCCCAAGGACATCAGCGACTTCGTCGACCACGCCCGACAACCCATCTCCGACCCCACCATCTTCAACGCCATGAAGGCCACCGCCATGCACGCCATCTGGGGCACCGGTGCCGCCACCACCCTCGCCGACTGCAAGAAGCTGGATGGCACCTCCTGCAACGCCCCGGCATGCGGCTCGGTGACGGGCACCTCCGCCTACTGCAGCGCCACCGCCGAGCAGCGCAGCCCGGGGCACGACACCTTCAGCCTGTGGCCGGACACCTCGGGCTGCGTCGCTCCCCCGGAGTGGACCGACGTCACCCAGCCGAAGCCCATCATCCTGCCCGGGGTTTGGCACCGCGCCTGTGACGAGAGGGAGTGGTTGCGCAGCCAGCTGCGCACCGACCTGCTGGACGACGAGAAGGGCCTCCTCGACGTCCGCCTGAGGATCAACTTCAACGTCACCACGAACAGCGCCTACGACAGCAAGAAACCCACCCTCTTCGACGGCGACACCAATGCCCAGCAGTTCGCCTGGGACTCGATGGTGGGGGAGGAGCGCCAGCTGGACTTCGCCGCCAAGAGTGGCCCTCCTCTTGGAAGTCCCGGCTCGGATCCCAACCAGTACGTCAACGCGGCGGTCACCCAGCTGACCGACTACTACGAGACCCTGCCCGCGTCGAACACGCCATTTGGCACCGGTCAGATCCGGCCCCAGTGCCGCCAGGCCCTTGCCAACCCCAAGCCCGGCTTCATCTGCGCCGGCACGCTGTACGACGACAGCACGGACCTCTGCAAGCGATTCGTGCAGCCAGCGACGGCTGCCGGGACACCCCAACCGCCCCTCACCGATGAGCAGAGCTTCCCCTGCTGGGACTTCTGGAACTTCAACCCCGACAACGGCCTGGAGAGCCAGATGCAGAAGCGCCGGGTCGACGGGCCGCTGCCGAGCAACTACCCGACCGACTGGCGCAAGACCCAGGGCTACGCCGCGGACGTCAGCGGTTCTAAGGCGCTGGGCGCCTGGAAGGCGTACCAGCTGGTGCCCCACTCCTCCGGCAACATCGCCGACAACCAGGCCGACGTCAACGAGGCCTTCATCATGCTCAACCAGGTCAACCCCACCGACGCCGAGAAGATGCTCCGCGCGGTGGCCGGGGAGAGTCCACCCACCCAGCACTGGACCATCACCGGCAGCAAGGCCATAATCCACCGCGCCGACAGCGCCAAGGACGCGGTTCACGCCGCCAGCCTCTGCAACAGCTTCGCGAACCACGACAACTCGAAGCTGCTGGGTTTCATCCCGAAGTCGGCGTACGGCTGGTGCAAGGTCCTGTTGGGAGCGTTCGACGTGTTCCTCGCCATCTACACCGCGATCCACGACTTCTTCTACGACAACATGATCAACCCGCTGCGGGCCTTCAGCATCGACCTGCCGATCATCGGCACCATCTGTCCGTTCTGCTGGCTGGCCGACATCATCGAGGGCTTCGTCAACTTCGTCCTCGGGCCCGCACCCCCCGACACCCGCACCTACCACATCGCCCTGGTGACCGTGGGTTGCGTGCCCGCCGTCCAGGAGGTCGCGGACGTGGCCAACAATTTCGATCTCGCGAAAATCCTCAAGATGGTCATCGCAGGGAATGTGAGCCTGTCCGACCCCGCCAACTCGACCTGCGGCGCCGCCCCCTCCTCATGACAGCCCATCCAGTGAAAATGGCCCGCCACCACCGTGGGGGGCAGAAGGGGCAGTCCCTGATCGAGTTCGCGATGTGCCTGCCGCTGCTCACGATCATCATGATCGGGGCCTGGAGCGTGGGGCATGCGGCATACGACGCCGAGATCGTCCAGGAGTCGACGGCCGAGGCCGGCAAGGTCGCCGCCATCGACCGGCTGAACCAGGCCAAGGACGACTCCTACGCCCTGTCGGACCCGGAGCTCCTGGCATGGATCAACGCTGCCGCCCACACGGCCGACCCCAGCATCAAGCCGGGTGCCATCACCTGCGACCACGCCAACGACCCTGCCTGGGACTACAAGGGCGGCGAGTTCCCGCACGGGATGGGTGCCTCAGAGCACAAGGGCCCGGTGGGATTGCTGCAGGAGATAGCGTCCGGTAGCATCGCCGGTCTCTCGCTCAAGGACATCAACCCCAGCCTGGGCACCATGAGGGTTCTCTATCACTACGACATGGGGCTCTCCACTGGAGGCACGATCCCGATCAGTTACCGTTTCTACTTCACCCGCTACTCGTACACCTGGTTCCCCTTCTCGGCCGGCGGATCGCTGACTCACGCCTCGTGCTGACCAGCGCCGCGCGAGCAGTCCCCTTCCGGCACCATCACTAAGACCGCGACCCCGAACCGCAGCCGCTCCCGAGCCCCGGTGGGTGCCCGCAAGCCAAGGGGCAGCCGCCGCGCCGGCATCGCGGTCGCGGCCGCGCTGGCGGCCGTCATCGGCTTGGGGCTGTACCTCTTCAGCAACTCGAGCACCCCCGCGGTCGACCCCAACAACACCGCGCCGCTGGAGCTGGCGCTGACCCGGGTGCCGGCCAGTGACATCCCCGGCGCAGACATCCCCGGCGTGCCGCGCCCCGGCGGCACGGTGCGCAGCTACTACCTGTCAAACGCCACGGTCACCACGGTCGTGTACACCCGACAGGGCACCGTGGACGACGTTCGCGGTGGCGTCGACGCCGGCGTCGTCCGCAACGGGTGGGGGCCGGTGGGCGCAGCCACGCCAGCCGCCGGCGCGCGCAGCAGCCGCACCTGGCAGCAGGTCTACTCTGATGGGATGCGGGTCCTGCAGGTAGAGCTGTTCACCCATGGCGACGTGACCGCTGCGATCTACGTCCTGCAGAAGGGCCGCTCCGGCCAGTGACCCCGCGCTCAGGTCGGGCGGCGCCGCTGGCGGCGCTGGCGGCGGTCGTGCTGTGCGCCTGCGGCGAGGCGACCGCGCCGGCGGCACCGATCAGCCCGGCCCCGGTCGCCCAGCAGCCGGTGGGGCCGTACGTGATCCCCCCGCCTGCGTCCGGCGCGCCCGCCGATACCAGCCCTGCGGGGTCGGCTCTGACCGCGGCCGCCAGGAAGACGTCCGAGAGCGGGTCGTTCAGGGTCAAGCTCGGCGCGACATTCGCGGGTGCGGCCTCCGGTCCCAGGGGCAGCATGGTCGGGACCGGTGAGTCCGAGTCGCACACCCGGTTCCACCTCGGCCTCCTCTTCAACTCCGGCACCCAGCAGCTCACGACCGAGTCGGTGTCCTACGACGGCGTCGACTACGGGCGCTCCAACAGCCAGCCCTGGCACGTGGTGGCGGGGGCGGGGTCGTCGGGGGACCCGCGCAGCTACCTGGGCTACCTGTCGGGGGCCACGGGGGTCAGGGACGACGGCCCGGGAACGCTGGGCGGGCAGCCCGCCGAGCGCTTCGAGGCCCTCGTGGACATCGCGCGCCGAGCCGCGGCATCGCCCTCCGCCACGGCATCGGCGGCGGCGCCAACCCGGGGGCAGCTGGTCGCCTGGGTGGACGGGGCCAGCGGCCGCCTGGTCGACGAGGAGGTCACCCCCAACGCCGGCACATCCCTCGAAACCCACCTCAGCATCGCCTTCTCCGACTTCGGAGGCGACATAAAGGTGGTCCCGCCGCTGCGTTCGCCGTAAGATGCGCCCTGTGCCGCAATTGAGGAGGGACTAGCCATGGCCACCGGACCCGCGCTGGTTTTTGGCCAGCTGACCTTCCCGCTCAACAAAGAGACCAACAGCGTCGGCCGCAAGGACCGCATCACCAACCTCGTGCCCGAGGTCGACCTGGGCACGCTGGACCAGGAGCGCAGCGTCTCGCGCAAGCATGCCGAGGTCGCCTACGACCACGGCACGATGGCCCTGCGCGACGTGGGTTCGACCAACGGCACCACGGTCAACGGCGAGCCCCTGGCGCACCAGGTGGACCGCCCCCTCCAGGACGGCGACGAGGTCAGCTTTGGCGGTGTGACGATGGCCTTCGCGGCGAGGGCCGAGTGGCCCGAGGGTGTCGAGGCGGAGTGGCCGCCGGCGCCCGAGGCGTCCAGCCCCGAAGAGACCATGGTCGTCGGCCCCATGGCCAGCGAGGAGACCATGGTCGCGCCGCCGACGATGGCTGAGGAGACGATGGTGGCGCCGCCGCCCGACCTCTCCGCGCGCGAGACCGCGGTCTTTGCCCCCGGCGAGACCCCCAGCACGGAGGCGCCACCCGTTGTCATGGAGCCCGAGCCGGCGATGCCCGAGCCCATGATGGCGGCGCCCATCGAGGCCCCCGTCTACGTCGCCTGCAGCAACCACCCCCACCTC
>DAINSI010000032.1:10257-26343 GCA_036741395.1 Candidatus Dormiibacterota bacterium
GTCGGACTCTGCCCCGGGTGCCTGGAGGCCTTCTGCGTCGACTGCCTCCCGGAGCGCGAGGACGGCCTGATGGTCTGTACCCGCTGCGCTGGGATCAGCTACCGGCTGGGTGCGACAACCGGCCCGGCACAGGCCACCACGCCGTCGCCCGTCCCCGTCGCTGCCGGCAACGCTCCACCTCCCGGCGCCGTCCCGACACCGGCGGCCGAGGCGGAGAAGAAGAAGTGGCCCTTCTGAACTAGCCCAGGTAGGGGGGTCGGGTGCCCTCGGCACCGGCCAGCTTGGGGCCGGGGATGCCGGCAAAACGATAGGGCTCGGCCTCAACGCCGGGCTGGACGGGGTAGCAGAGACCGCTTCCTCCCGACTCGACGGCGGTCATCACCGCGGACGCAATGTCGTCGGCCCGCAATAGCGGGAAGCCCATCTGGCGCAGCGCCTCCCCCGCCTCACCGCTGAGCAGCGGGGTGTCCGTGAAGCCGGGGCAGATGGCGTTGAGTCGGATGCCGGATTGCTCCAGGACAGGGCCCAGCGAGCGCACCAGCCCCACGACGGCGTGCTTGGTGGCGGCGTAGACCGGGTCCGGCGGCACGCCGGTGAGGCCCGCCAGTGAGGCCGTGGCCACGATCCAGCCCCCGCCCCTCTCGGTCATCAGCGGCACCAGCTCGCGGATGCCGTAGAAGACGTGGTCGAGGTTGACGCGCATGATCCGGTGGTACTGGTCGTCGGTGACCTTCTCGACCGCGCCCTCACCGGTGGTGACCCCCGCATTGAGGAAGGCCACGTCGATCGCGCCGAGGTGCTTGATCGCCTGCTCGACGATCACCGGCCAGGAGGAGCTGACGCCGACGTCGGCCTCGATATAGGCGACATCCTCGGTGGGCGGCTGCAGGTCGACGACCGCCACGTGCGCGCCCGCGTCGAGGAAGCGCCGCACCGTGGCCTGCCCGATCCCCGACGAGCCGCCGGTGATCAGGGCCGCCCTACCCTCCAGGATTCCCATCCGCGAAAAGACTAAGGGAAGTGCGGCGCGTTTGCGTTCGGGATCATCCACAACCCCGCACGGCTCAGCTCCTGAAGGCCGACCGCCCGGGGTAGCGGGCCCGCGAGCCCAGCTCCGCCTCGATCACCAGCAGCCGGTTGTACTTGGCCACCCGTTCGGAGCGTGATGGCGCCCCGGTCTTTATCTGACCGGCGTTGGTCGCCACCGCCAGGTCGGCGATGGTGGTGTCCTCGGTCTCCCCCGAGCGATGCGACATCACCGCGGCGTAGCTCGCGGCCCGCGCCAACTGCATCGCCGTCAGGGTCTCGGTCAGCGAGCCGATCTGGTTGACCTTGACCAGGATGGCGTTGGCCACGCCCCGGTCGATCCCCTGCTGCAGGCGCAAGGGGTTGGTGACGAAGAGGTCATCACCGACGAGCTGGGTGTGGGCACCGAGCCGCTCGGTCAGCAGTTTCCAGCCGTCCCAGTCGTCCTCGGCGAGGCCATCCTCGATGGAGATCACCGGGTAGGCGCGGGTCCACTCCTCCCAGAGGCTGATCATCTCCTCGCTGCTCAGGCTCCTGCCCTCGCCGGCGAGGTGGTACCTGCCGTCCTTGTAGAACTCGCTGGTGGCGGGGTCAAGCGCGATCGCCACGTCCTTGCCGGGCTCGTAACCCGCCGCCTGGATACCCTCGATCAGGAGGTCCATCGCCTCGCGGTTGGACTTGAGGTCGGGGGCGAAGCCGCCCTCATCGCCCTGCCCGGTGCTGAGCCCCCGCTTCTTGATCGCGGCCTTGAGGGCATGGAACACCTCGGCCCCGGCGCGCAGCCCCTCAGCGAAGGTGGGCAGGCCGACGGGCACCACCATGAACTCCTGGAAGTCGACGTCGGTATCGGCGTGCGCCCCGCCATTGATGATGTTCATCATCGGTACCGGCAGGGTCACCGCCTGGTCCCCGCCCAGGGAGGCGTAGAGCGGCTTGCCGGCCGCGATCGCCGCGGCGTGGGCCGCGGCCAGCGAGACCCCGAGGATGGCATTGGCACCGAGCCGGCCCTTGTTGGGCGTGCCGTCAAGCGTCAGCAACGCACTGTCCAGCGCGGCCTGGTCGGCGGCGTCGAGGCCCCTCACCGCGGCCGCGATCTCGCCGCTCACGTTGCCTGCGGCCTTGAGCACGCCCTTGCCCCCGTAGCGCGCGCTGTCGCCGTCGCGCAGCTCCACCGCCTCGTGGGTCCCGGTCGACGCCCCGGATGGGACCTTGGCGACACCCCTGGCGCCGCCCTCCAGGACAACCTCTACCTCGACGGTCGGGTTGCCGCGGGAGTCGAGCACCTCGCGGCCGTGGACTAGATTGATCGCGGTGGACAAGCTGACCTCCTGGAAATTGGGGTTGACGCCGGACCAGATGCGTGAGGTCGACCGGCTGGCCGAGGCCGACTACGGGATCACCCCGATACAGCTGATGGAGGTGGCCGGCCTGCAGACCGCGCGCGTTGCCCGCGAGATCCTCGGCCCGTCACTGGCGGGCCGGGCGGTCTGCATCCTAGCAGGCAAGGGGAACAACGGGGCCGACGGCCTGGTCGCGGCGCGGCGCCTCGCCGGCTGGGGGGCGGACGTGCGCGTCGTGACCTCATTTGAGGTCGCGGCGGCGACCGGGCTGATGGTGCAGCAGATGCGGGCGGCGAGGGCCGGCGGAATGGAGGTCGGTGGCTGGGCCGGGACCCTTCCGGCAGCGGAGCTCTACATCGACGCGCTGCTGGGTTTCGGCGCCCACGGCGCGCCGCGCGGGAGTGTCGAGCAGGTCGTCACGGCGCTGCCGCATGGCGCCCGGGTGCTGGCCGTTGACATACCGTCGGGGCTGGACGCCGCCACCGGCGCGGCCCCCGGCGCCTGTGTGCGGGCGACGACAACGCTGACCCTGGCGCTCCCCAAGGTGGGCCTGCTGCGGCCGGCGGCGCGTAGCTTCGTGGGTCGCCTGCTGGTGACCGACATCGGCATACCCCCCTCGCTGTTGCGGCGACTTGGGGTCGACGCGGACGGCCTGTTCGCAGAGGAGGAGACCCATGTCATCTGGGACGCCTGACCCGGCTCACCCGGGCGTGGCGGCGCTGCGTTCGGCGCTGTGTCGGCGACGCCCTCGGCCAGCCCCACGGCAAAGCCCACACCCTGAAGGCGCACCCCGCGGATCCGGCCGCGAGTTGCTTCTGATCGGGGAGGCGTCTACACTGGCCGCAGCGTCCCCTCTACGTTTTTGTAATGAATGAGCTAAGCCTGGTGCTGAATTACTCCAGCACACAGCCCGATTTCGACACCCTGTTCCTGGCCTCCTTCAATCAGGTCCTGAGTTACCTGGAGCGCCTGGTGGGTGATATCGGCGTTGCCCACCGACTCACCGAAGGGACGTTCGACGAGGTCGCGCGTTACTACCGCAAGGGCAAGACTCCCAACGAGCCGGGGTCCCTGATGTACCTGATCGCCACCGCCCGCGCCCGCGACTACCTGCGCAAGGGGGACAAGCAAACCCTCTGGCAACGGATGTTCGGGCACGCGACGGAACCGACCGTGGACTTCAGCGAGGACCACGTCGCCGAGCTGTCCAACGGCACCGAGCAGCGGGCGCTGTCCACCCTGGAGTTCAACTCCCGAGTCGTCCTCCTGCTCCATGACTACTGCGAACTCAGCTACGACCAGGTGGCACGCGCGGCCGCGATCGGCCGCAGCTCCGTGCCCCGCGACCTGGACCGGGCCCGGCACGAGTTCCAGCAGGCGTACGACTACATCAAGTTCTAGTGCGTTCGTGGTGAAGAAGTGCCCGTCCAAAGCGCTGACCCCGTACCTCGACGGTGAGTTGGCGGGGGAAGCACAGCAGCAGATAGAGGAGCACCTGCGGTCCTGTGCCGCGTGCGGCGCGCTCCTCGACGAGGTGACCTCGGCTCGCGAACGGGTCCGCGGCATAGGCCGCGCGGTCGTCCCCAACACCGTCCTGATGCCCGCCCTGGAGGCGTTCCGTGACCGGGCCGGCATCGGCGAGGCGAATAGCATGGTCCTGGCGGACATCCCTGAACCCGCGGCCGCGGCCCCCGCGATGATCGAGTACGCCTCGCTCGACGCGCCCGAGCCCGACCCCGACGAGGCTCGCTATGAGGCGGTGGTGTCCCCGGCGGCGACGTGGGTGGACATCCCGGCGGAGCCGGCCGCCGCTGAGATCGACGCGTCGGCGTGGCAGCGGGCCCTCGAAGAGCCGGAGGTAGCGGAGCCGGAGGTAGCGGAGCCGGAGGTAGCCGAGCCGGAGGTAGCCGAGCCGGAAGCGACGACGGGGCCCTTCGCCGCGATCGCCGGCCCGTTCGCCGCCCGGCCGGCCGCTGAGCCGCGAGGGATCCCCGAACCCCCTCCGCTGCCCGAGCCCGCAGTCCCGCCCGAGGTCATGGCCGTGCAGTTCGAGCCGGCGGAGCTACCGCCCCCCCCGGAGGCCATCGCTCCCCCGGAGGCCATCGCGCCGGCCGAGCACGCTCCCCTTCCCTGGGAGGTCGAGGCCCCGGTCGAGGGCCATGCCGCCGCCCTCGATGAGCGGCCCGACGCACCCGAGCCGCCCGCCAGCCCGCCGTGGCTGGAGGCCGATGCCGCGGACGCCGCGGACATCGAGGCCCGCGGACGCCGGCTGGTGGAGGAGGACCTGGCGGCGCAGTGGGCCCTGGAGAAGGAGATGGAGGGCGGCTGGCACCCGGTGGCGGCGGCCGTCACTGAGCCGGAGGTCACCGCCGAGACGGCGATCCTCGCGCCCGCCTTCCACGAGGAACCCCACCCGACTGACGAGGTTGCGGCTGCCGTCGCCAGTATGCGAGAGGAGCTGGACGCAGACCGACCCCCGGCTGTCGCGGCCGCCGGCGCGGCGGCGGCGCCTGATTACCGGCAGGCCCTACGTGCCCAGCTGACCACGACCCGTCCCACCGGCCTCCAGGCGCTTGGAACCCAGGTCAAAATCGGCCTGGGGGCCGCCCTGGCGATCCTGCTGATGATTGCCGGCATCTTGGTATTGCCCCGGCTGGCCCACCACGGCCAGGCTGCGGCAGTGCCCAAGACGCCGCCGTCCGCGGTGGGCCAGGCCAGCCCCAGCGCCGCCGCCAGCCCCGCCGCCGCGGCCCCCTCACCCCAGGCTCCTGCGGCGCCGGCCGTCCCGGCTCTCAGCGGGGTGGTCAGTGCCGGCGCCGGCGGAAGCGGCTACAGCGTGTCCCGGATTCGAACGGGCAACCCCGCCGCGGGCCTGTTCCGAATCGTCTTCGACCTCGCGGGGCCTGGGAGCGCACCCGATGTTCAATTGGGGCGCGGCAGTGACGGCAACCTCTACCTGGAGTCGAGCGGCATCCAGGTCGACCCCGCGACGGCGGCGGCCTTCCCTGGCGTCGGTCCGATAACCGCCATCGCCCCGACGGGGGCGGCGGGCACCAGCCTTCGCCTGTCCACCACGCAGGCCCCGCAGTACTCGATGTACTACCTGTCGGGCCCCGCGCGCCTGGTGATCGACCTCAAGTAAGCCGGGATCCATCGACGACGCCCGGGAGACGCTGCAATAATCGGGTCTCGTGCGCGTACGCATCTCCCCTTCGGGCGGGCGGAACGCCCTGGCGATCATCCCCCTCGCGGTGATCGCCACAGCGCTCACCCTGCCCCACACTGGCGGCCTGGTTCGGCCGATCGAAGCCGTTGCCGCGACCGCGGCGGCCACCGCGGCCCCGACGGCGTGCCCGTTGCCTCCACTCCCCTGCCCCAGCGCCAGCGCCAGCGCCAGCTCCACGCCAACCGCCAAACCATCGGCCACGGCCACACCAACCGCCAAACCATCGGCCACCGCCAAACCCACCGCCGGGCCCACGGGAGGCGGAGGCCACCCTCCGCCCCCGGTCCCGCCAGGCGCGCAACCGGGGGTGATCATCCCCGGGCCTGCGGTCCCGCCCTCCTCAGACAACCTCGTAGGCCGGGCCGGCGCACCTCCCGCACCGCCCGCGGTGCCCGGTTCTCGCCTCGATATCCAGCTGGATCCGCCGGACCCCGGACCCGGGCAGGCCACGATCCTGACCATCAGCGTCAGCGGCAGCCGGGGCACTGATCGCTATGCCGTGACGAATGCACGGGTTGACGTCGCCCTGACGGAGAAACCGGACGACCAGGCCACCCTCGACGCCAGCAGCCTCACGACCGACGTTACCGGGTCGGCAACGGTCACGCTGACCACGTCAAGGACCCGTGGCCGCCACGTGGTCGAGGCGACCTCGGGAGGGGTCTCGAAGCAGGTGCTGGTCGATACCCTGGCCGGGTCCCAGGCCGGCGGAGGGCGTGCTCGCCACTCCGGCAGCGTCGTCTCGCCCGTCGCCCCGGCGGTGAACCCGTACTACCTGGTCCTGGCTGCAGGGGCGATCCTGCTCGTGAGCTTCCTGCTCCCCTATCGGCGCCGGCTGGTCAGTTTTGTGAGAAGGACCCCGTCGGCGCCGCGGGCGACAGCACGTGGCGTCGCACCAGGTCCGCCTCAAAGCGCAGGATCTTCAGCTCCATCTCCATCCGCTCCGCCGGGTTCGGAGCCTCCAGGAGCAGCTGCCGTGCCTGCAGTGGCGTCTCCACCATCGCCGCCACGAGGTACCCGAGCACCTCGTCCTCGGCAGGTATAGCCGGCACCGAAGTCAGGTTCGGCGCCATCTTCCGCAGCCCGGCGAGGTACCCCTCGAAGGCACGCTTCACCCGGCGGCTGAGGTTGCCGTCGGCCGGCGGCTCCTCCTCCTCGAGGTAGTCGACATCGGCCTGGATGTAGGGCTTGCCCGGCACCTGCCGGACAACCCGGAAGCGTGAGGCGCCGGTGACGACCAGGTTCATGCGGCCGTCGTCGAGCTTCTCCACGTGGACGATGCGCGCCAGCGTCCCCACCTGGCAGGGGGTCGCTGTCCCGCCGACCTCCTCGCCCTCCTTGATCGCCACGACGCCAAAGGACTGCCCACTGTCGAGGCAGTCCTGGAGCATCTGCTTGTAGCGCTCCTCGAAGACGCGCAGCGACAGCGGCATGTGCGGGAACAGAACCGTCCGCAGTAGGAAGAGGGGGATTGGACCGGCCATCATCCGATTCTAGATCTAGAAGCGGCGGCTAGAACGGGTGGCCCGGTACGGGAATCGGCCTGGCCGACGTTGCGCCACGGCAGGGGCAGTCCTGCCCTCGCAGGTAGATCCAACGGCCCGATGCCACCGGGGACTGCTCGGTGTGCAGCACCCACAACCGCGCGCCGTTGCCGTAGGACACCGCACTCAGGCGGCCGCGGTCGCCGACGAAGGTCAACGCAGCCTCATCCAGCACCAGCACCGTCCGGGTGCCGGCCGGGAAGGCGATCGGGCCGGTGCGATCGAAACGCGCGAGGTCGTACTCGGGGGCCGAGCCGCGGGTTGAGAACATCGCCCCGGCGTGCTCGTGCTGGTCCCGGCCCACGGCGAACACGGGGTACTCCGCGAGGTAGTACTGCGCCAGGCGGTAGGAGCCCTGGGCCTCGGCCTCGGTCACCAGCACGGTGCTCCCCGGGTCGAAGCGCTGCACCGTGGTGATCACCGTCGCAACGTAGGCGTCGTGCTTCACCACCTGGTCCCGCATCCCCCCGGCGGGCAGGGCGAACATCGCGATGTTGCCCAGGACGCACGCCGCCACCGCGCCGCGGCGCAACAGGGGCGCATGGCGCTCCCCACCGACCACCCGGGCGAGGTTGTCGATGGCCACCCCGGCCGGGAGCAGGATGGCCGGCAGGAGGAGAAGGAGATAGCCCATCTGCCCGATGTGAACGAGGTCGTAGACCACCAGGGCCGGCAGCAGCAACGTCAACGCCACCGCGGTGAATCCGGTGCCCGCAGCGTTCCCGTGGCCACTATCAAGGCGCCGGCAGACCAGGTGAGCGAGGCCCAGTGGAATGAACAGCCCCACGGACAGCGCCAGGCCGAAGACGACCGCGCTGCCGTTGATCCGCAGCCCTTCGAGGCCCAGGTTCCAGACGGCCGAGGTGGCGCTGGCACGCGCGCTGAGCTGGCGCGACGCGACCAGGTACCGGCCGAGGCCCCCGCTGGCCGCCAACAGGGGAACCAACCAGAGCAGGCTGGTCACCGCCATCGCGGCGGCGGCGACCACCAACTCCGCCCGCCGCCCGGCGCGCCAGGCACGCCACGCGGCCCAGAGCACCGGCGCGGCCAGGAAGGCCTCGTCGGTGGGGCGGATGGCACCGGCCACCGCCGCCACCACTGCGGCGCCGACGAGGGCGCGGGCGCTTCCCTGGCAGGCGCGGTAAGCCAGCCACAGTGCGGCGATGGCGAAGGCCGGTTCAAGCGCGTAGGTCAGGGCGGCGCCGCCGTAGATCCAGACCAGGGGGGAACTGGCCAGCAGGACGGCCGACGACCACCCCGCGAATCGCCCCCAGATGGCGCGCGCAGCCACGTAGGCCAGCAGCACCGCTACGCCCTCGGCCAGCGCGCTGAGCAGGACCAGGCCTCCCTGAGGATCGCCGCCGGCCACCTGGGTGAAGAGCCGTCCAAGCAGGATGTACCCGAGGTAGCCGGGGGGATGGGGACGATGCGCCACGAGGTCGAAGTGCTGGACGCCGAGGGCGAACTGGATGGAGTCCCAGTTGAACAGGTAGTGGCTGCGGGTCAGCAGCCGCGTCGCCACGGTGACGCCGGCGAAGGCCAGCACCGCGATCGCCTCCAACGCGTGAGACGTCACCGCGGCAACCGCCAGCGGGCGGCGCCGGGCGGGCGCGAGGGTGGAACTGGCCATCAGCCCGGGCAGGACGGGACCCGGGCGAGCGTCTTCGCCCGGGTCCTCAGCGCTCTGTCTCTAGGAGTGGCTGTTGTTGGTGACGTTGGTGTTGTTGTTCGTGCCACCGCTGTCGTACCAGTGGAAGCCCACCCCACCGAAGATCAGGAACAGGAGCACGAGCAGCACGACCACGAGCGCCACCGCGGCGCCCGTGCCGCTGCCCCTCGGTCCACCCTCCTCCACCACGGTCCCACCGGGGCCGTAGTACGTGCGGTAGACGTAGCCGCCGCCGCCGAGCAGCGACAGCAGAAAGATGATGATCAGGATTATCAGGATCAGGGACAAATGGAATCCTCCCGTCGTCGGCCTTACTTGTGACAGGCAGAATATCACACTTAAAAATGGTCAGCGACTGATTCTCCCCGCTGCGGCGCCTCGCTGAACGAAGCGGATGGCCGCTGCCTCGGCCTCCGGCGGGAAGGACTCATCCCACAGCCCAAACCTCAGGGCGACGAAATGCCCGACCCCCAGCATGCAGTAGGCGAGGACCTCGGGGTCGATGTCCGCCAGCTCACCCCGTCGGGCGCTCTCGGCGCCACGCCGATAGGTCTCGGCGAGGAGGGAGTAGAAGCGCCGGAAGGTGGTCGGGTCCACACGGTCGCACTCCTGGATGATCCGGTAGATGTGGCGGTGACCGCGGGCAAATTCGAAGAACGCCCCAAAGCCCCGCTCCTGCGCTTCCGCATAGGACGAAGCGTCGGCGCTGGCCGCGATCGTGATGTCGCGGAGCCGGTTGCCCAGGTCGTCGACGAGGTCCAGGAAGATCTCCTTCTTCCCCCTGAAGTAGAGGTAGAAGGTGCCCTGAGCGACGCCGGCGGCGCGGGTGATCTCGGTCACGCTGGCCCCGTGGTAACCCTTGGCCCCGAAGACCTGTTCGGCGGCCTCCAGCACCCGCGCCCGCGTAGCCTCGCCGCGGGGGGTGCTGGGCAGAAGTGAACGACCCGTCATGTTGAAGGATTCTTACAGCACGGGTCCACTCCGCGGCCCAGGATCAGAGGGCTCCAAAGTCGTAGTTGGGTGGGGTGACCCGCTTCCCGATCTCGATAACCACCTGGGTGTGCGCCTTGAGCACGATCGCGCGCGGGTCGCCCGTGAACGGGCTGCCGTCTACAAACACCGCCAACTGACCGGTGGGAATGGTCAGCCGGGCGACCTGGGTGGAGCTCAGGGGCTGCCCCCAGGTGTCGAAGAACTGCCCCAGGGTGAAGGCCTGGGCGGCCGGCGCCTCAATGTGGATGACCCCGGTGCGGTCGTGGGTGTGCAGCCAGTAGAGGCACTGGGGGAGGAGCGCGCCGCCGGGGATGCCGACATTGGCCGATACCGGTTGGCCGAGGCCGTCCCTGAGCACGTAGAGGTGCGCGTGCTGGTGGAAGCCCAGCTGCTCGCTGCGGTCGCAGCGAACCCCGTCGACGGGCTTGCCCTGGCCGCCCGAGGCGGTGTCACCGTCCCCCGGGTCGGTTCCCGGGAAGGGCGACATCACCACGCCGGGCTGGGTGTCCTGGCGGTGGCTGCTGATATAGGAGGACAGCACCAGGCCGCCGATGGCGAGGACGAACAGCCCTCCGAGGATGGCAAAGTTGACCTTCCAACTGCGGCCGCCGGGGCCGGGACGGGTGTCGCCCCGCGGCGGCGGCTTGCCGGTTTTTGGGCGTCGGCCCCCTCGCCTCGCCTTGCTCTTCCTGCCGCTCAGGCCAGGGTGCCGCCGTCGACCAGCGCTATCGACCCCGTCACGTAGGAGCTGGCGTCACTGGCCAGGTACACCGCGGTGCCCGCGACCTCGTTCCACTCGCCGACCCGACCCAGGGCGGCCATGCCCTCGGCGTGGGCGCGGATCTCCTCGGTCTCGTAGAGAACCTTGGAGAACTTGGTCTTGATCACCGCCGGAGCAATGCCGTTGACGCGGATGCCGTACGCCCCCAGCTCGCGGGCCTGCACCTTGGTCAGCATCACCAGCGCGGCCTTGCTCACCGAGTACGCGCCCATGTTGGGGTCGCCTCGAAATCCCGCGATCGAGCAGATGTTGATGATGTTGCCGCCGTTGGCTTTCATGGTCCGGTTGACGACGGCCCGGGACAGGATGAAGGGGCCTCGGAGGTTGACCTCCAGCGTCTTGTCCCAGGCGGCAACCTCGAGGTCGCTGAGCTGCATGAAGGCCACGTTGGTGGCGGCGTTGTTGACCAGGATGTCGATGCGCCCGTACTTGTCCATGACCTGGTCGACAAGGGAGTTGATGGTGTCTTCCCTGGCCGCGTGAGCCGGGATCGCGGTGGCCTCGCCACCCTCGTCGCTGATCGCCTGGGCGGTCGCCTCGAGCTCCTCAGCCTTGCGCGCTGTGATCACGACCTTGGCGCCCCTGCGCGCGAATTCCTCGGCGATCGAGCGCCCGATCCCGCGGCTGCCCCCCGTGATCACCGCCACCTTGTCGTCGAGACGGAATATGTCCTTTGCCAACCGAGCTCCTCCCTGTGTAGGCGCAAATCGTACTCACTGCGGTGCCCTACGATGTGGGCGCAATGATCCCCCGCGATCCCCGGCTTCGACTGTCGGCGGTGATCATGAGCCTGCAGTTGCTGGGCCAGACGGTGCTGGGGTTCAACGTCTCGATCGCCCAGATCGCGGTCGCGATCCTGGCCGGCGCACTGCTTGACGCGGCGATCGCATACCGGCGCGAGCGCGCCCTGTCGTGGCCGACCAGTGGCATCCTGACGGGCAGCGGCGTGGCCCTGATCCTGCGGGTGGCGGGGACGCGCCACGGGGATTGGTGGAGCCTGGATGGCGCCGAGCTCTTCGCGGCTGCCGCGGCGATCGGGATCCTGTCGAAATACCTGATCAGGCCCCGGGGGCGCCACGTCTTCAACCCCTCCAACCTCGGCCTGGTGCTGGTCCTGCTCTTCGCGGGCTCCCATCGCGTGTACCCGCAATACCTGTGGTGGGGACCCATGGGCCCGGCCGTCGGCCTTGCCTGGGCGGTGATCATCGCCGGCGCCCTCTGGGTCCTCAGGCCACTGCGGATGTGGGGGATGGTCGCGGCGTTCTACCTGCCGTTCGAGGCGATCGTCCTGGTGCTGGCGGCGCAGGGGTCATGCTTCGACGCCGTCTGGCGCGCGGACTCCGTCTGCGGGCTGAACTACTGGATCGGGATCGCGGCGTCACCCGAGGTGGCCGTGTTTGTCCTTTTCATGATGTCCGACCCGCGCACCGCCCCGGCATTCCCCGTCGGACGCGCCGCTTACGGGACGGTCACGGCCCTGGTCGCGTGGCCCCTGCTCGCCTGGCAGCCCACGGAGTACGGGGTCAAGGTCGCGATCCTCGCGGCCCTCACAATGTCCTGTGCCCTGGTCCCATACATTGAGGGGATCCTGGAGCATTACGGGCCACCCCGCCCCCGTCCCGTCCCTCGACGCACGGCACCGTGGCAGGTGTTGGTGGCGGCGGCGCTGGTGATCGTGGTGCCGTTGGGCGTCCTTAGTTTGGGGATCAACCGGGACCTGATTCGCTCGGAACGCGGGAGCGCGCGAGGCGGCGGGGGCCTGCGCCAGTGACCCTCTAGCGCTGGCACCCCCGGCAGTAGTCGGTGATCTCGCCCCGGGCGGTCAGCTCAGCGATGCGGTGGCCGCAGCGCGGACACGCCTGGCCTCCCTTCATGTGGACCCTCATGAAGCTCCGGTCCTGCTTGTGCGACGCGTAGCCGGGCTGAGCCCGGATCGCCGCGGTGGCGTCGTCCAGGACCTTGCCGGTGGCACCATGGAGGCTGCTCACCTCCTCAGCTGACAGGGTGCTGCGTTTGCGCAGCGGCAACATCTGCGCCTCGTGCAGGATCTCGTCCGAGTAGGCGTTGCCGATACCGGCGATGAAGGCCTGATTGCGCAGCAGGTTCTTGAGCTCGCCGGGGTGGCGCCGGATACGTTTGGCGAAGTCATCCGCGCTCACCTCGTTGGCCTCGGGACCCAGCTCCGCCCAGCCAGGCACGCCGTCGAGGTCGTCGCCGTCGACGAGGTATACGCGAGCCATGCGGGCGAAGTCGGTCAGGCGCAGGGTGTCCCCACCGTCGAGCTGCATCGCGAAGAGGACCGCGCCCGGGGCCTTCACGCCCTTGGCCCCCCAGTGCAGCCGGCCCCCCAGCATGGGGTTGATCACGAGGCGGCGGTCGCCCGCGTCAAAGGTCATGAACTTGCCGCGCCGCCAGACCCGCTCGATCGTCTGCCCCGCCAGCCGGGCCGAGAGGTCGGCCGGGGGCGTGCGCAACAGGAAGCCGAAGCGCGGTGAGACGTCGACATGCTCGATGCGGCGGCCGGCGACCCGGGGTTGGAGGTAGTCCCGCAGCACCTCCAGCTCGGGCAGCTCAGGCATGCCGGCGGAGAGCCAGGATCAGTTCGCGGTCGGCTTGGGGAGTGCCGGGCGAGCCGGTTCCGCGGTGGGCTCGCCAAGGGCGTGACGAACCACCTCGATCAGCTGGTCGATCTGGTAGGGCTTGGTCAGGAAGCCATCGCAGCCGGCATCCCGGGCTCGCTCGCGGTCCGACGCCATGGCGCGGGCGCTGACGGCGATGACCCTGAGCCGGGGGTTGGCAGCCTTCAATCGGCGGGTGACCTCGATGCCATCAAAGTCGGGCAGGGCAAGGTCCATCAGGACCAGGTCGGGGGGTGGGTCCTGGGCAGCCAGGCGCTGCGCCTCCCGGCCGTCGCCGGCGACCATGGCCTCGTAGCCATAGGTCAGCAGCACTCGCGTGGCCAGGACCTGGAGCTGGGCGTCGTCCTCGACCACCAGGATTCGGCGGCCCATCAGGATGGCGAGACGGTTGCGCGTTCCCGGAGCGTCCGCCGCACGGTCGTGACGAGGTCGGCAGGGCCGAACTCAGCCTTGGCCAGCAGGCTCTGAATCTGGCCGCCGAGGCTGCTGCGGTCGTCGTCGGTGAGGTCCTTGCCGGTGATTACCACGATCGGCACGTCCTTGGTGCGCGCGTCGGCGCGGAGCCGGAAGATCAACTCGAAGCCACTCATCTCCGGCATCATCAGGTCGGTCACGACCAGGTCATGGTCCTTCCTCAGGGCCAGGTCAAGGGCCTGCTCTCCACCGCCGGCGACCTCCACCTCCATCCCCGCGCCGACCAGAATCCGCCGCATCGCCTCGCGGGTCTCGTCGTGGTCGTCAACCACCAGCACACGGGTGGCGCCGCCCGGCACCAGGCGTTCAACCACGCTCAGCAGGTAGTCCACCGAGAAGGGTTTGGGCACGAAATCGGCGGCGCCCAGGCTCATGGCCAGCTCCCGGTTGTCCACGATGCTGGCCACGATCACCGGGATGTCCTTGGTCCGTGGGTCGTCGCGCAGGGCGGCGAGCACGGTCCACCCATCGACGGTGGGCATCACCATGTCGAGCGTGATCACCGCCGGCAGGAGCTCGCGGGCGGCGCTGATCGCCTGGGCCCCACCCGATGCTTCGACGGTCCGGAAGCCGGCTCCCTTGAGCCGGCGAGAGATCAGCCGGCGCGTCGCCTCGTCGTCCTCGACGACCAGGATCAGTTCGCGGCTCTCCGCCGGGGTGGCGACCGAGCCGGGCGCCGGCGCCTCGGCGGTGATGCGCTGGCGACGCTCGACCGGCGGGGCACCCTTAGGGCGCGGCAGGGTGAACCAGAAGCAACTACCCCCGTCGGGCTTGGACTCGACGCCGATCGAGCCCCCCTGCATGTTCACCAGGCGGCGGCTGATGGCCAGTCCGAGGCCCGTACCGCTGTGACTGAGCGCGCCGGTGTGGCCCTGGCGGAACTCGTCCCAGATCACGCCCACGGCCTCGGGCGCGATACCAACCCCGGTATCACTGACCTCGATGCGAACCTCGCGGGGCTGCAGCGTGCCGCGCACCGTGACCCCGCCAGTCTCGGTGAACTTGATGGCGTTGCCGAGGAGGTTGGTCATGACCTGGTTCGCGCGCATCGGGTCGGCGGCGACCTCCAGGCTCTGGTCGGGAAAATCCGTTACCAGGTAGAGGCCCTTGTCCTCGGCCAGCTGACCCAGGTTGGCGACGACGTTGTTGGTGAGCTGGACCATGTCGACGGTCTGGACGTGGAGTGTCATCCGGCCCGACTCGATTTTTGACAGGTCCAGGATGTCGTTGATCAGCTCCAGGATCGACAGACCGCTGCGCTTGATCCGCGACACGTCCTCCTGCTGGATCGGTGAGAGCTCACCATCAAGACCCTTGAGGAGCACGTCGCTGAAGCCCAGCATGGCGGTCAGCGGGGTTCGCAACTCGTGGCTCATCTTGGCCAGGAAATCCGACTTGAGGCGGCTGGCGTCGGAGAGGCGGTTGTTGACCTCCTGGAGCTCGTCGATGGCGGCCTTGCGATGGCTGACGTCCCGCACCACCACGGCGTAGCCCGCCACCGAGTCCTTCTCTTCGAGGGGGGTGAGAACGATGTCCGCCCAGAATCGCGAGCCGTCGGCGCGGACCAGCCAGCCCTCCTCGGAGGCGCTGCCCTTCACGCGGACCGAGCCCAGCAGGCGCTCGGGGTTGCCGACCCTCGAGTCGGCATCGGTGAACAGGCGCGAGAAGGGCTGCCCGAGGATGTCATCGGCGGCGTGTCCATGGATCAGCTCGGCGCCGAGGTTCCAACTGGTCACCCGCCCCTGGGAGTCCAGGCTGAAGATCGCGCACTCCCGCACCCGCTGCACCAGCCTGCGGTAGTGGTCGTCCCCGTGCATCAGTCAGTACCTCACCGTGCGGCGGCTCCCTGCAGTGCCTCGGTCACGAAGTCCAGCAGATCCTCCTGGGTGAAGGGTTTGGGAAGCATCTTCACGCCCTCTTCGACCAGCCCCTCGGGCGCGTACACGCCCAGGGCGTAGCCCGACATGAAGACCACGGGCAGCCCCGGGCGGCTCTGGGATATCGCGCGGAACAGGTCCTTGCCGGAGAGGCCGGGCATGGCCACGTCGCTGAGCACCAGGTCGACGTTGGTGCCGGCCTCGTCGAGCAGCGAGAGTGCCAGCTCGACCCCCGAGGCCTCGAGCACCGTGTATCCAAAGCGGGTGAGGATGCGCACCGTGAGAGCCCGGACCTGCTCCTCGTCGTCGACCACCAGCACGGTTAAGCCGTTATCGTCGGCCTGCGGCCGGGCCGGGACCCCGCGGGCCGGCTCCATCGGCTTGTAGCGGGCCATCGCCGCCTCGCGCTCGGCCATCTGCGCTTCCCGGGCACGCAGCTCGCCGTCGCGCCGTGCCACCTCGGCGGCGTCGACCTGGGGCGCGGGGGGCGCCAGGGGCGGTGCCGCGACGTCAGTGG
>DAINSI010000033.1:0-13271 GCA_036741395.1 Candidatus Dormiibacterota bacterium
GCCGGGGAGGGTGAGCCGGGCGAGGAGGAGCTGGACTGGGAGAAGACCCAGCGTGAGATCTCCCGGCTGGAGCGCCAGGTCAACCAGCTCGGGCCCGTCAACCCGCTGGCCATCGCCGAGTACGACCGGGACCGCGAGCGGCTGGAGGCCATCGACGGGCAGCTCGGGGACCTGGTGCGCACCCGGGACGGACTGGTCAAGCTGGCCGAGGAGCTCACCGGGGAGATCGACCGCCGCTTCGAGGCCGTGTTCGGCGCCGTCGCCTACAACTTCCAGGAGACCTTTGGGACGCTCTTCGTCAACGGCAAGGCGACGCTCCGGCTGGACGACCCCGAGGCGGATGAGCCGGGCGTCGAAATCCTCGCCCAACCTGCCGGCAAGCGCATGCGCGGCATCCGCCTGCTCTCGGGCGGCGAGCGCGCCCTGACCGCGCTGGCCTTCATCCTCGCCCTGGAGAAGGTCAACCCCAGCCCCTTCTACGTCTTCGACGAGGTCGACGCGCCGCTGGACGACGCCAACGTCAAGCGTTTCAACGCCATGCTGCAGTCGATGGCCGGTGAGAACCAGTTCATCCTGATCACCCACAACCACCAGACCATGACCTCAGCCCAGGCCCTCTACGGCGTCACCCTGGAGGACTCCGGCGTCTCCCGCGTGGTCTCGGTCCGGCTTCGCGAGGGCGAGGTCGTGTCCCTCAAGAAGGACCAGACCGGCTGAATTAGCCGCCGGTAGCCTTATCGGCATGGAAACCCAGAAACGCGGCCTCTTCGGGCGCCTTGCCGCCCGCCTCTCCGGTTCCACCGCCCGCCTTCGCGAGGAGCTCACCGGCCTGGCCGCCTACGGGCCCATCGACGAGGAGTTCTGGGAGACCGTTGAGGAGACTCTGATGAGCGCCGACCTTGGCACCGAGGTGGGGCTGCGCCTTTCCGCCGACCTGCGCGCGGAGGCCCAGCGCATGAGGATGCAGCAGGGCTCCGAGGCCGTCGCCGGGCTGCGCACCATGCTCATCAGCCGCATGGACTGGCGCCCCCGCCTGCTCCACGCCGGCGCCAGCCCCGAGGTCTACCTCATGATCGGGGTCAATGGCACGGGCAAGACGACCACCGCGGCCAAGCTCGCAGCCCGCGTCCAGCGCCAGGGTGGTCGCGTGGTGCTGGGTGCCGCCGACACCTTTAGGGCGGGAGCCATCGAGCAGCTGCGCCTCTGGGCGGAGCGCATCGGGGCCGACTTCGTCGCCGGCGAGCCGGGGGCCGACCCGGCATCCGTGGCGTATTCCGCGGTGGAGGCGGGGCGCGCCCGGGGCGCCGCCGCGGTGATCATCGACACCGCCGGCCGGCTCCACACCCAGGCCAACCTGATGGAGGAGCTGCGCAAGGTCGAGCGCAGCACCGCCAAGGCCATGGAGGGCGCTCCCCATGAGACCCTGCTGGTGCTCGACGCCGCCATCGGCCAGAACTCGATCCAGCAGGCCAGGGTCTTCAACGAGGCCCTCAAGGTCACCGGGGTGGTCATGACCAAGCTGGACGGCAGCGGCCGGGGCGGGGTGATCCTGGGCCTCGAGGAGCAGCTGGGCCTACCGGTGAAGCTGGTGGGTATTGGGGAGGCCGTCGAGGACCTTGAGGCCTTCGACCCGCGCGACTACGTCGAGTCGCTCTTCGCTGCCAGATGAGCGCCGACTGGGTCGCTGTCGGAACCGTCAGCGCCATGGAGGCAGAGATCCTCAAGGCGGCGCTGGAGAACGCCGAGATCCCCGTTGCCCTGCGTGGCGACATCGCCGGCAGGCTGTACGGGATAACCGCCAGTGACCTCGGCGACGTGGCGGTCCTGGTGCCCCCCGACCGGGCGGAGGAGGCGCGGGCGCTGATCGAGAGCTCCGAGCCGATCGACTTCCCCGAAGGGGACTGACCCCGGCGCATCGGTAGACTGTCAAGGGATGATCCTTGACATAGAGGCCCGCCGCGACACCCTGCGCCTGCTCGACACGTACGGTGACCTGCTCACCGAGCACCAGCGCGAGGCCGTTCGCCTGCACCTGGCGGAGGACTGGTCGTACGCCGAGATCGCCAGCTCCCAGGGGGTCAGCCGCGCGGCCATATACGATCTCGTTCACAGGGCGCAGACGGCCCTCGCCGGGTACGAGTCCAAACTGGGGCTCCTGGCGGCCGAATCACGCCGCGAGAATGAGCGCGCCACGGTCCAGTCGCGGCTCGATGAGCTCGAGGTTGAGGTCCGCTCACTGCGCAAAGCTGTAAAGGGTTTGAGCTGACATGTTCGACGACCTGACCCGGCGCCTCAACGAAGCCTTCAAGGGCATGCTCTCGCGGGGGACCCTGACCGAGGCCGACGTCGACGCGGGGCTGCGGCAGGTGCGCCTCGCCCTGCTCGAGGCGGACGTCAACTTCAAGGTCGCCAAGGAGTTCATCGGCAGGGTCCGCGAGCAGGCCGTGGGCGAGTCCGTACTGAAGTCCGTGACCCCCGGGCAGCAGGTGGTCAAGATCGTCCACGACGAGTTGGTCGAGTTGCTGGGCGGCGAGAACCCCGGGATCGGCTACAGCTCGACCCCTCCCACGGTGCTGATGACCCTCGGCCTGCAGGGCTCGGGCAAGACCACCACCGCCGCCAAGCTGGCCATCCTGATCCGCAAGCAGGGCCACCGGCCGCTGCTCGTTGGTGCCGACGTGCACCGCCCCGCGGCCCGCGACCAGCTCGAGGTGCTGGCGCGGCAGGTTGACGTGGCCTACTTCAGTGCTGAGGCGTCGGCGGAGGAGATCGCCGGCCGCGGCGTGGAGGAGGCCAAACGGCTCGGCCTCGACGTCGTCATCGTCGACACCGCCGGCCGCCTCCAGTTGGACCAGGAGATGCTTGCCGAGGTGCGGCGGATCCGCGAACGGGTCAAGGTCAGCGAGAGCCTGCTGGTGGTCGATGCCATGACCGGCCAGGAGGCCGTCAACGTGGCGACCACCTTCGAGCGCGAGGTCGGGGTTGACGGCGTCGTCCTGACCAAGATGGACGGCGACGCCCGCGGCGGCGCCGCCCTGTCGCTGAAGCAGACCGTGGGCAAACCGATCCGCTACGTCGGCACTGGCGAGAAACTCTCCGACCTGGAGCTGTTCCACCCCGACCGCATGGCCAGCCGCATCCTCGGCATGGGCGACATCGTGACGCTGGTGGAACGGGCCCAGGAGGTCGTCGACAAGGACGAGGCGGAAGCCGCCGTGGGCAAGATGATGAAGGGCCAGTTCAGCCTCGACGATTTCGTCACCCAGCTTCGCCAGGTTCGCAAGATGGGCCCGATGGAGAACATCATCGGGATGCTCCCGGGAGCCGCGAAGCTCAAGGACATGGCCGGCGCGATGCCCACCGAGCAGGACGTTTCGCACCTCGAGGCCATCATCCTTTCGATGACGCCGCACGAGCGGCGCAACCCCGACATCATCGACGGCCGGCGCAAGCGCCGGATTGCCCGCGGCAGCGGCCGCGAGGTCCAGGAGGTCAACCAGGTGCTCAAGGGCTTTGAGCAGATGCGCCAGCTGATGAAGCAGCTGCGCGGTGGAAAGGTCCCCAAGATTCCAGGCTTCCCGGCGCTGCCGGGGGGTTTCTAAAACCAAGGAGGTTCAGATTGTCAGTAAAGATCAGGCTCCGGCGCATGGGCGCCAAGAAGAAACCGTTCTACCGCCTGGTGGTGGCGGATGCCCGCTCGCCGCGTGACGGCAGGTTCATCGAGGCTGTTGGGACGTACGACCCGCTGTCCAACCCGGCGATGGTGAAGATCGACGCCGAGCGAATCAAGGACTGGATCAGCAAGGGGGCCCGGCCGACCGACGTCGCCCGCCAGCTCCTGGTCGCCGAGGGCGTGCTCGAGCGCACCGGCCCCGTCTACGACAGCAGCGAGGCCAAGCCCAAGCCCTCCAAGAAGGCCAAGGCCAAGGCCGCGGCGGCTGCCGAGAAGCCCGCCGAGGAGCCCGCCGCACCCGCAACCGAGGCCCCCGCAGCTGAGCCCGACGCTGCCAAGGCCGACTCCCCGGAGGCTGAGGCCCCCCCCGAGGTCGCCCCGGCCGCAGCGGCCGTGGCTGAGCCCGCCCCCGAGGCGGACCCTGCGCCGGCCGAGGAGCCCGCAGAGAAGGAGACCCCGGTGGCCTCCGCTGAGGAGAAGCCTGCTGAGAAGACCATCAGCGGCGACGCCGACAAGTCGTCGCCGGCCAGCGAGAGCGAACCCGACCCGCCGGCCGAGGCCGCCGAGCAACACTCCCCGGAGCCTGCCGAGGGCAGTCCCGAGGTCCCGGAGGCCACCAAATGAACACCGATTACGCCGGGTTGGTCGAGTTCATCGTCAAGAACATCGTCGAGAATCCCGAGGCCGTCGAGGTCGACGGCAACTCGCGGCGGCACCGTTCGCAGACCGTTGAGGTCCGTCTCGATCCCACCGACGTGGGCCGGGTGATCGGCAAGGGCGGCAAGAACATCGAGGCCATCCGCGCGGTGGTCAAGGCGGCCGCCATCAAGGACCACCAGAGGGTCAATGTCGAGGTCATCACCGAGGACGACCTGCGCTCGGAGGGCGGCCCCGACGACCCGGCTGAGGAGGCCCCCGAGGCCGCGCCGACCCTGGCCGAGGAGGCCCCGAAGGCCCAGGAAGGCGGGGGCGAGCACCTGGTCACCCCCGCCGCGGCCGCCGAGGAGTAACCGTGAACGCGCCTGCCTCCGTCCGCGTCGGCTTCATCCGTCGGGCTGTCAGCCTGGCGGGGGAGCTCGAGGTGGAGCCGCTGGGGGACAACCCCGAGCGCTTCCTGCCAGGCAGTTTGCTGCGCCTGGACGGAAGGGACGTCGAGGTGGAGCGGGCACACCCCGCGGGCGGCCGCGTGATCCGGGTGAAGCTCGCCGGCATCGATGACCGCGACCGGGCCGAGCGCCAGCGCGGGAAGTACCTCGAGGTCGAGGCAGACCGGCTGGCGGATCTTCCGGAAGGCCAGTACTACGAGTGGCAGCTGATCGGCCTCGAGGTCTTCGACCCCGCCGGCGAGCCCCTGGGCCGCCTCGAGGAGGTCCTCCAGTACCCCGCCAATGACGTCTACCGGGTCCAGGGGGACAGCGGAGAGCACCTCGTCCCGGCGCTGCGCGACGTGGTCCGGGAGGTCGACCTCGGGGCCGGGCGGATGGTCGTCGACCTGCCGCCCGAGGAGGAGGTGCGATGAGCGCCGCGGCGATGCGCTTTGACGTCGTCACCCTCTTCCCCGAGATCTTTCCCGGGCCGCTGGGAATCGGGGTGGTAGGGCGGGCGCTACAGTCGGGCCTGCTGGAGCTGCGCGCTCACAACCTCCGGGACTACGCCGGCAACCGTCATCGGCAGGTCGACGACATGCCCTACGGCGGCGGCCCGGGGATGGTGCTCAAACCGGAGCCGGTATTCGGCGCCGTCCGCGCCGTGCGCGGCGACGCGGCCGTCCCGGTGGTGCTGCTCACCCCCACCGGCCGCGTCCTCAGTCACCAGCTGGCGGCGGAGCTCGCGACCCAGCCGGCGCTGATCCTGGTCGCCGGGCGCTACGAGGGCTTCGATGAGCGCATCTCATCGATCGCCGACTACGAGGTGAGCATTGGCGACTACGTGCTCAGCGGCGGCGAGCTCGCCGCGATGGTCCTGATCGAGGCCGTTTCGCGCCATGTCCCGGGCGTGTTGGGCGATCAGGATTCGGCGGGTGACGACTCCTTCGTGTCGGGGATGCTCGAGCATCCCCAGTACACTCGACCGCCGGAGTTCGAGGGACTAAAGGTGCCCGAGGTGCTGCTTTCGGGCCACCACGAGGAGATCCGCCGCTGGCGCGAGCGCATGGCGCTCGACCGCACCAGGGAGCGACGGCCCGAACTGCTGCAGGAGCTGAAAGGAGACATCAGATGAACATCGTCGAAGCTGTCGAGAAGGAGTACCTCAAGGCGGACGTTCCGGTCCTGCGGTCCGGCGACACCGTGAAGGTCCACGTCAAGGTCGTCGAAGGCACCCGCGAGCGCATCCAGGTCTTTGAGGGCGTGGTGATCGCCGTCAACCACCACGGCCTGCGCCAGAACGTCACCGTGCGTCGCCTGGCTCATGGAGTTGGTGTGGAACGCACCTTCATGGTCCACTCGCCGCGGATCGACAGGATCGAGGTCCTGCGCCATGGCGCCGTCCGCCGCGCCAAGCTGTTCTACCTGCGTGACAAGGTGGGCAAGCAGTCCCGTATCAAGGAACTCCGCTAGGCTGCCCAGACTTCACACCCAGCAGCCCCTTCCGATGGAGATGCCCCCCATCGATATCTGGCTGCGCGAGCGCACCGCCCGGATCAACGGCCACCTCGTCGTGGCCGGGGTCGACGAGGCCGGGCGCGGCCCCCTTGCCGGCCCGGTGGTGGCGGCGGCGGCGATCCTCCCGCTGGGGGTGGACATCCCGGGGTTGAACGACAGCAAGCTCCTCAACGCCGAGAAGCGGGAGGAGTTGGCCCGGGTCATCCGCAAGATTGCCCTGGCCATCGGCGTGGGTGAGGCCAGCCACCTGGAGATCGACGAGGCGAACATCGCGGTGGCCGGCCGCCGGGCGCTGAAACGGGCCGTGGAGGCACTGGGGATCGAGCCGGACTACGTCCTGGTCGACGGCTTCGCGGTGCCGGAGATGGCCATCCCCCATGAGGCCATGATCAAGGGCGACCGGCGCAGCGCCTCGATCATGGCCGGGGCGATCATCGCCAAGACCACCCGCGATGACATGATGCGGCGCGCCGCAGAGGAATTCCCGGGGTACGGCTTCGAGGTTCACTTCGGCTACTCCACGCCGACCCACGCGAAGGCCCTCAGCGAGCTTGGGCCATGTCCGCTGCACCGGCGCAGCTTCAACCCCGTGGCGGTGGCCGAGGCGCTGCTGTCCGGTGACCCAGAGCTGCTCGCGGGCTTCGGCTTAGTCCAACGCGAAACTACAACATAGAATAGACCGATGGACGGCCACCGGCGGGCGGAGATCGGCACCGCCGCCGAGGCCGCCGCCGCGCGGTTCCTGGAGAGCGCCGGGATGCGCATCGTGGACCTCGACGTGCGCCTTCCCGGCGGCCAGGTCGATGTCGTCGCGCTCGACGGCGATTGCCTGGTCATTGTCGAGGTCAAGGCGCGCAGCAGCCATGCCTTCGGGTTTCCGGCCGAGGCGGTCGACTGGCGCAAACGCCGTCGTCTATTCCGGCTCGCGTTGGAGTACCGCGGCCTCCATCCGGCGCTCGGCCGCGACCTCCGCGTGGACGTCGTCGGCGTTGATCTCGACTCGGCCGGGGTGGCAGCGCGCCTCGAGCACATCCCGGGGATCGGCCTCGACTGAGAAGCTAGGCGGGCGCCACATGACAAAAAAGTAGTATTCTGAGAAGGTGATCGCCATCTCGCGCACCGCCTGCCTCGATGGCTTCACCGCGCTCCCTGTCGAGGTCCAGGTGGACGCTGGGATCGGGCTCCCGGTGTTCAGCATCGTCGGGCTCACCGACCGGGCCATACAGGAGGCGCGGGAGCGCGTGCGATCGGCCATCCGCAACAGCGGCTTCTCGTTCCCGCAACACCGCGTCACTGTCAACCTCGCGCCTGCTGAGCTGCGCAAGGAGGGGACGTCGTTCGACATGGCGATCGCCATCGCGATCCTGCGCTCCGGTGGGCTGGGACTGGAACTGGAGGGCGCCGGGTTCATCGGGGAGTTGGGGCTGGACGGCAGCGTCCGGGCCACTCGCGGCGCCCTGCCGATGTGCCTGCGCCTGGCCGCGGAGGGTGTGGCGCCGCTGTTCGTGCCCCTGGCCAACGCCGCCGAGGCCATGGCCAGCGGTGCCGAGGTGCTCCCGGTCGCCTGCCTCGACGACCTGGTCGCCCACCTCGCCGGCCGCCGGCTGGTCGCCATGCCCTCACCGGGTCCACTGCCGCCGCCCCCGACGGCGACGCTGGACCTCGCCGATATCCAGGGCCAGGCCATCCCCAAACGAGCGCTTGAGATCGCCGCCGCAGGAGGCCACCACATTCTCATGGCGGGGCCGCCGGGCGCCGGAAAGTCGATGCTGGCGCGGGCGCTGGTGGGCCTGCTGCCGGACCTGGCGCCGGCGGACGCCCGGGAGGCGACCACGATTCATTCCGTGGCCGGCCTCCTCGAGGTGCCCGGGCTGATGCGGCGACCGCCGCTGCGCAGCCCGCACCACACGGTCTCCATCGCCGGGCTGATCGGCGGGCGGCACGCTGCGATGCCCGGGGAGTTATGCCTGGCACACCGCGGCGTCCTCGTCATGGACGAGCTGCCGGAGTTCAATCGCAACTGCCTGGAGGCGCTGCGTGAGCCGCTGGAGGACGGCCGGATTCGGCTCGGGCGCGCCACCGGGATGCGGGTCCTGCCCGCGTCCTTCATCCTTGCCGCGACCGCGAACCCGTGTCCCTGTGGCAAGTCGGGAGGCGAGAGCGGGGCGGACTGCTCCTGCTCACCCGACATGGTGACGCGTTACCAGAAGCGCATCTCGGGGCCCCTGCGAGACCGCATCGACCTGGTGTTGGAGGTCCGGCCCGTGCATCTCAGCCGCCTCCCGGGCGGACGCGAGGGCGAGACCTCGGCAGCGGTGGCAGGGCGCGTGACACAGGCCCGCGACCTCCAGCAGCGCCGCCAGGGACGACTCAACGCCGTCCTCTCGCCGGCCCAGCTCGGTGAGGTCTGCGATCTAGACCCGGAGGCCCGCCGGCTGGTGCCCCGCCTCGGTGAGGCGCGTGACCTCACCGGGCGCGGCTTCCACGGCGTCTTCCGGCTCGGGCGTACCATCGCCGACCTCGCAGGCCGCACACGGATCACCGCCCAGGATCTCCTCGAGGCCGGTGAGTACCGCGGAGCCTGACCCGCCACCGGGCTGGCGCCGCTGCCTCCCCGGCTCGCCGGAGTACCCGGTTCTCCTCGGCCAGGTGCGGCAGCCGCCGGCGCTGGTGGTGCGCGGAACCCTCGAGCCCGCCGCGGAGATGGTCGCGGTGGTGGGGGCACGCCGGCTGACCGCGTACGGAGAGGAGATCGCCTACCAGATGGGCGCCCACCTCGCGGCGGCCGGCGTGACCGTGGTCAGCGGTATGGCACGCGGGATCGACGCGGCCGCCCACCGGGGCGCGCTCGACGGGGGCGGGCGGACGGTGGCGGTGATGGGGACCGGCCCGGACACCGTCTACCCGCCGGAGCACCGCGGCCTCGCGGAGCGCATCGCGGCCGGTGGCGCCCTCGTCACCCAGTTCCCGGCCCGGACTCGGCCACTGCGCCAGAACTTTCCCAGCCGTAACGAGGTGATCAGCGGCCTGAGCCTGGGAGTGGTCGTGGTCGAGGCCCGCCGCCAGAGCGGAGCCATGCTCACCGCCGGGTCGGCCGGCAGCCAGGGACGCACCGTGATGGCCGTCCCCGGCAGCGTCCACAACCCCGCCTCGCGAGGGTGCCACGACCTGATCCGTGATGGCGCGGCCCTGGTCACCTCGGCCCAGGAGGTGCTCCGCCTGCTCCATTCCGACCCGATGTTCCAGCTCGTGCTGCCCGGGGTGGGGCGCGCAGCGCGGCGCGGGTACGGCGATACGCGCGACCTTGTCGTCAGCGCCCTGGAGGCGGGAAGCCTGACCCTTGACGAGGTTGTGGCCGCCGTCGCAAAGCCCTCGGCAGAGGTGGTCACTGCGGTGGCCAGGCTTCGCCTGGACGAGGCGGTCCGCCTCAGAGACGGCAGTTATGGGCTGGCCACAGCCCCCCCTAATAGGAATAGGTCGGCGGGAAACCGAGTCGTATAGTGTCAAGCCATGCCAACCCCGAAGAGTGGGGCGGGGACCGCGGGAACCGGTAACGGCACCCCGCTGATCATCGTCGAGTCGCCGTCGAAGGCGCGGACGCTAGAGCGCTACCTTGGTGGACGCTTTGCTGTTCGTGCCTCGGTTGGCGCCGTGCGCGACCTGCCCAAGAGCGACATGGGCATCGACCAGGAGAACGACTTCCAGCAGACGTATGTCGTCATTCCCGGCAAGGAGAAGACGATCCGCGAACTCAAGGCGGCGGCTAAGAAAGCCAGCCAGGTCCTGCTCGGGACTGACCCCGACCGCGAGGGCGAGGCCATCAGCTGGCACCTGGCGGACGAACTGAAGCTGAAGGACCCTCTCCGGGTGGAGTTCGAGGAGATCACCAAGAGCGGCGTCGAGAAGGCCCTGCTCAGTCCCCGCCCGATCGACACCGACCTCGTCAACGCCCAGGTGGCACGACGGGTCATCGACCGCCTGGTGGGCTACAAGGTCAGCCCGGTGCTCTGGCGCAAGGTCAAGCCGAGCATCTCCGCGGGCCGCGTCCAGTCGGTGGCGGTGCGCCTGGTCTGCGAGCGCGAGGAGGAGATCGAGGCCTTCAACTCACGGGAGTACTGGACGATCGAGGTCAACCTGCGCCGCGAGGGCAAAGAGCCCGACTTCACCGCGCGCCTGCTGACGCGCCGGCCCGCCTCCGGGGACCCCAGCGAGAACGAGGAGAGCCTCAGCGAGGACACCGGCGGCCTGCCTGAGATCGCTGACGAGGCGACCGCCACCGACGCCGTCAAGAAGCTCGAGGCCGGCCGCTACACGGTCACCGCCGTCGACCTCCGGGAACGGACCAGCAACCCCAAGGGCCCGTACGAGACCAGCTCGTTGCAGCAGGATGCCTCCACCCGGCTGGGCTTCAACCCGCGGCGCGCCATGCAGGTCGCGCAGCAGCTCTACGAGGGGGTTGAGCTCGGCGCTGACGGTCTCACCGGCCTGATCACCTACATGCGAACTGACGACACCCGGATCAGTGAGGAGGCTGTCGCCGCCACCCGCGGCTTCGTCCAGCAGCATTTCGGGGACAGCTACTCCAATGCCCGCGCCTGGGGCAAGAAGAACGCCAAGGGCGCCAAGGGCAAGCCGGCTGCGGTCGAGGCCCAGAGTGCTCACGAGGCGATTCGACCCACCGATGTCGCCCGCACCCCGGAGTCGGTGTCGACTTACCTCAGCCCCGAGCAGCTTCGTCTGTACACCCTGATCTGGCGCCGGTTCGTGGCCAGCCAGATGGCGTCGGCGCGCTACGACACCACCCGCGTGGACATCGAGGCCGGCGAGTTCAAGCTCCGCGCCACCGGGTCGATTCGCCGGTTCGACGGCTTCGAGCGCGTCTGGGAGCGCGAGGCCAGCGACGACAGTGGGATTCCCGACGTGGCCGCCGGCGACCCCCTGCAAATGCTCGGCGTCGAGAGTGCGCAGCACTTCACCCAGCCGCCGCCCCGCTACAGCGAGGCTTCGCTGATCAAGGAGCTCGAGGAGCGCGGGATCGGACGTCCGTCGACCTACGCGCCCACCATCGACACCATCGCCAAGCGCGGCTACGTGAAGCTGGTGGAACGCCGGCTGCACCCCACGCCGCTGGGCAAGGCCGTCAACAGCTTCCTGGTCAGCAACTTCGGCAAGCTGCTGGAGTACGACTTCACGGCCAACATGGAGAGCGACCTGGACCTGATCGAGAAGGGCACCGCGTGGGTTCCCTTCATGCGGAAGTTCAACGACCAACTCGACGGCTGGCTGACGAGTGCCCGCGAGGCCGACCCCGTCCGCCCGGCTGCTGAGCGCACCGGCGAGGCCTGCCCCAAGTGCGGCGAGGGCGAGCTGGTCAAGCGCGAGGGCCGCTATGGAGAGTTTGTCGGGTGTTCTCGTTACCCGGAGTGCGATTACATCAAGGACCGCGAAGAGCGCCAGCCGCCGCAGGAGACCGGCAAGGCCTGCCCCGAGTGCGGTAAGCCGCTGGTTTTGCGCCAGAGCCGCCGTGGGCCGTTCGTGGGCTGCTCGGGCTATCCCGACTGCAAGTTCATCGAGAAGAGCGAGGGCACCGCTGGCAAGCCCGCGCGCCCGGCTCCGGAACTCCTGGAAGAGATGTGCCCGCTCTGTGGGAAG
Source organism: Candidatus Dormiibacterota bacterium (assembly GCA_036741395.1). GTDB lineage: Bacteria > Chloroflexota > Dormibacteria > DASZGP01 > DASZGP01 > JAXDLW01. The sequence continues at coordinate 11,929 of DAINSI010000033.1, forward strand.
CCGCTGGTGCTACGTCGGGGCCGGTTCGGCAGCTTCAAGTCCTGCAGTGGCTACCCTGACTGCAAGGGCCCCGGAAAGTCCCGCGACGGCGACGCACCGGCGCGTGCCAAGAAGCCCGCCGCCACGCGCTAACCGAGGCGATGTCCGAAGAGAACCGCGGGGCAGGCTCGAGCCCTGCCGATCAGCCACCCCCTGATCCAGCTCCGGAACCGGTACCCCTCGAGATCCCGCTGGAGCAGCAGATCGGTGATCTTCCGCCCCTGGTATATCCCGGCGATGCCCAGGGCGACGAATTCCGGCGCTGGGCCGAGGCCAAGCGCCGCCGCCGCATCCAAACAGAGATATTCGGCGGAGCCGCGATCGTGATCGTTGGGGTCGTCGCTGCGATCGTCACCAGGCAACTGGCCTTCACGTATATCGCGTTGTTCGGCGTCGCCGGGCTCGCCGCCTACGAGTTCCTCGTAGCCTCCTTCGAATAGAGCCCGGCCGGGCACCCCAGCCCTATACTTTGGCCGGCTCCGCTGACGCGGGGACTTCACACGCCGGCCGACGGGGCGGTGGTGCCCGGGGACGATCCGGGTCCCGATCCCAGGACCGGCGGAGGCAAAAACCAGGAGGTACTACTCATGGCTGCGGTAACGCTCAAGCAGCTGCTGGAAGCAGGCGTCCACTTCGGGCACCAGACCAGTCGCTGGAACCCGAAGATGAAGCCGTATATCTTCACCGCCCGCAACGGCATCCACATCATCGACCTGGCGCAGACGGTCAAGCTCCTCGAGGAGACCTGCAAGTGGGTCACCCAGACCGTCGCCGATGGCGGCACGATCCTCTTCGTAGGCACCAAGAAGCAGGCCCAGGGGATCATCGAGGAAGAGGCCAAGAAGAGCCACGAGTTCTTCGTGAACCATCGCTGGATGGGCGGCATGCTGACCAACTTCACCGTCATCCAGCAGCGCTTCAACCGCATGCGTGCGCTGCGCGAGTTGCGCGACAGCGGCGAGTTCGAGCAGCTCAGCAAGAAGGACGCCGCCAAGCTGGAGGACGAGCTGGAGCGCCTGGAGCGCAACTTCGGCGGCATGGCCGACCTCAAGCGCCTACCGTCGGCGGTATACGTGGTCGACCCGCGCAAGGAGCACATCGCGGTCACCGAGGCCCGGCGGCTCAAGATCCCGGTGATCGCGATCACGGATTCGAACTGCGACCCAGAACTGATCGATTACGTCATCCCGGGCAATGACGACGCCATCCGGGCCGTCCGTCTGATCACCGGGCGCATCGCCGAGGCCTGCATCGAGGGCCGGGCGGCGCGTCCCCAGACCGGGGACGAAGATGAGGTCGAGGCG
>DAINSI010000033.1:13281-18952 GCA_036741395.1 Candidatus Dormiibacterota bacterium
CCGCCGAGGCCGCACCCGTCGTGGCGCCGGCGACACCCTCGGTGCCAGCTGTGGCGACGACTGAGGCGGCGATCGCCGTCGCGGAACCCGCCGTCGCCATCATCCCTGAGGAGGAGCTGGCCGCCGCGCCGGCCGTCGACGAGGCGATCGACGCCGACGAGGAGGAGATCAAGCCGGAGCCGGAGTTCCAGGAGGAGGAGTTCGCCAAGGAGCTCGAAGGGCTCGATGAGCAGGACAAGATGATGGGAGACGCCTGATGGCCGACATCACCCCTGAGCTGATCAAGCAGCTTCGCGATAAGACTGGTGCTGGCATGATGGACTGCAAGCGGGCCCTCGAAGCCACCGACGGGGACGTCGCCAGGGCCGAGGATTGGCTGCGACAGAAGGGCATCAGCAAGGCCGCCGAGAGGGCCGGGCGCGCGGCTGGCGAGGGGGTTATCGCCACGTACGTCCACAGGGCCACCGCCGAGGGCTCCCAGTGGGCAGGTTCGGTCGGGGTGCTGGTGGAGCTGAACAGCGAGTCCGACTTCGTGGCCCGCACCGACCAGTTCCAAACCCTGGCCCGGGAGCTCGCGCTCCAGGTTGCCGGCGGCTCGCCGCTGTACGTTCGCCGCGAGGAGGTTCCCGCCACCCTGGTCGAGCGGGAGCGCCAGGTGGCCCTTTCGCAGGCCAGCGAGCAGGGCAAGGAGAAGTTCGCCGACAAGATCGTTGAAGGCAAGCTGAACTCGTTCTTCGGCGAGATCTGCCTGCTGGAGCAGAGCTATCTCAAGGAGCCGTCGAAAAAGGTCGGCGACCTCGTCGCCGAGGCGGTCTCCAGCCTCAAGGAGAACATCGTTGTCTCACGGTTCGTCCGCTTCGAGGTCGGCCAGAGCCCGACCGTGGACATCACCGCCGGCGAGGACTGAGGCCGGGGACATGAGCGAAGAGACCGCCCCGGCCCCCCGGTACAAACGGATCCTGCTCAAGCTGGGCGGGGAAGCCCTGGTGGGACCCCAGGGGGCCGGGATCGACCCTGACCGGGTGGCGACCGTGGCGCGCCAGATCAGCCGCGTTCGCGAGCATCGCGTCGAGGTCGCGGTGGTGGTGGGGGGAGGGAACATCTTCCGCGGCGCCAGTGGCGGGGTCGACCGCACCCAGGGCGATTACATGGGGATGCTGGCCACGGTCATCAACTCGCTGGCGCTGCAGGATTCCCTGGAGAAGATCGGCGTTCCCACCCGGGTGCAGTCGGCGATCAGCATGGCCCAGGTCGCCGAGCCCTACATCCGCCGGCGGGCGATGCGCCACCTCGAGAAGGGGAGGGTGATCATCCTGGCGGCGGGCACCGGCAACCCGTACTTCACCACCGACACCACGGCTGCCCTGCGAGGAGTGGAGCTCAATGTCGAGGTGATCCTCAAGGCCACCAAGGTCGACGGTATCTACAGCGCCGACCCCATGGTCGACCCGTCAGCCGAGCGTTACCGCAGCCTCAGCTACCTCGAGGTGATCAACCAGGGTTTGCAGGCCATGGACTCCACCGCGATCACCATGTGCATGGACAACAACCTGCCCATCATCGTGTTCGACCTCTTCCAGGAGGGAAACGTCGAGAAGGTGGTGCTCGGCGAGGAGATCGGCACCCTGGTCTACGGGAGATAGAGCGACATGATCGATGACCTCCTCAAAGAAGCCGAGCTGAAGATGCAGAAGTCGCTGGACGCGCTGCACAAGGACCTCAGCACCGTCCGCACCGGGCGTGCGGTCCCCGGCCTGGTGGACCGCGTCACCATCGACTACTACGGCAGCCCCACCCCGCTGCAGCAGCTGGCCCAGATCCACGCGCCGGAGCCTCGGATGCTGGTGATCCAGCCCTACGATCGCGGTGCCATCGGCCCCATCGAGAAGGCGCTGCAGAAGTCGGAGCTGGGGCTGAACCCGTCCAACGACGGCCAGGTCATCCGCATCCCCTTTCCGCCCCTGACCGAGGAGCGACGCAAGGAGATGGTCAAGGTGGTCAAGCACAAGGTCGAGGAGGCCCGGGTCTCGATTCGCAACATCCGCCGCGACGAGCAGCACGGGATCAATGAGTTCGAGAAGGAGGGCATGGTCTCGCAGGACGATGCCAAGCGCGGGCTCGAGCAGCTACAGAAGGTCACCGACCGCTTCATCCGCAGCGCCGACGAGGCGGGCGCCAGCAAGGAGACCGACCTCCTCGCCGTCTGACCCAAGCCCGCCTAAGACCATAATTCAGCACCGTGCAGGTTCCCGCCCACATCGCGATCATCATGGACGGCAACGGGCGCTGGGCCCGGAACCGGCACCGGCCCCGCCTGGAGGGTCACCGGGCCGGGCTGAACGCGATCAGGCGGGTGATGACGGCCTGCGACGATCTCGGTATCGGCGTGCTCAGCCTCTATGCGTTCTCCACCGAGAACTGGGCGCGGCCGCGGGCCGAGGTGAGCGGGCTGATGCGCCTCTTCTCCCAGACCCTCGATCGCGAGATCGCGGAGCTGCACGAGCAGGGGGTCCAGGTTCGGATCACCGGGCGCCGGGAACAGCTCTCCCCGGCACTGGTTCGCAAGATCGAGAAGGCTGAAGCCCTCACCCGGGACAACCATCGCCGGGTGCTCAACCTGCTGATCAACTACGGCGGTCGAGCGGAGATCGTTGACGCCACCCGCCGGCTCCTGCGCAGCGGCACGGATCCCGACAGGCTGAGTGAAACCGATGTTGCCTCGGCCCTCTACAATCCCGACCTTCCCGACCCCGAGTTGGTCATCCGCACCGCCGGGGAACAGCGCATCTCCAACTTCCTGATCTGGGAGACCGCCTACTCCGAGTTCCACGTCACCGACCGGCTGTGGCCCGACTTCGACCAGGGCGACATCCGCGAGGCGCTGGACGCGTACTCGAATCGCGAGCGCAAGTTCGGGGGCCTGGCGGATGGCAGTGCCTGAGGCGGGGGCCGTGCAGGGCAACGCCCGCCGGGGTGCCCGCGCCCCCGAGGCGGCGACCCCTGGGGAGCCTCCCAGGCGCGCCTCGATGGTGCTGCGGATCGGCAGCGCGGCGGTAATGCTGGCCCTGATCGTGGGGGCGCTCGCCCTGGGGCAGGCGGCCACATACATCGTGTTGGGCGGGATGATCATGGTCGGAGTCGTCGAGTTCTACCTGATCACCCGGCGGATGGGCTCGCCCGCGGCGCCGTGGGTGCTGTTCCCCCTGACCGCGGTCTTCCTGCTGCGCTTCCAGCTGGACCGCTACTCCAGCCTGCTGTTGCCCGCCGCGATCAGTGCCGCGGTGATCCTTGGTTTGGGCAGCTTCCTGGCTGCGCGGCGCCCCATCGACGGTATGACGCGCTGGGCTTTTGCCGTCGCCGGCTCCCTCTACCTCGGTTGGAGCCTGGGTTATTACTTCGCGCTCTTCTCCATTCGGGACCCCGACCCGGCGCGGATCGGCACCGCGTGGCTGGTCGCGCTGGCCGGCTCCACGACCATCGGCGACACCGCTGCCCTGCTGGTCGGTGGCGGTCTCGGACGGCACTCCTTCTTCCCGCACATCAGCCCCAAGAAGACGCTGGAGGGCGCGATCGGCGGGTTCGTGGCGCAGACCATCTTCTTCGCCCTGATGATCCAGCTCGCGGACGTGCCCCTGGTCCACGGCCTGGTGCTCGGCGCGCTGGTCTCGGTGGCGGCCCAGGTAGGCGACCTCATCGAATCGCAGTTCAAGCGGGCGGCCGGCCTCAAGGACGCCAGCAACTTCATCCCGGGGCACGGCGGGATGCTCGATCGGATCGACAGTCTGGTCCTGATCCCGGCGGTTGCCTACTATTACATCGCCTTGGTCCTGCACACGCCACTGCCCCGATGAACCGCCACAGGATCGCGCTGCTGGGCGCGACGGGCTCCATCGGCCGGCAGGTGATCGAGATCATCGACGAGTTCAAGGACCGCTACGAGCTGGTCTCCATGACCGCCGGCAGCGACGTCGCCAAGCTGACCCATTACCACATGCTCCACCACGACGCCTACGCCGCCGTCGCCGAGCTGCCACTGGGCCGCAGCTCGCCTCCCAAGGGCATCGAGGTCGGCGAGGAGGCGGTGCTGCGCGCGGCAACCGACCCGCGCGCCGACATGGTCATCGTCGCCATCAGCGGCGCCGCGGCGCTCAAACCCACCCTCGCCGCCCTGCAGGCCGACAAGGACGTCGCCCTGGCCAGCAAGGAAGCGCTGGTCGTCGCCGGGGAACTGGTGATGGCCGAGTCACGGAAGCGCGGCCGCTGGGTCCTGCCAATCGACAGCGAGCATTCCGCGGTCTGGCAGTGCCGCTGGGGCGAGGACCTCACGACCATCTCGGGCATCACCCTCACCGGCAGCGGCGGACCGTTCCGCAAGCTGCCTCTTGACAAGCTTCACGAGGTCACGATCGAGCAGGCGCTCAAGCACCCCACGTGGCAGATGGGCCCCAAGATCAGCATCGACTCCGCCACGATGATGAACAAAGCCCTGGAGCTGATCGAGTTGCACCACCTCTTTGATGTCCCGTACGACAAGATGCGTGTCCTGATCCACCCACAGTCGATCATCCACAGCCTGGTCGAGTTCTACGACGGGTCCACCAAGGCGGTGTTGGGACTGCCCGACATGCGAATTCCCATCTCCATCGTGCTGGGCTACCCGGAACGGCTCAACCGTTCCCCCGAGCCGATGCGCCTGGAGAAGATCGGCCGCCTCGACTTCGAAGAACCCGATCCCAAGCGCTACCCCGCGATCCCACTGGGGCTCGAGGCCGGCCGCAAGGGCCAGACCTACCCGGCCGTGCTCAACGCTGCCAACGAGATGGCGGTGCAGATGTTCCTTGACAAGCACATCGCCTTCGACGAGATCGTGCCCCTGGTGGCGGACGCCCTCGATGCCCACAACCCAAGCCCGGCCGACAACCTGGAGGCTCTGCACGAGGCCGACGCCTGGGCCCGGAAGAAGGTGGGAGCACTCGCCGTTTAGACCCCAGAGGTCAAGCGCGACACCGTGAACCCCGTCCTGATATTCCTCGCCGTCGTCGTGGTCTTCGGCGTGCTCGTGACGATGCACGAGTTCGGGCACTTCATCGTCGCCAAGCTGAACGGCGTCCGGGTGCTGGAGTTCAACGTCGGTTTCGGGGCGCCGATCCTGCGCTTCACGCGCGGCGAGACGAAGTACGCGCTGCGCAGCATCCCGCTGGGCGGGTACGTGCGACTGGCGGGGATGGACGATGGCGACGATAGCTCCCGCAGCTTCAACCGCAAACCGATCTGGCGACGGCTGACGATCATCGCCGCGGGGTCGATCACCAACCTGCTGCTTCCCATCCCGATCTTCCTGGTCGCCAACCTGGCCCTCCAGGGTGGACCCCTCACGGTGGTATCGCTGGTCGACAAGAGCCCGGCGGCCATCGCGGGGATCCCCCTCAACGCCCAGGTCACCGCCCTCGACGGCCGGTCGGTGGGCAGCGCCAACGAGCTTCGGAGGGTCATCCGGGGCAGTGGCGGCAACCCGGTCACGGTGCGCTACCGCGACCCGCGCAACGGCGGCGACGTCGAGAAACAGGTGCGGCCGGAGCAGGTCCAGGGCCACTACCGGATCGGTGTCGGCACGTCCGGCGGCGGCTATGACGTGCTGGGCACCCTGGGCGATACCCTCACCGAGACGCGG
>DAINSI010000033.1:18962-26039 GCA_036741395.1 Candidatus Dormiibacterota bacterium
CCATCCTGGCGACGCTGGCGGGCTTCGGATCAATCCTCACGGGCCACATCCCGGGCGGCCTCGGTGGCAACTGCGGCCCGTCCGGCCCGGTGGGCATCGTCCGTGCGACGGCGGCGGCGGCGTCGGCGGGGCTGGTCTCACTGCTGCAGTTCATGGCCTTCCTCTCGATCAACCTCGGTATCCTCAACCTCTTGCCACTGCCCGCGCTGGACGGTGGCCGGCTGGCCTTCCTGGTGGTCGAAGGGGTCCGCCGGAAGCCCGTCGACCCGAGCAAGGAGCAGCGTGTTCACTACGCCGGGCTGCTGGTGCTGCTGGCATTCGTGGTCTTCATCAGCTACAACGACGTGATCCGGCTGGGCATCCCCTTCTCCCAGCTGCTGAACCAGTGCGCCGGCTGAGGCGTATCCACAGCTGTGACTGAGCCACTACCCGTCGTCCAGGGCGATCACGTCGCCGGCGAGGTCATGGCCATCACCGGCCTGGTCCCGCGCCGCAAGACCGCGCCGGTGCGCGTGGGCGACGTCATCATCGGCGGCGCCGCGCCCATCTCGGTGCAGTCGATGACCAAGACCGACACCCGCGACGTGGAGGGCACCGTGGCGCAGATCGCGCGCATGGCCGATGCCGGCGGCGACGTTGTGCGCGTCACCTGTAACAACCGCGAGGCCGGCGAGGCCATGGCCGCGATCGTCAAGCGCACCCGTCTGCCGATCATCGCCGACATCCATTTCGACCATCGTCTGGCGCTGATGGCGCTGGACGCCGGGGTCCATGGCCTGCGTCTCAACCCGGGCAACATCCGCGACCGTGACAAGGTTGTTGAGGTGGTTCGGGCCGCCAGGGAGCGCGGGATCAGCATCCGCATCGGGGTCAACTCGGGCTCGCTACCGCCGGACGAGCTGACCGGTGCCGGCTACGGCGGCCGCGAGGCGGTGGACAACCGCACCGCATCAAATGCGCGCGCGCAGGAACAGATCGGGCAGGGCGACGAGGACGGCCTGGAGGAACTGGAGGCGGCGATCGAGACGGCGCCCCCCCGGCCGCCTGAGGAGACCTCGGATCGCATGGTCCGCGCGGCCATGGGCCATATCAGGATCCTCGAGGACAACGACTTCGGCATGGGCATGATCAAGGTCAGCCTGAAGGCGTCGGACGTGCCCACCACGCTGCTGGCGTACCGCAAGTTCGCAGCGCTGGGCAACCCCTACCCGCTGCACCTGGGGCTGACCGAGGCGGGACCGCCACCCGCCGGCACGGTCAAGAGCTCGGTGGCGCTGGGGACGCTGCTTGGTGAGGGGATCGGCGACACCATCCGGGTCAGCCTGACCGCCGACCCCGTCGACGAGATCCTCACCGGCAAGGAGATCATCAAGTCGCTCTCGGCGCATCCCATCGGCCCCAACCTCGTCGCCTGCCCCACCTGCGGCCGGCTGGAGATCGACCTCTTCCACCTGACCAAGGAGATCGAGCCCTACATGGCCAGGATCAAGCGATCGATCACCGTGTCGGTGATGGGCTGCGTGGTCAACGGCCCGGGGGAGGGGGCCCACGCGGACATTGGCATCGCCGGGGGCAAGGGCCGCGGCATCCTCTACAAGCACGGCCAGGTGGTTCGCAGCATGGACGAGGCCGAGCTGCTGCCCGCGATCATCGAGGAGTTGGAGAAGATTGCCGCCGAGGACGCCGCCGCCGCCAGGGCCTAGCGTGGGTCCCCGCTAAGCTAGTCCGCCATGAGTGAGGGAAAGGGGGCGGGGGCCACCGAAGCCGACGTCCCCGAGCGCGAGCCGGAGTACGTCGAGTTCATTCGCAGGAAGTCCGATGACTTCGCGGGCTGGTACAACGACGTGGTCCGCAAGGCCGAGCTGGCGGATTACACGCCCGTTCGCGGCTGCATGGTCATCAGGCCCTACGGCTGGGCGCTGTGGGAGAACATCCGCGACGCCCTCGACCGCATGATCAAGGACACCGGGCACTCCAACATGTACTTCCCCCTGCTGATCCCGGAGTCCCTGCTGCTCAAAGAGGCGGAGCACGTCGAGGGGTTCGCCCCCGAGGTCGCCTGGGTGACCCACGGCGGCAGCTCCAAGCTGGAGGAGCGGCTGGCGATCCGGCCGACCTCCGAGACGATCATCGGCACCCTCTACAGGAAATGGATCCGCAGTCACCGCGACCTCCCGGTGCTGATCAACCAGTGGGCCAACGTGATGCGGTGGGAGATGCGCACCCGCCTCTTTTTGCGCACCGCCGAGTTCCTCTGGCAGGAGGGCCACACCTTCCACGCCACCGACGAGGAGGCGACGGAGGAGGCGGACAAGATGCTCGAGGTCTACCGAATCCTGGCCGAGGAGTGGCTGGCGATGCCGGTGCTCAAGGGCCGCAAGACCGAGGAGGAGAAATTCCCCGGCGCCGATTACACGATGTCAATCGAGGCCCTGATGTCCGACGGCAAGGCGTTGCAGTCGGGCACCAGTCACCACCTGGGCCAGAACTTCACCCGCGCTTACGACATCACCTTCACCGACCGCGAGAACACGCGGCAGTTCCCGTACGGCACCAGCTGGGGCCTGTCCACCCGGATCATCGGCGCGCTGATCATGTGCCACGGTGACGACGCCGGGTTGATCATGCCGCCCAGGGTGGCCCCCATCCAGGTGGTGATCATTCCCATCTTCCGCGGAGACGAGCAGAAGGTGACCGTGATGCGCGCCGTGTACGAGGTGCGCGACGCGCTCACGAGCGTGGCCCGGGTACACGTCGACGAGCGCGACGAGAAGCCCGGCTACAAGTACAACGACTGGGAGCTGCGGGGCGTGCCGCTGCGGATCGAGCTCGGCCCGCGGGACATCGAGGCCGGCCACGTCGTGGTCGTCGACCGGCTTGACCGCGAGAAGCACCAGGTCCCCCTTGACCGCCTGGCGGATCGCGTTGAGACCATGCTCACCGAGTTCCAGGCGCGCCTCTTCGACCGGGCGCTGCGCCTGCGTGAGTCCTTCCTGGTCGAGGTCGCGACGCGCGACGAGCTGCTTGAGGCGTTTGCGGACGGCCGTAACTCGCTGGCCCACGGGCCATGGTGCGGCGATTCCGCCTGCGAGCTCGAGGTCAAGGAAGCCACCCGTGGCGTCACGATCAGGGTCCTCAGCGCCGCGGCGCCCCAGGGGGATTGCGCGGCCTGCGGCCAGACCGCGAGGGCGGTCGCCTACTGGGCCCGCGCCTACTGACCGACTGCGGGGCTGGTGAGATCCCCAGCCCGCTGATAATCGACGGGTGACCTTCGACGATCTCCTGCGGCGAGCCGATTACCTGAACGAGGGCGACGTCGCCCTGCTCACCAAGGCGTACGACATCGCGTCGAAGGCGCATTTCGACCAGAACCGGCTGTCGGGCGAGAAGTACATCCAGCATCCGCTGGCGGTGGCCGACATCCTCGCCAGCCTCGGGCTCGACGGCGAGACACTCGCCACCGCGATCCTCCACGACGTCGTCGAGGACACGTACGTGACGCCGGCGGACCTCCAGCGCGACTTCGGCCCGGACATCGCCCGGCTGGTCGCGGGGGTCACCAAGCTGGACCGGATCTCGATGGCCTCGGCGGAGAAGGCCGAGGCCGAGAACATCCGCAAGATGCTGGTGGCCATGGCCGAGGACATCCGCGTGGTCCTGATCAAACTCGCGGATCGCCTCCACAACATGCGCACGGTGGCGGCGCTGCCCCCGGCCCGGCGCCAGCGCATGGCCCGCGAGACGATGGACATCTTCGCGCCGCTGGCGCACCGCCTGGGCATGTGGCAGATCAAATGGGAGCTCGAGGACCTCGCGTTCCAGGAAATGGAGCCGGCGCAGTTCGATGCCGTGGTCGGCCAGATCAAGGTCAAGCGCAAGGAGCGAGAGGCGTTTGTCGCCGACGTCAAGGAGATCCTCGGCCGCGAGCTCGACCGGGTCGGCATCAGGTCGGACATCACCGGGCGTCCCAAGCACGTTTACTCGATTCACAAGAAGCTCGAGGCCACGGGCAAGTCCTTCGACGACATCTACGACCTTATCGCCATCCGCGTCGCGGTCGACAGCATCAAGGACTGCTACGGCGTGCTGGGCGTGATCCACTCGCTTTGGAAGCCCATGCCGGGCCGCTTCAAGGACTACATCGCGATGCCCAAGTCCAACGGCTACCAGTCGCTGCACACCACCGTGGTCTCGCACTCCGGCGAGCCCATGGAGATCCAGATCCGCACCCATGAGATGCACGAGACGGCCGAGGTTGGCGTCGCCGCCCACTGGCAGTACAAGGAGGGCGGCAAGCGCGACGCCCGCATGGACGAGAAGTTCGGCTGGCTGCGGCTGCTGATGGAGTGGCAGAAGGAGATGCTCGACGCCGAGCAGTTCGTCGACCAGATCAAGGTCGACATCTTCCAGGAGGAGGTCTTCGTCTTCACCCCCAAGGGCGACGTGCGCAGTCTCCCCGCGGGCTCGACGCCGATCGACTTCGCCTACCGCGTCCACACCGAGGTCGGCCACCACTGCATCGGCGCCAAGGTCAACGGGCGCATGGTCAGCCTGGAGACCCCGCTGCAGAACGGCGACATCGTCGAGGTCCTGACCACCAAGGGCGCCCACGGACCCAGCCGCGACTGGCTCAACTTCGCCAGGAGCTCGTCGGCGCGCGAAAAGATCCGCCAATGGTTCAAGCGCGAGCGGCGAGAGGAGAACATCATCCGCGGCAAGGAGCTCCTGGACAAGGAGCTGCGGCGCCTCCAGCAGCGTTCCCTGGGGGCGGTGGACGAGGTGACCCTGAAGGCGGTCGCGCGCGAGGTCCAGTACCACGACCTCAACGACTTCTACGCCGCCATCGGCTACGGGGACCTCAGCCCGCAGTCGGTCCTGCTCAAGCTGGTCGCTCGCCAGCCGGCGGTCGAGACGCCCCTGACGCCACTGCCACCGACCCCCAAGGAGTCCCTCAGCGGCAATGTCCGGGTGCACGGCACACGGAACCTGCTGACGTCGCTGGCGCAGTGCTGCAAGCCCGTCCCCGGCGACAAGATCGCGGGGTACATCACCCGCGGCAAGGGGGTCAGCGTGCACCGCGTCGATTGCGCCAATATCCGCAATGCCCAGCACCCGGAGCGGATCGTGGATGTCGAGTGGGATCGCTCGGAGCGCGAGATGTTCCCCGTGTCCCTGAAGATCGAGGCCTGGGACCGCACCGGCCTGCTGCGCGATATCGCCACCGTGATCGCGGCCCAGAACACCAACCTCACCGGCGTCGAGGTGCAGGTCTACGACGACAAGACGGCGGTCATCTCTGCCGGCGTCGAGGTTGCTTCGCTGACCGACCTCTCGCGCCTGCTGGAGAAGATCGAACAGGTCAAGGACGTCCATACCGTGGCCCGCGACACCTAGGACGGCGCCTGAACGGCCGAATGGCGATAAGGAGGTTCGCGGCCCGCGTCGTGGTCCTGGACCCCGACAACCGCGTGCTGCTCTTCCACTGGGCCAACCGCAAAAAGGGCACCAGCTGGTGGGCCACGCCGGGTGGCGGGCTGGACGAGGGTGAGCGGTCCAAGGACGCCGCCCGCCGCGAGCTGGTCGAGGAGGCGGGGATCACCGTGGACGACGTGGAGGGCCCGCTGTGGCGCGCGGATCACTTCTTTCGGTCGGAGAGCGACCTGGTCCACCAGTTCGAGACCTTCTTCCTCGCCCGCGTCGGCTCCGACGCCGTCAGCACCGAGGGCTTCGACGCCTTCGAGGCCGACATCACCCTGGGCCACCGCTGGTGGCCACTGGGAGAGCTCGAGTCCACCCCCGAGAGCGTCTTCCCGCGCGGCCTCGGCGGCCTGGTCCGCGATGTCCTTCGCGACGGGGTGCCCGACAAGGCCATCGCGATCAAGGGTTGACATGACGGCAATCGCGCGGCGGGCGTCGCGGCTGGTGCTGGTCGATTCTGCGGAGCGGGTGCTCCTTGGACACGATGCTTCCCCGTGGCCTGGGGCAGCTCATCCGCGACACGCTGGAGAACGGTCCTCCCGGGGAGCCCCTGGACCTGCTCTGACTGCACCGTCCAGGTCACACTGACCGCCCTCAGCTTGGTGTAAAGCGCAGGGAATCCCCTCAAGTCGGCGTTGTACCTTCTGATGGTCACCAGAACTCTGTGCTATCTAAGCGCACCTACGGGTAAGCGGCTGGTGAAGCGCCACGCCCATCGCACCCCCCGTCAGGTGCGCGCCATGCTCCCGCCGGACTTGGCAGCATGACTATCATCGTTGATGAGTGCCCGAGGGGCCAAGCGCCGTTAGAACCCTGTCGGGTTCGTATCGAATATGCTGAGATAACTCGGCTCGATATTCAGTGGCCGGTTATCGGAGAGCGAGATCAGCATCAGCCAAGGGCCTAATCCTCCGCGACCAAGTGGAGGAGGAATGAACGAATCAGCACCCTGGATGAGATGGGTGCGCCTCTCGATCGTGATCGGGGTCCTTGCGCTCGTCCTGATCCTGGTCGATCTCCTCTTTGAGCCCGGGCACCCATTCGGCGCCTCGAATGGCGCGCCGAAGACATCGAGTCGTTCGCCAGCTGTCTCCTCAGGCGCATTCCCGTTCACCGGGGCGTCCCCGGTGCCTGGACCCGCCGGCCCGCCAGGCGCAAACGGGACCAACGGCCTAAACGGCCCCCCTGGACTGCGGAACCCGACCGGTCCAACTGGGCCGACGGGGCCAAGTGGATCGTCGGGAGCTAACGGCGCATCCGGGGCCAGCGGAACCTCAGGAGCGAGCGGAACCTCAGGAGCGAGCGGAGCGTCTGGCGCAAGCGGAGCATCTGGAGCGAGCGGAGCGATCGGCGCCGCAGGTGCCACCGGGCCAACCGGACCGACAGGCCCCGCCGGGCCAAACGGAGCGAGCGGGGCGACCGGTGCCAGTGGTGCCAGCGGTCTAAGCGGAGCCTCGGGTGCGAGCGGCCCCGCCGGCCTGACCGGCCTGACCGGAAACACCGGGGCCCAGGGCCCGATCGGGCTCACGGGCGCCACCGGTCCCACCGGTGCCAGTGGTGCCAGCGGTCTAAGCGGAGCCTCGGGTGCGAGCGGCCCCG
>DAINSI010000034.1:0-22485 GCA_036741395.1 Candidatus Dormiibacterota bacterium
TCGCGCGCTGGAACTCGCGGCTGCTGCGGCGGATGAACTACCTGGTGCAGCTGGTCACCACCGACACCTTCGCCAAGGAGGTGAAGCTGTTCGGGCTTGGCACCTACTTCATCCAGCGCTACCGGCTGCTCTCAGACACCTACTACGAACGCCAGCGCGGGCAGATCATGCGGCGCTACATCGCGGGTTACCTCTGGGGCATCCTGACCACCATCGCGGGCGCCATCACCTATCTCTACGTGGCCCTGCTGGCGGTCGCCGGGCGGCTCACGCTGGGTGACCTGAGTCTCTACACCAGCGCCGCCACCGGCGTCCAGAACTCGATCTCCAACCTGCTCAGCGGATTCAACTCAATGTACGAGCACAACCTCTACCTGGGCAACCTCTTCACCCTCATCGAGACCCCGACCGCGGTCACCCGCGCCGAGCACCCGCGCCCGATGCCGTCGCCGCTGCGCGGCGAGGTCGAGTTCCAGGGCGTTTCCTTTGGCTACCCGGGGCAGGCGGGCCACGCCATCAACCGGCTGAGTTTCCGCATCGCCGCCGGCGAGACGGTGGCGATCGTGGGACGTAACGGCGCCGGCAAGACGACCCTGATCAAGCTCCTCTGCCGTCTTTACGACCCCACCGAGGGGCGCGTCCTGCTCGACGGCATCGACATCCGGGAGTTCGACCCCGACGAGCTGCGGGCCCAGGTGGGCGCGATGTTCCAGGACTACGTGACCTACCAGGCGACCGCCAAGGAGAACATTGGGTTGGGCTCGCTGGAGGACCTCGAGGACGACCAGGCGGTGGCGGTCGCGGCGCAGCGTGGCGGTGCCGACGACCTGGTCAAGAGGCTCCCTGCGGAGTGGGGCACGATGCTGGGCAAGTGGTTCGACGAGGGGGTCAACCTCTCCGGCGGCGAGTGGCAGAAGGTGGCCCTCTCGCGCGCGTTCATGCGCGACGTACCCATCCTGGTCCTCGACGAGCCCACCTCGGCGCTCGATGCCCAGGCCGAGTACGAGCTCTTCGAGCGCCTGCAACGGCTGACGCGCGGGCGCACCGCGGTCTACATCTCGCACCGCTTCTCGACCGTGCGCCGGGCCGACCGGATCCTCTTCCTGGAGCATGGCGCGCTGGTCGAGGAGGGCACCCACCACGAGCTGATCGCGCTCGATGGCCGCTACGCGGCGCTCTTCCGGATGCAGGCCAGCGCCTACCTCGGGGACGCCATGGAGGACCCCGCGGTGGTCGCGGAGATCGCTTCGGCGCCCGGATCAACAGGGAGCGCGTGAACGGCGCATGATGGTCGGCTCAACAGGAGGATCCGACATGTATGGAACGATCGCGAAGTTCAAGGTCAAAGCGGACAAGGAGGCGGAGCTGCGGGAGCACATCAACGAGTTTGGCTCCACCAACACGCGGGGGTTCGTCGCCTCCGCGCTGTACCGGGCCGACGCGGGCGGCCAGGAGTACTGGCTGGCGGTGATCTTCGAGGACCAGGCGTCCTATCGCGCCAACGCCGAGAGCCCGGAGCAGGACGCCCGCTACCAGGTGATGCGATCTTTCCTCGAGGACGCTCCGGAGTGGCACGACGGCGAGGTCATCGGCAGGTTCACCGCCGGGCCCTAAGCCCGCGGGGTCAGCTGCAGCTCCAGTCCCCGGCGTGGCCCTGGCTGAACATCCTGGCGGCGATGTTGGACTGGTCGGCCGCGTCCCAGATGTCGTGTCCTCCATTGCCGTAGAAGGTCCCCGGCATGAACTGGAACAGCCCGGAGGCCCCCGAGCCGGCGTCGTAGGCGCGGGGGTTCAGCGAGGACTCGCAGTTGGCGACGCGCACCAGGCGGTTGCCGTCCTGCCCGTACCGGTCGGCCGCCGCCCTGATGACGGCGATCACCTGCTGCTGGCTCTGGCCGTACACTCCCGGCGGCGGGTGGGTCGCCGCGGCGATCTGGCTGTTCAGGCTGTTAATCTGCCCCAATAGGTCGGATGACGAGGCGTCCAGGCTGCTGATTCGCTGGTGGTAGTCGGCGGCCGCCGACTGCAACGACGCCCGCCGCGCCGACAGCTCGGCCTGGAGGCGGTTGACCTCGGCCTCGCGCCGAGCCAGGTCGGCGGTCTGGCTGGTCAGCTCGCCGGCCACGCTGCGCAGCTCGCTGAGCATGGTGTGCTCGCGGTCGCTGACGGCCCGGTTGGCCACGACCCGGTTGACCACCTGGTTGAGGTTGGCGGACCCGAAGAACACCTGCTCGGGGGTGTTCTGGTCGCGCGACTTGTACTGCTGCCGCGCCAACTGGCCGAGCGCCGCCCGCTGGCTGACTATGCCCGACCGGGCGGCGGCGATCTTGGCTTCGAGGTCGGCCCGCCGCTGCTCCAGCCCGGCCAGCTGGGCCTGGTTCTGCGCCACCTGCCGGCGCAGGTTGGCCAGGCGATCCTGCACCTGCAGCAGCCCCTGCACCCCAGCAGCCTGGTCGGCGCTGAGCTGGCCAACGTGGGCCTGCAGCGCCGTCCGCTGGGAGGTCAGGGCGGCGAGGTTGCCATCAGCCGCAGCGGTAGGCGCGTAGGCGGCCACGCCCACGGCGAGCATCGTGGTCATGACTGCGGCTTTGATTCGCAGGGTTGAGTCCCTCGTTGAAGTGGTGTCGCGCCCAGTCCCCCGGGATCGGCCATCCTCACAGCCGGGGCGCTCCCGCGATCCTACCGCAGGCCCAGTTGCGCCTCAGCGCTTGGCGGTTGACCGCTTCCGGGTACCCGCCTTGCGGGCAGCCTTCCGGCCCGCTCCCTTCGGCCGCGACGCCTTCTTCGGTGCCGCGCCCTTCGCGGTCGTTGCCGCGGCGCCGTTGGAGGCGGCAGCGCCGTTGGAGGCGCCGGTCGCCGCGCCGTTCGCGGGCGGGCCAATCGTGGTGACGATCTCCAGCAGGCTGCCGCTGCCCGGCGTGGCCGACCTGGCGCGCTTCCCGTCGGGCGCCACCGGCCTGGCGGCCGCGTTGCGAGCCGCGGTCCCGCCGGCGTTGCCCGGGGCGGCGCGCCTGACGTTGGGCGCTGTGGCCCGGCGGTTCGAGGCGCTGGCTCTGTGGGCGGCGACGCCGGCCCGGGCGGCGGCATTGCGGCCCGCGCTGGCGCCCTTGCGGCCCGCGATCCGCAGGTATTCCTTCATCCCCTCGTCGATCCCGCGGGTGAGGACGTCGATGTCACTGGTGGTTTCGTAATCACCGGTGACGCCGAAGTTCATCCCCCCGAGGTAGGAGAAGATCGCGATGGCCAGCCGCACGTTGCCCTGGATGGGCACGTAGGGGTAGGCCTCGAGCATCTGACGGCCCTGGATGTAAAGCGGGATCTGGGGGCCGGGCACGTTGGTGGTGATGGTGTTCAGGGTGCGCTGGGGCATGCGGCTGGCGAGGCGGGTGCCCAGGGCCAGGAGCATCGGCGGCGCGTACCCGCCCATCTGGACCAGCGAGTCGCCGGCGACCGCCATCTTGGACTCCTTGAGGCCGTCCATCTGGCGATGGATGGCGGCGAGGCGCTCCACCGGGTCCTGGATACCGACCGGCAATCCGGGGAACATCCCCGAGACCCGGTTGCCGCTGCCATTGCGCTCGGACTCGCTGCGCACCGAGACCGGCACCAGCGTCCGCACCACCCGCCCCTCGAGGTCAGCACCGCGGGCCAGCAGGAGGTCGCGGAACCCGCGGGTGATCACCGCCAGGACGACGTCATTGACGGTGCCCCCCAGCGCCTGCCGGATGATCTTGATATCGGCCAGCGAGGACTTCGCCCAGCTCCAACGACGATGGGGGCCGATGGGACCGTTGAGGTCGACGGTCTTGCCGAAGACCATCGACGAGTACGCGCGCAGGCTGCGACCCACGTCCCCGACGCTCATGCCGCCGGGCAGGGGCGAGCGCGCCAGCGCGGGGAGGCCCCGGAGCGCTGCGACGGGTTCGATGAGGCGGTCGACGGTGGCGTCGGCCAGGACCTCCAGCATCGAGGGCTCCTTGGGCGGGTTCCAGTCCTCGATCACCGGCTGCTCGATGGCGCGGCTGTGGTCCAGCAGGACCTGGAGGAGGTCGGCGCCACTGACGCCGTCGACCATGGAGTGGTGGACCTTGGAGATCAGGGCCCAGCGGTTGTCCTTGAGGCCCTCCACGATCCACATCTCCCACAGCGGCTTGCTGCGATCGAGGTTCTGGGCAAAGACGCGCCCGGCGAGGTTGCGCAGCTGGTCGTCGGTACCGGGGCCGGGAACCGCGGTGTGGCGGATGTGATACAGGATCTGGAAATTGGGGTCGTCGACCCAGACGGGGCGGCCCAGCTGAAACGGCACCATCCGCACCTTCTGGCGGTAGCGGGGCACCAGCGAGAGCTTGCTGGCGACCATGCGCACGACGTCACCGTAGGTCGGCGCCGGGCCCTCGAAAATCGACACGTTGCCGATGTGCATCGGGTTGTTGTCGTCCTCGATCGCCAGGAACGACGCATCCAACGGGTTCATCCGGTCCATCTCACCACCCCCAAAGCTCAGCGAACTTCGGATTCTACGCATGTCGCCCCTCCGCCAAAGGGGGTTGACCGCCGGCGCAGAATCACAGCGGACATGCAGGCGCGCAGTCAGCTGATCGGCCGCTGGTACCCGCTTCCGCCCATCTGGCTGGAGGGTCGCGCCGGGCTGGAGTACGCCCGCCTGCTGCGGTCGCCGATCTTCGCCGGCATCGGGGTACCGCCCGGCAAGGGCCGGCCGGTGCTGCTGATCCCGGGGTTCATGGCCAGTGACGCTTCCCTCGACACCATGCGTGCCTGGTTGCGACGCAACGACTACCGGGCGCTGCGGTCGGGGATCAACGTCAACGCAACGTCCTCGGAGGTCCTGGTGCAGCGCATAGCGGCGCGGGTGGACACGGAGTACCGGCGCCATGGGCGCAGGATCACCCTGGTGGGCCAGAGCCGCGGCGGGGTGCTGGCGATGGGCGTGGCGCACCGGTTCCCGCAACTGGTGGAGCGGGTCGTCAGCCTGGGCAGTCCGATTGGCGATCCCCTCGACGTTCATCCCTCAACGATGGCCGCGGTGCACTTGACGCGTTTCATGCACAGCCTGCGCCGGGGGCCGCGGAACATGGACGCGCGCTTCGACCGCGAGCTGGGCGAGGCCGCCTCGGTGCCGGTCACCTCGATGTACTCCAGGACCGACGGGATCGTGCACTGGCGGGCCTGCCTGCGTCCTGACGTTCACGCCATCGAGGTCGGCGGCAGCCACGTCGGCATGGGGGTCAACGTGCGGGTCTACGAGGAGATCGCGCGGCTGCTGGGGACCCCGGTCAGCGGCCGACGCGCAGCTCGCTGATCTCGAAGAGGTTGATGTAGCACGGCTCTGACGCATTGCATCATCTTTTGATGTATCACCGATCGATGTAATAGAGTAGCGCGATGGGTTTCCTGAGCCCGAAGGCCCTGGGGGGGAGCTTCGCGATCCAGACCGACCGGCCACTCGAGTGGCTGTTCCTGCTGGGCGCCTTTGTATTGCTGGGGGCAGGGATCCTGTTCCTGCGGTCCCAGGGCAAGCGCTCAGCCGCCGGTGGCATCGAGGCCATCGCCCAGGAGGTCGACTCGGGGGCGGAGCACACCACCGAGGTCGCCGCCTGGGCGTCGACCGCGGTGCTCACCGGCATCTGGGCGTTGCTGGTGGCGTTCATCGGCTTCGTGTGGGACGTCGGCTGGCACGCCGACGCCGGCCGCGACCGGGAGCTCTTCACGGTTCCCCACGTGCTCATCCTGCTCGGGCTGGGCGGCATCGCCGCGGCGGCCCTGGTCTCGGTCTGGTCGGCCACGCGCAACCAGGTCGACACCGGTTGGCGGCGCGGGCGCTGGCACATCCCCTACGCCTCGGTCCCGCTCTTCCTGATCGGCTTCGGGGCGCTCATCGGCTTCCCCCTCGACGACCTCTGGCACGGTGCCTATGGCATCGACGTCACGATGTGGAGCCCCACCCACCTGCTGATGATCGGGGGCGCCTCGCTGTCCCCGATCCCGATGTGGCTGATGCTCACCGAGGCGCGGGCGCCCAAGACGGGCCGCGGCCGTCTACTCTGGGCCTCGATGGCGGGCGTCGTGCTGGTCGGCCTTTCGACCTTCCAGCTGGAGTTCGACATGGGCATCCCGCAGTGGCAGGCGTTCTACCATCCCCTGCTGATCGCCGCGGCCGCGGGCATCGCCCTGGTCGCGGCACGGGCAGCGATCGGTCGCGGCGGGGCGGTGATGGCGACGATCTCGTTCCTGGTCCTGCGGGGATTGATGGCGCTCCTCGTCGGCGGGGTGCTGGGGAGGTCGGTGCCGCGATTCCCCCTCTACCTGGGCAGCGCGCTCTGCATCGAGGCCGCCTTCTACCTCTTGCGGAAGCGCCCGGTGCTGGTCCGGGCGCTGGTGTCGGGGCTGCTGATCTCGACCGTTGGCCTGGCCACCGAGTGGCCCTGGACCCACCTCTGGTTCCAGTTCCCGTGGCAGGCCAGCATCCTCCCCTTCACCTGGATGTATGTCGCCATGGGGCTGCTGGCCGCGGTGGTCGGGGTGGCGGCCGGGAGCGTGCTCTCGAGCCGGGCGGCGCCGGTGCGCGCGCCGGTGGTGGCCGCGTGCCTGATGGGCGTCTTCGGCCTCCTCGCCCTCAATATCGGGAGTCGCCATGCCGACCCCGTCAAGGTGACGGTGCAGACCGCCACCGTGGGCACGCCCTACCCCCTCGTCAACCGTGACGGGGTTGCCACGGTGCACCGTGACGTCACCCTCAGGGTCACCCTCGACCCACCCTCAGGCGCCGACAACGCGGACTGGTTCGAGGTCATGGGCTGGCAGGGCGGCCCGCCGGTTGAGCACTTCCGGATGATTCAGACCGGCCCGGGGCAGTTCCGAGCCGAGGGCGTCGTCCCCACCGGCGGCAACTGGAAGAGCCTGGTGATCCTGAACCGCGGCAACGTGGTTGCCGCCGTTCCCGTGGCCTTCCCGCCCGACCCCCCCTACGGGCTCCAGAAGATCGACCCGCCGGCGTCCCGCACCATGGCGTTCGCGCCGGGGAGTCAGTACCTGATGCGTGAGTTCAAGGGCACCGTGGTGTGGCCCGCGATCGTGATCACCGGGCTCTTCGCCCTGATCCTCGTCACCTGGGTGACCTCCACCGCGATCGCCTTCCGCGCCGTGGGTCGCACGCTCGGACCGCCGCGTGGGCGCCGCCCGGACCAGGCGCCGTCAAGAGCCCCCCGGTCCGCCCCCGCACCGACTTAGCCGCGCGGGCGCAGTACCCAGTTGATGTAGAAGAGGACGCGGCTCGCCGACGGCGTCAGCAGGACGTCGGCGTGGTCGCGGCCCTCGCGCAGGAGGGTCAGCCCATCGCTGAACTGCTCCACACGGACCAGGTCCGAGACGGGAAACGAGAAGGACTTCAGCTTGCCAACAAATCCCAGTCGCTGGTTGGTCACCACGAAGGTGCCGGGGCCGAATTTCTGCCATCCGTCCTGGGCGATCGGCTGACCGCGATAGCTGCCGACGGCATAAGGGATGCCAGTCTGCTCGACAGGGAACCTCAGCCCCTGCGGCTCGCCGCCCGCCGGGGCCTTCAGACGACCCAGTTGGGCGGCCTCGGCGAGCAGGGCCATCTCCTGGCCGCGCAGCACCAGCGGTGAGGTGACCGGCGCGGGCGGCGTCAACTCCATCTGGGCCGCGGTGTGGACGGCGTCGAACCCCAGGGCGGCGATACCCGCCTCGCGCCGTGCCGCCTCCACCCTGAGCTCACGCGCGTCGTCCTCGAGGTTCCGGGCGCGCTCGCGATCGCTGGCGGCCTGCTGCTCCTGGTTCAGGGCCTTGGCCTGCGAGCTCGCCACCGATGGCAGGACGGCACCATAGGAGCGCCCCAGCTCCGAGAGGACCACGCGCAGCTGCGCACCCCGTTCCTCGCGGGCCTGCCGAGCCTCGGGGGATTCCTCCGGCGCCTTCTGCTTGCGCGAGAACAGTGCGGCCAGCCCCGATCGTGAGCTGGCGGCGACGCCGGACAGCCCGCCGTCCTTCTCGTCGATGACCCTGATCATCCGGGCGGCATCCTCCAGGGGCATCACGGCGTCGGGCTGCGACGACGCCCACTCCCCGGTGCGTGCCACCAGGATCATGCCCGCCTCGACCAGCATTGAGATCGCGTCAGCCCGCAGCTTGGATGCCGAGATGACCAGGTCGGCGGCTGCCTCGGCGCGCCGCGCGGCCTCGGCGCGCAGGTCCTCGACCGGGGCCATGGTCACGGTCAGGTCGCCGAGCTGCACGGTGGTGAGGGGCGCCATTCCGAACAGACTAAGCCGGGATCGCCCTCAGCTGAGCACTGACCAGGGCCCGGCGACTTCCCATCAGAGCAGAGCTAACCCTGCAGGCGGCCGGAAATTCCGCAGCAGGCTGGGGTCCGCGCGTCGCGGTCCGCCCTCCGACTTCAGGACCGGCTGTATGCCTCCTGGAGGCTGCCCATGATTTCGATCTCGTGTTCCAGGCTGCGCGCCCCGTGGTTGCGGAACAGCACGTGGTCGATGTCCAGTTCCCGCAGCGCGGCGAGGTCGGCCGCGACCTGGCCGGGCGAGCCGCCCAGGAACTGACGGCCATCCCCCGCGGCCTGCTCGGTTATGCCGACGTTGGCCCGCACCATGACGGGCAGCTGGGCGGGGTCACGGCCGGCGTCGGCGGCAGCCTGGCGGAAGGCACCCACGAGCTCTCGGAGGCGGTCCACGGAGAAGCCGATGGGGTTGAACCCGTCCCCGATCCGCCCCGCGCGCTCGATCGCCCTGGGCGCGATGGCGGCGATCACCACGGGGATGCCCTGCTGCACCGGCTTGGGGTCGATCAGGGACGGCGGGATCGTGTAGAACTCGCCCTCGAAGCTGACGGGGTCGGGACCCCAGGCCGCGCGCATCGCCTTGATGCCCTCCTCGAAGCGCGCTCCGCGACGCGCCATGGGGACGTTGGCGGTGGCATATTCCTGCTCCATCCAGCCCAGCCCCAGGCCCGCGATGACCCGCCCGTTGCTGAAGCGGTCGAGGGTGGCCAGCCGCCGCGCCAGCATCACCGGGGTGTGCAGCGGGGCGTCGAGCACGCTGGTGCCGAGACGCACCGTGGTGGTTCGCGCGGCGACGAAGCTGAGGGTCTCGATGGGCTCGTAGACCGACTTGTAGGTCTCGGGCAGCGGGCGCGCCGGGCCCCCGGGCTGGGGCACGTCGCCAAGCGCGTAGAGCAGTCGCTCGAAGGTCCACACCGCGGTGTAGCCAAGCTTCTCCGCGGCCTGGGCGACCTCGACGATGGCCTCCGGTGAGGCGTACGGCGCGGAGACCGGGAGAGCGATGCCGAGGTCCATGGGTCTAGAGGTTACGCGGGCCCTCGAGGTTCAGCGCACGGGCCACCGATTCATGTACCGTCAGTTGATGTCATGTTCAGAGGAGCAGCCCGGCATGCGGGATGATTGGGATTGAGAGAGGCAGCAGCCATGATTGAACAGTTGGATAGAAGCGCCGGTAGCGCCCCTGGGGTCGGGCATTTCGACGTGGCCATCATCGGCACCGGGTTCGCCGGCCTGGGGATGGCGATCCGGCTCAAGCAGGAGGGGATGCACGACTTCGTCGTCCTCGAGCGCGCCTCTGACCTGGGCGGCACCTGGCGGGACAACACCTACCCCGGCTGCCAGTGCGATGTCCCCTCCCACCTCTACTCCTTCTCATTCGCGCCCAACCCGAATTGGACCCGGGCGTTCTCGCGCCAGCCGGAGATCTGGGACTACCTGCGCGACTGCGCCACCCGGTTCGCGATCACGCCGCACATCCGCTTCGACCACACCGTCACGATGGCGGCCTGGAGCGAGGAGCAGCAGCTGTGGCGGATCGAGACCTCGGCCGGTGTGATCACCTCCCGCGTGCTGATCTCGGGGATGGGCGGACTCAGCGAGCCCTCGATCCCTCCGCTGGCCGGGCTCGACAAGTTCACGGGCACCTACTTCCACTCCGCGACCTGGAACCACGACCACGACCTCAAGGGCCGTAGGGTCGCCGTGGTGGGGACCGGCGCATCGTCGATCCAGTTCGTGCCGCGCATCCAGAAGCAGGTCGACCAGCTCTTCCTCTACCAGCGGACCCCGCCGTGGATCATGCCTCACCGCGACAAGCGCCTGGAGTCGTGGAAGCATCGACTGTACAGCCGCTTCCCAGCGGCCCAGAAGCTGGTGCGCAGCGCCATCTATTGGGGCCGCGAGGGCTTCGTCCCCTTCTTCACCAATGAGAAGCTGGCCAACCTGCCCCGGCGGATCTCGCTCAAGCACCTCGAGACGCAGGTGGCCGACCCCGAGCTCCGCGCCAGGCTCACCCCGACCTACGCGGTGGGCTGCAAGCGGATCCTGATATCCAACGACTACTACCCGGCGCTGCAGCAGCCCAACGTCAAGGTCGTCACCGAGGGTGTGAAGGAGATCCGCGAGCATTCCATCGTCAGCACCGACGGCACCGAGCGCGAGGTCGATACGATCATCTTCGGCACCGGCTTCCACGTCACCGACTCGCCATTCGCCGAGCGCATCCGCGGCCGCGACGGGCAGCTCCTGGCCGAGGTCTTCGACGGCAGCCCGCAGGCCCTCCGCGGCACCACCATCGCGGGGTTCCCCAACGCCTTCATCCTGCTGGGGCCCAACACGGGACTGGGCCACACCTCCGTGGTGGTGATGATCGAGGCCCAGGTGCGGTACGTCCTCGACACCCTGCGCTACATGAGGCGGCGGGGCGTCAGCACCGTGGAGGCCCGGGAGGATGCCCAGATTCTCTTCAACCAGAACCTCCAGCAGGAACTGAAGGACACCGTCTGGAACGCCGGGGGTTGTGCCAGCTGGTACCTCGACGCCACCGGTAGAAACACCACCATATGGCCGACATACACCTGGCGCTTCAGCCGCCAGATGCGGCGCTTCGACCCCGCCGAGTACGTCGTGCGGACCGGCGCCCCGGCGCCCACCGCGGCGACGGTATGACGCCGGGGGTGGAGGCGCCGGTCGAAGGCCCCGCAAACAGCAGCCCCTGGGAGTCGAAGACCATCGACCTCGGCAGCCGCATGCACTACGCCGACTTCGGCGGCTCCGGCCCGGTCATGGTCCTGGTCCACGGGATCGCCAGCTCCCACCTCAACTGGATGGGTATCGGCACCGAGCTGGCCCAGCGGGCGCGGGTTTACGCCGTCGACCTCCCCGGCTACGGCTTCAGCCCCCGCGCATCGGAGCCGGCCACGGTCGAGACCTCACAGACCTATCTCGATCGCTTCATCGACGCGGTCTCGCCGCAGGTCCCGGTCGTCCTCTTCGGGCACTCGATGGGCGGCCTGGTCAGCCTGATGGAGGCCGCCGCGCATCCCCACAAGGTCGCCCGGCTGGTCCTGATGAGCCCGGCCGCGCCATACCCGCGGCGGGCGCTGATCAGCCTGGCGTTCTTCCCGTTCATCCTCGCCCTGCTGATGCCGCAGCGCAGCGCGGCCTTCCTGAAGAAGCGCGGCGCCCGCCTGGAGGCCGACAAGGTGGTGCGTACCGCCCTGCGCCGGATCACGGCGCGCAACTCGCAGTTGCCCGAGGACATCGTCCAGGCGCACATCGACCTCCTCCAGCGCCAGCGCGAGGAGCACGACTGGACCGAGCAGGCGTTGATCGAGTCGGCGGGGTCGCTGGTGAAGACGACCACCCGCCGGCGCAGCTACCGGCGGATGGTGCAGTCGATCCGCGCGCCGACCCTGCTGATGCACGGCACCAGGGACCGGCTAGTCCCGTACGATGCCGGCTTCAGGCTGGCGCACGAGCGGCCCGACTGGGCCTTCCGCCCCCTCGTCGGGCTCGGCCACATGCCCCAGATGGAGGACGCCGACCGCGTCATGTCCACGGTCAATGAATGGCTCGACGTGCAGGATCGCCGGGAGGTCGGCGCATGACCGTCCACGCGCTGCCCGGGAAGCGCGTCCTCATCACCGGCGCCCAGGGCGGCATCGCCCAGGCCTCGATCGCGGCGCTCCGCGCCGGCGGCGCCACGGTCTACGGTGTTGACCTCCGAGCCGGCGACGACGTCCGCGCCGCCGACGTTCGCGACCCGGACGCGATGCTGTCCGCGGTGGCCGCCGCCGTCGAGCGCATGGGGGGCATCGACATCCTCGTCAACTGCGCCGGCATCGGCACCGCCCAGGACGTGGGCAGCATGCCCGGCGACGAGGTGCGGCGAACCATCGACATCAACCTCCTCGGCCCCTGGACCACCACCGCGGCGGCGCTGCCGCACCTGCTGGCTGCGCATGGCCACGTGGTCAACGTGACTTCGGTCCTGGCCGTCATCTCGCTGCCCTTCGCGTCGGCATACAGCGCCAGCAAACACGCCCTGGACGCCTACTCCAACTGCCTGCGCATCGAGTACCACGGCCGGGTCAGCGTCACCACCGTTCGTCCGGGCTACGTCAGGACCCACATCCACGACGGCCCCGCACAGCGAGGGGTGTCGCTGGAGGGCGTCACCAACGAGGACAGCGTCGAGCAGGCTGCCGCGGCGATCGTCCGCGCCTGCACCCACCGCCCCCGGACGGTGGTCACCAGCCGGAGCACGGCCGTCGGCATCTGGTTCGGGCAGCACCTGCCGAGGTTGGTGGAGCGCGCGATCATCCGGCGCGGGAGCCGGTACCAGCTCGCCGGCCTGGGCCCGGCCCCCGAGGGTAACGTTGAGGGACAGGTAGACAGCGGCCGCGGGGCGCGCTGACAATCAGGGCGTGATTCCCCGCCGCACGTTCCTCAAGGCCGCCGGGGCGGTCGCCGGGCTGGCCGTCACCGAGCCCTGGCGCGCGGTTCACTCCCTGGCGGCGCCTCGACTGGCCCAGGGCACCACGGCCTTCGACCACGTCGTCGTGCTGATGATGGAGAACCGCTCCTGGGATCACTTCATGGGCTGGCTGCCCGGGGCCAACGGCGTCCAGGCGGGGCTCCAGTACACCGACACCGCGGGCACCACCTACCCGACGTACCCGCTGGCACCGGACTTCCAGGGCTGCGGCTACGCCGACCCCGACCACTCCTGGGAGGGCGGTGTGAAGCAGTTGAACGGCGGCAGGGTCGACGGCTTCCTCAAGACCGCGGTCCCCGGGGACACCTTCCCGATCGGCTACTACACCGAGCAGGACGTACCCGTGCTGGCGGCGCTGGCGAAGAACTACACCATCTCCGACAACTACTTCTGCTCGATCCTCGCCGAGACCTATCCCAACCGCTTCTACCAGCACGCCGCGCAGACCGACCGGGACCACAACAATTTCAACGTCGCCACCATCCCCACGGTCTGGGACCTCCTCGCGACCGCCGGTCTCAGCGGTCGCTACTACCACAGCGACCTACCCTTCCTGGCGCTGTGGGGGACCAAGTATGCGTCGATCATGCGCGACTACAACGCCTTCTTCGCGGCGGACTGCGCGGCCGGGAACCTGCCCAACGTGGCCTTCGTGGACCCCTCGTTCAACGGCGAATCGCAGGGTGTGTCGCAGGACTCGCACCCTCACGGCGACATCCGCGCCGGGGAGACCTTCATCGCGGACGTGTACCACGCGGTGCGCAGCAGCCCCAACTGGGCGAAGACCGTGATGATCCTCAATTTCGACGAGTGGGGCGGCTTCTACGACCACGTCGTCCCGCCCCGGGTGATCGACGACCACGTCGGCGCCGGGCCGGGTCCGCACCCCGACTACCACCAGCTGGGATTCCGGGTGCCCAACGTCGTCATCTCACCCTTCGCGCACCGCGGCCGCGTCGTCTCCAGCGGTGCGCCGTTCGACCACACGTCGGTGCTGCGGATGATCGAGTGGCGCTGGGGCCTGCCTCCCCTCAACGCCCGCGACGCCAACGCCCGCAACCTCGCGGACATGCTCAACTTCAGCCTCAATCGGACCGACAACCCGGTCGTCCCCTCCGGGACCATGCCGATCTCCGTGGCCTGTCTCCCCGGCGCCGCGGCGCACCCACCGGCGCCGGTCAGCGGGACCGGTGGCGCCGGGCAAAGCGGTGGCGGGCCCGGGGCGGGGTCCGGGAATGGCGGCGGGTTGCCCAACACCACGGCGGCGCTCATCGCGTCACCGGCGGTCGCCGTGGGGACCACCGCGGTCGCTGCCGCGGGGCTTGGGGCGCGCGCCCTTGCCCGTCGCCGACGGGGACCGGCGGCAGCGGCGCCGGGGGATCCCGCTTCCGTCAGCTGTCCGGCGAATCCGGGGTCGGGCCGGCGGTGAGGAGGCGAATGGCGAAGTCGGCGTAGGTCTCCTCGACCTGCTCGACCGTGTAGCCCAGGCCAAGGTCCCACCATTCCGCGACCCTGATGCCGCTGCCACCGATCACCGCGATGGCCAGGAACGGGTCGGGTACCGAGAACACCCCCGCGGCGGCCCCCTCTTCCACGGTGCGCTGAAGCAGGTCCTGGGCCTCCTGGCGGATCTTCATCACCCGCTCGCGGCGGGCGGGGTTCAGCGCGTGCATCTCACGGTTGGCCACACGCCCCAGCAGCGGGAACTCGGCATGGAGCCGCACATGGGCCCGCACCAGCGCGCGCATCCGCTGGGTGATGTCGTTGGGCTCGGACGCGAAGGCTCGCCGCAGGCGGTCCCGGTGCTCCTCGTGGCCCATGCTGATGAGCTCCATCAGCAGCGCCTCCTTGGAGGCCAGGTGGGCGTACATCGAACTGGGCCTGATCCCCGCGGCATCGGCCAGCTCGCGCACCGAGACGCCATGGAAGCCGCGCTCCGAGAAGGTCAGCAGCGCGACCTCCAGCAGCCGGCGGTGGGTCCCGTCGGCGACCGAGCGCGGCGGCAGCAGTTCACGCTCCGCCAGCTCCTCGGCAACCGCCGCCCTGCTCATCCGTGCCATCTGGTGCGAACCCCCCGTTGGTTTTTGGGCCGCCGCGCGTTGTAGTTGACAGGGCGTCGCGGCATGTTGATAATCATCGCCTAACGATCGTTCGTTTTGCAAGCCTTCGCCTTTCGCGGGGTGATTCACCGGGGGTAGGTGTTCATGGGCATTCGGGTGGGTAGTAAGTCCAGCGCGTCGATGAGGCGCGCGCGGATCAGCCTGGGGGCCGCGTGCCTGGGGATGGCCGCGGTGTCGGTCACCGCGCTGATGCAGCCGGTGCTGAGCCTGGCCAGCAGCAGCGCCATCGCCGTCGACCGCCAGGACTATGTCTCCGACGCCGGCCCGGACGCTTACCAGGCCTTCTCCTCGGCCGAGGGCACCACCGGCCCCGACCCCGTCGACATCCATGTCGGCGCGGCGCCCGGCCAGCCCAGCTACCACTCGTTCGTGCACCTCGAGCTGGAGGCCATCCCCAGCGGCTCGACGATCCAGGAGCTGACTCTCAAGCTGGTGCCCACCACCAACCCGCAGCGCTCGCCCGGGGAGAACGTCAACACCACCCAGGCGGTGCTCGACGCCTTCCCCCTGAAGACCGAGCTCCCGGTCAAATTCGACCCCAACAACCCACCCGCCGTCGACAGGACCGGCGGTGAGGCGGTCGGCAAGGTCAACGACAAGGACGGCAGCTGGACCTTCGACCTCACCAAGCTGGTCCCCTACTGGCAGAAGCACGGCAACACCGGCGCGGCGATCGTGCCCGACCCGGTGGCCAGCCAGCCCTGGACCATCGGCTTCGACCGTACGCTCTCGGCGGCGACCGCCGGCTACGCCCCAACGTCCTCCTCCAGCTCTGGGGGAAGCAGCGCGGGTGGCTCGAGCACCGGCGTCACCGGCACCCAGCAGAACACCCAGACCTCCAGCGGCGGGTCGGGCGGCTCCGCGCCGATCAGCCAGAGCGGCCCCGGGCTGGGCATAGGCGCGCCGCCGGCATCGCTCGCGACCCCTCCTTCAGCCACTCAGCCGACCCCGACCGCCAATGGCGGCCAGGTAGCCCGGCCGGCCACGGGTGGAGCTTCCACCGCGACGCCGCCGGGCACCGTGCCGTGGTGGCTGCTGGCGCTGGTGGTCAGCCTGACCGCCGCGGTGGCCCTGCTGGCTCAGCCCGTCTCACAGGCGCTCGGCAGCGCGGGGGGCCTCAGCGCCGGCCTGCTCGGTCAGCTCCGCCTCCACCCGCGGATGTTCGCCGTCTCGGGAATGATGGTGGTCTGGAGTTCCAGCCTGGGCGTCTACGCCAACACCCTTGGAAAGAACACCCTGGGCCCGACCCAGGGCGTCGTGGCCGGCAACAACGGCGCCAACGGCGGCGCAGGCGGCGCCAACGGCGCCACCAACCCTTCCGGCAACCCCTCCGCCGGCCCCGCCGGCTCGAGCGGCACCGGCACCAACGGGTCCAGCGGGCAGGGTTCCGCGGCCGGCGGCGGCAGCAATGGTCAGCCGCTGACCGGGGCGGCCGCCTACGCCAACTCCCCCAACGCACCGCATCCCCCGGCGGCTGACCTCTTCAGCCCCAGCGAGAACAACGTGGGGATCACCAACACCACGGTGCAGATGTGCGCCCACGCGGCGCTGACCTTCGGCCCGGCCTTCAACATCGGCGCCAGCGACCTCAACGTCTTCTGGCAGATGGTCGACGACCAGGGTGGGGTCTGGGGTCGGAAGATCGTGCAGCCGGGCGGCGCACCCGGAATCCCCTTCCAGGACGACGGCTACCAGCCCAGCAGGGCGGTGACCGCGGCGCAGGCCTGCCAGGACCAGACGGGGGGGGACTTCCTGCTCCTCGGTGGCATCGGCTTCGACCAGGTCCCCGCGGTGCGCGTTTGGGCCGAGAGCCACCACATGCCCTACATCCACCACATCGCCACCCAGAATGGGTCGGCGGGGCTGCGCTACAGCTACACCATGCTGCCCACCCTGGAGCAGATCGGTACCCAGTACGGACAGTACTACGTGGGCCACGCGCCGGTGGGGACCAAGCTGGGCGTCATCTACCGCAACAGTTCCAACTGGGACCCGGGCCGCGCGACCTTCAACAACTACCTCAAGCAGGCCGGGCGATACGGTGAGGTTCAGAAAGAGATCGCAGTCACCAACAACCAGGGTGACTACTCCGCGGAGATCAGCCAGATGCAGTTGGCCGGGGTTAATGAGGTCTTCATCTACGAGAACGCGCTCGCGGCGGAGCAGTTCATCCAGCAGTCCCACAACCAGAACTGGAACCCCAAATGGCTGATGTTCCCGTTCAACCTGACCCTCAACACGCTGGCCCAGGCGGGCGTCGACACCAGCCACATGGAGGGCGTCATCCCCTGGCCCGCGTACACCTGCAACTCGTCCAACGACCCGCGCTATTCACCCTACAAGGCCGACATCCAAAAGTTCGAGGCGGCGTACAGGAGGTACGACTCGGGAGCCAACCTCTGCGGTGACGGTGGCGACCTGCTCTACGGCACCTGGCTGGCGTGGGAACAGGTGTATGACCTGCTCTACCAGTGTGGCCCGAGCTGCAGCCGCAACAACATCGCCGGGCTGATGCAGAACGGGTATCACGCCACGGTTGGAGCGAACTGCGCGGTCGACTTCCGCGGCACCGACGGCCACCACGGTGGCGGCCCCGAGGACGCCGACAAGGTCGAGACGGTCAACGGCGCCCCGGGCTGGGTGACCACCACCTTCTGCGCGAGGGACCTGCGATGACGCGCCTGGCGCGGCTGGCTGTCGCGTTAACCGGTTTGCTGGCGGTGGTGGCATCGCCGCTGACCACGGTCACCGCGGGGGCGGTCGCCCTCTCGGCGGGCTCGCCCAACAGCGGCAACTGCACGGCGCAGCGACCTACAAACTGGCCCACCGGTGACGGAGAGCAGGGAGCAGTCTTCCAGTGCAAATACAGCCAGGACGGCCTGACCCGAACTTCGTGGGTGTACCAGCCCATGAGCTGGAACTCGCTGAAGCCCGCGCCGGTCGTCGTCGTCCTGCACGGCTGCACTGAGCAGGGGCCGGACATCGCCTACATCAGCCGCTTCGACGTCGAGGCCGAGCGCCGCGGGATGATCGTCGTCTACCCCAACCAGGCCGACTTCACGAGCACCGGGACCACGACCTTCGACGGCAACGGCAGCCACTGCTGGAACTGGTTCCTGCCCCAGGGCCAGGCGCGCGGCGCGGGCGAGCCGGCGCTGATCGCGGGGCTGACGCGAGAGGCCGTCGCGCAGTGGCACGGTGACCAGGCGCGGACCTTTGTCATCGGGATCTCGGCAGGGGGGGCTACGAGCGACATCATGGCCGCGACCTACCCCGATATCTTCGCCGCCACGGCGATTCTCGCGGGCTGCGAGTACCGCGGTCTGCCATGCCTGGCGGCACCGGCCGCGCTGCCCCCGCTGGTGTCGGCCCAGCTCACCTACCAGGCGTCCGGCGGCCACGCCCGCGTGGTGCCGTTCATGGTCGAGAACGGGGATGTCGACCCCGTGGTTCCCGTGGCCAACGCGCTGGAGATTACCCAGCAGTGGCAGTATGCCGACGACTACGCAGCTCACCACGGGACACTCAGCAGCCCGGTGGTCAGCGCGCCGTGCGCCCAGCAGGTCGTAGTGCCCTCCAGCCCGGTCGACACCTCGCAGTCACCCCCGGCGGTGCGCAACCCGTACGACGTCTACTACTTCTCCGCCAGCGGCGCGGCTTGTCCCCAGGCGACGTCCTCCCCCGCCGCCGCGTTGGGCGAGCTGTGGATCGTCCACGGCGAGTTCCACGCCTGGCCCGGAGGCCCGGCGCTGACCACCCCCGAGCCGTACACCAACCCGGGCGGTCCGAACTTCACCCGCGCCGCCACCGACTTCTTCCTTGCGCACCCCTGCCGGGTCCTCCGCGGCGTCTGCGCCCCGGCCGCCTGAAGTGCTGCAGGCGCTGGTCGTCGGCCTGGTCACGGGGGCCATCTATGGGCTGATGGCACTGGGCCTGGTGCTGATCTACAAGGGATCCAAGGTGCTCAACTTCGCCCAGGCGGAGATCGGAACCGCGTGCCTCTACATCGCCTGGCTGGTGTCCGGGGCCGGCCCCCACCGTCCCCACCTGCCGTACTACGTCGGCGCAGGGGCGGCAATCCTCTGCGCGGTGGCGATCGGCCTGCTCTTTGAACGCTTCGTGGTCCGCCCGATGGCGGATGCCCCGCGGCTGTCGGTCGCGGTGGGGACGATCGGTCTGTTCACCTTCCTCTTCGCCGCCGAGATCTACTTTTTCGGCCCCTCACCGCGCTATCTGTCGGCGCCGATCCCAGGACTTGGGATTCAGGTCGCGGGCGTCTTTGTCAGCCCCACCCAGCTGCTGGCGTTCGCGGTGATCGGGGCCATCTCCCTGGCCCTTGCCGCCTTTTTGCGTTACACCGACTTCGGGCTTGGGGTGCTCGCCGCGGCGCAGGACTCGACAGCCCTCAGGCTGGTCGGGGTGCCGCTGAGCCGGGTCAGCATGTTCACCTGGGGCGTCGGCGCCGCCCTCAGTGCGGTGGCCGCGCTCCTGATCGAGCCAACGTTGTCGGTGATCGCGCCCGGGGTCATCGGTGAGCCGCTGTTCGTGGGCGGGCTGGCCGCCGCGCTGCTGGGCGGTTTGACCAGCCTGCCGGGGGCCTTCGTGGGTGGCCTGGTGGTCGGGGTGGTCAGCGCCGAGGTTCAGTTCATGACCAGCGGCTTCAGCATCCCGGGGGTGCGCTCAATTGTGCTGCTGGCGATCGTCGGCGGGGTCCTGCTGGCGCGACCGCAGGGTCTGCTGGGATCCGCCAACCTCCGCGCCGAAGCCGCCTGATGGCCGCCGGCGCCCAGGCCGCGACCCTGCCCGCGCCTGACGGGGCCAGGCCGGGGCCGACCTCGCGACCCCTGCTCACCCCCCGGCGCAGCAACATCCTGCTGCTGCTGGTGGCGGCGATCGTGCTGCCGATCCTCACCGCGCGGGCCATGCCGCTGGTGTTCACCCCCACCGACAACCTGATCCTCGCCGAGGCGGTGGCGCTGGCGATCGCCGCGATCTCGCTCAACCTGCTCACCGGGTACGCCGGGCAGATCTCGCTGGGCCACGCCGCGCTGCTCGGGGTCGGGGCTTTCGCCAGCGGCCTGGTCACCAGCAAGGCCGGCCTGCCGATGTGGCTCGGCCTCCCCGTCGCGGCCGCGGTCTCCGCCCTGGTGGCGCTGGTCATCGGCTTCCCGGCCCTGCGCCTGCGCGGCCTGTACCTGGCCATGGTGACGATCGCCTTCGGGTTCACGATGTACGACTCCATCCTCCGCCAGGACCTCTTCACGGGTGGCTCCGCGGGAGTGGAGCTACCGCGCCGGGTACTGGGCAAGTTCGAGTTCACCGACCAGTCGGTGATGCTGGCGGTGGCCCTGGTGGTCCTGCTCGGGGTGTGGCTGCTGGACAGCAACGTCACCCGCACGCGCTTCGGGCGGGCGCTGCGCGCGATCCGCGAGAACGAGGCGATGGCGCAGGCCTTCGGCATCGACGTGGCCCGCTACAAGCTGCTGGCCTTCGTCCTGTCGGGAGCGCTGGCGGGCCTGGCTGGCGCGCTGTGGGGACACGCGGTGGGGTTCGTCAACTCCGAGAGCTTTCCCTTCGAGCTGTCGCTGGCGCTGATCATCATGGTGGTCGTCGGCGGGCTGGGCAGCCGGGTCGGGGCACTGATCTCGGCGATGGCCTTCACCCTCTTCCCCACCCTGCTGCACAACATCCCGTGGCTGGCGGGGATCGACGTGATGGTCGGCGCGCTGCTGCTGATGTACACCGTGGCTCGACACCCCGGCGGTTTTGCCGAGGTCTTCGGCGAGATCCGCGATCGGCGCCACGAGAAGCGGCTGGCGCAGGAGCGCGCGGACGACGATGACGACCTGGTGGTCATCCCCGCGCTGCCGAAGATGGCTGACGCGACGGCCCCTGGCAAGGCCTTGAACAAGGACGTTCCAGTGCTGGAAGTCGTCGACGTGACAGTTCGCTTCGGAGGCCTGGTGGCGGTCAATGCCGCGACCATCCGCGTTCCCCGCGGCAAGATCGTCGGCCTGATCGGGCCCAACGGCGCCGGCAAGACCACCCTCTTCAACACCATCTCGGGCCTGATCCGGCCGAGCACCGGGACGATCCACCTGCTGGGCGAGGACGTCTCCCAGTTGCCGGCTCACCGCCGCGCCGCGCGGGGCCTGGCGCGCACCTTCCAGCACGTCGGCCTGGCCCGCGACCAGAGCGTGCTGGAGAACCTGCTCCTGGCCCAGCACCTGGCCGGGCGGTACGACACCGCCAGCGCCCTTCTCTATACCCCGCGAGTTGCTCGGTCGGAGGACCAGATGGTGCTCCGGGCCCGCGAGGCACTCGAGGTCCTGGGCTTCGGCGGCCGCGAGGACACCCCGGTGAAGCGACTTTCGGGCGGCCAGCAGCGCATCCTCGAGATGGGATGCGCGCTGCTCACCGACCCGGAGTTGCTGATGCTCGATGAGCCCTCCTCGGGGATGGCCCCGGGGGCGGTTGAGAACCTTGCCCACCGCCTCAACGACCTGCGCGACAATGCCGGCCGCACGGTGCTGTTGATCGAGCACAACGTGCCGCTGGTGCTGGACGTCTGCGATTACGTCTACGTGCTCAACTTCGGCGAGATCCTGGCCGCGGGAACCCCGGACGAGATCCTCGCCCACCCCGACGTCATCGGCGCCTACCTTGGTGAGGCGGTCGCTTGAGCGCGACCGACGGCGAGGCGGTCGCGTGAGCGGGACCGCGGTGCTGCCCGCCCCAACCAGCCCCGGGCGCATCGACGTGCCCCTGCTCCGGGCCGAGGCGCTGGTCACCGGCTTCGGCGCCACCACCGTGCTCCACGGCGTCGACTTCGAGGTGCGCGACGGCGAGATCGCGGGGATCTTCGGCCTCAACGGCGCCGGCAAGAGCGT
This sequence comes from Candidatus Dormiibacterota bacterium, assembly GCA_036741395.1. Lineage (GTDB taxonomy): Bacteria > Chloroflexota > Dormibacteria > DASZGP01 > DASZGP01 > JAXDLW01. The sequence continues at coordinate 21,841 of DAINSI010000034.1, forward strand.
CACCATGAAGGTCGTTTCGGGGCTGCTTCCCGCCTGGTCCGGGCGCGTCGAGCTGGCGGGCCAGGACATCACCGAACTGACCCCCGAGAAGCGCGTTGGGCTGGGCATCGGGAACGTACCGCAGGGACGCCAGGTCTTCCCTGAAATGACCATCGAGCAGAACCTGCGCCTCGGGGCCTACCAGCTTCGCCGCCGCGACCGCTCCCGCTACCCCGAGGTCCTGGAGCGCATCTATCAGCGCTTCCCGATCCTCGCCCAGCGCCGTTCGCAGACCGCCGGCACGATGTCGGGCGGCGAGCAGGCCAGCCTGGCGGTGGCCCGGGCCCTGATGTCGGAGCCGCGCCTACTGCTGGTCGACGAGCCGTCCGCCGGGCTGGCGCCGAAGATCGTGGAGGAGCTGTTCCAGGTCCTTGCCGACCTCAACCGCGACGGCCTGACGATCCTGCTGGTGGAGCAGAACGTGACCTTCGGGCTGAAGTTGGTGCAGACCGCGCACCTGCTGCGCACCGGCCGGGTGGTCTACAGCGGCGCGGTCAAGGACCTGGACCGGGAGCGGGTGGTCAGCGAGCTCGGCATCGGCCGGCTGCTGGGCGGCCTGGCGAAGAAGAAGCCGGTCGCTGCCGACCCACCTGCGCGCAAGCCACG
>DAINSI010000034.1:22495-25465 GCA_036741395.1 Candidatus Dormiibacterota bacterium
CCACGGGCGCCGCGTCGCGGCCGGCCGCCGAAGGTCGTCCCGGAGGGCACCGCATGAGCACGCTGGCGGGCCAGGCCACGGGGACGGCGGTGGCCGAGACCCCGGCGGGGCGGATCGAGGGATCGGTCGAGGGCGACCTGCAGGTCTTCCGCGGCATCCCCTACGCCGAGCCGCCCATCGGCGAGCTGCGGTTCATGCCGCCACGCCGCATCGAGCATTACCCCTCGCCGGTGCGGGCGCTGGCCTTCGCGCCCTCGCCGCAGCAGTCGCCGGCGTTCCTTGAGGTTGCCCCCGGCGTCGACATCTTCGCCGGCATCGGGGAGAAGAGCGAGGACTGCCTGGCGCTCAACGTCTGGACCACCGCAACGTCTGGCTCCCGACCGGTGATGGTGTGGATCTACGGCGGCAGCTTCGTCCGTGGGAGCAGCACCCAGGTGGTCTATGACGGCGCCCAGATCGCTCGCGAGGGTGACGTCGTGGTGGTCACCCTGAACTACCGCATCGGGGCGCTCGGATTCCTCGACCTGGACCTGCCCGGCTGGCAGACCAACCTCGGCCTGCGCGACCAGCTGGCGGCGCTGGAATGGGTGCGTGACAACATCGAGGCCTTCGGCGGGGACCCGGCACGGGTCACGATCTTCGGCGAGTCGGCCGGGGCCATCAGCATCAGCTCCCTGCTCGCCGCTCCCGCCTCGGCCGCACTGTTCCAGCGCGCGATCATGCAGAGCGGCGCCGGCAGGGCCGTGGCGCCACGGGAGGCATCGCGCCAGATGAGCGCCGGGTTCATGCGTCACCTTCAGCTCGAACCGGGTGACGTCGAGGGTGTGCGGCACGCTCCGGTCGACGACATCCTGGCCGCCCAGATGGCCGCGACCCTTGAGGCGCTGGCGCGCGAGGGCATCGGCGGCGGATTCCAGCCCGTCCTCGACGGCGACCTGCTCACCGCCCAGCCGCTTGATGCGGTGCGCGCGGGCGCGGTGGCCGGTGTGGCGGTGATCGCCGGCACCACGATGGACGAGCTGCGGCTGTGGCGTACCCTGGACCCCGGGCTGGCGAGCATGGACGAGGCGGGGCTCCGCGCCCGCGCCGCGATGTTCCTGGGCGCGCGCGCCGAGGCCATGGTGGACGCCTACCTGGGCTGGCGCGAGGGCGAGCCGGCGGGCGATACCTGGCTCGCGATGCTCACCGACCGCGAGTTCCGCGCCCCGGCCAACCTGCTGCTCGAGGCGCAGGCCGCCCACAACCCGCAGGTCTACGCATACATCTTCGACTGGCACGCGCCCGAGCCCGGGCTGCGCGCCTGTCACGCCATCGATATCCCGTTTGTTTTCGGGACCCTTGGCGCGCAGGGCTTCGACCCGCTTTCGCCCCGCACGCCGGAGACCGAGGCCATTGGCAGCACCATGCGCGCGGCCTGGACCGCGTTCGCCCACGGGCGACCTCCGGGCGACGGGCAGTTGGAGTGGCCGGCCTACGACACCGCACGGCGGCGCACGCGGATATTCGGCAGCCGCGGCCGCGTCGACGACAACCCGCTGGCGCGCGAGCGCGAACTCTGGAGTGGAAATTGACGACCAATACGCCCATCACCGCGGAGGAGCTGGACCTTCAGCTGCCGTCCGGGAAGATCCACGCCGAACGCTTCGGCTCAGCCGACGCCCCGCTGGTGATCGCTGTCCCCGGCGTCTCGGCGAACCTCAGGGGCCTCACCTTCCTCGCCGAGCGGGTGGCCGGCGATGACCTCCAGGTGATCGCCATCGACCTCCGCGGACGGGGCCTGAGCGAAATCACACCCCCCGGGACTTACGGGTGGGCGAGCCACGCCAGGGACGTCGTCGCCATCGCCGACCAACTGGGCGCGCAGCAGTTCAGCGTCATCGGGCAGTCGATGGGCGGCGCGGTCGGGATGGAGGTGGCGCGCCTGGCCCCGGGACGGATACAGCGCCTGGTGCTGGTGGACATCGTCGGCATGCCCGACGAGGCTTCGGTGGCGCCGATCCAGATGGCGATGGAGCGGCTCGGGGCAGTGTACCCGTCCACGGAGCAGTACCTGGCGCTGGTCAAAGGCATCGGCAGCATCTCGCCCTGGAGCGAATACTGGGACCGCTACTTCGAGTACGAGCTGGTACCAACGGAGGGCGGGGTGACCGCTCGCAGCAACCGCGAGGCGGTGCTCGAGGACGGCAAGTACGGCGCCGAGGTCGGGTTCGCGCTCGAGGATGGCAAACCCCATGTTTACCGCCTCTGGGATGACCTGGACATGCCCGTCCTACTCCTTCGCGGTACCCGCGAGCTGCTGCCGGGGTTCGGCTACATCGCGCCTTCTGCGGAATGCGACGCATTCCTGGCAGCCGTGCCCGGCGCGGAGCTGGTCGAGGTGGACGCCAACCACTACGGCATCAACACCGCCCAGGAATCGGCCGACGCCATCAACCACTTCCTGGAGCCCGTCCGCCTGGGTTCCTAATCGGGGGCGCCGACCTCCGGGCGCGCCGCGTGGGCTACCCGACGGTGTGGATCTTGATGGTGTTGGTCCCGCCCGGCGTGCTCAGCGGCTGACCGAAGACGAAGACCACCAGGTCGCCCTTCCTGACCTGGCCGCGGCGCATCGCCTCCCGGGAGGCGATGCCGAAGAGCTCATCGGTGTCCTGGGCGGTGGGGACGACCATGGTGCGCACCCCGTAGAGCACCTGCAGCTGGCGCGCGACCTCCTCGCGGGTGGTGGCGGCGAGGATCAGGGTTCGGGGGCGGCACTTGGAGACGAAGCGCGCGCTGCTGCCGGTCTGGGTGAAGACGATCAGCCGCGCCGCCTGTAGCGAGTCGGCCATGCGGACGGCGCTGAGGTCGTTCGTCAACCGCGCCATCAGGTCGCCGGTGCGCATGCGCGCGAAGTAGCTCGCGTCGAGCGTGGTGAGATGGGCGAAAAGCGCCTGCCGGAGGTCGTACTCGATGTAGCGGCTCAGTCCGTTG
>DAINSI010000035.1:0-24927 GCA_036741395.1 Candidatus Dormiibacterota bacterium
GCCCGGCGGAAATGGGCGGTCGGATGGACCCGCTTCCAGCGTTACGGTCCACTAGTAGTCGGTCAGTGCTGGTCCTTGGACTTGCAGGCGACGCACTGACCCGCGAAGGGCAGCGCCTCGAGCCGCTCGCGCGGGATCGCCTGGCCACAGGTCTCGCAGACCCCGTAGGTGCCCTCATCGAGCCGCGTCAGAGCGTATTGGACCTGGTGCTGGACGTGCTCCAGATTCTCGATCAGGGCCCGGTCCCGCTCCGCGGCGGACGTCTCGACCGCGGCCTCGCCGACACCGTTGCCGTAACCGGCGGTCTCGTCCTTGCCCTCGCGGGCGCTCTCACGCACCTTCTCGAGCTCGGAGAGCTCGTGGTTGACACGGGTCAGGTGCGCCTCCAACTCTCTGCGCGCGGAGTCGAGATCCAGCGAAAGCTCAGCCACGAAATGCCTCTCCAATGGGTGCAAAGACACCCGTGCTCGAATTCAGGCCGAGTATAGCGCCGGGCCCCGGCTATGGCTCGCGGACCACCGCCGAGCGATCGACCTGGTCGAAGCGGCTGGCGCCGCAGAGCGCCATCGTGAGGTCGGTTTCGGCGGCGAGGTTGTGGATCACGCGCTCGACGCCCTCCTGGCCGCCAACCGCCAGGCCCCACATGTAGGGCCGCCCCAGCAGGACCGCGTCCGCGCCCAGGGCACGGGCCTTGAGGACATCCGACCCGCGGCGGATGCCGCTGTCCATCAGCAGCGGGAAGTCTGGCCCCACCGCGGCCCGCACCTCCGGCAGGGCGTCGAGGCTGGCGATTGCGCCGTCCACCTGGCGGCCGCCGTGGTTGGAGACGACGATGCCCCTGAAGCCCGCCGAGACCGCCAGTTGGGCGTCATCGGCGCTGAGCACCCCCTTGGCCACCAGCGGTAGGTCGGTGATCTCCCGCAGCCACGCGGTGTCGGCCCAGGTCAGCCCCAGGTTGGGGAACATCGATACCCAGGTCGCGCCAGCCAACAGCGGGTTCTCCTCGGGCGTCTCCCGGAGACGGCTGCGGAAGACCGGGTCACTGGTGAACTGGGCGATCCCCCGGGCGCCCAGGAAGGGCAGGAAGGCGTGGTTGCGAAGATCGCGGTCGCGCCAGCCCAGGTGCAGGGTGTCCAGCGTCAGCACGATCGCCGAGCACCCCGCCTTCTCCGCGCGTCGCACCAGGCTCTCGACCACCTCCCTGTCGCTGACCCAGTACAGCTGGTACCAGCGCGGTGCGTCGCCCAGCGCTTCCGCGATCGACTCCATGGGGGTCGACGCGGCGCTGCTGATGATCATCGGCACGCCGGTCGCCGCGGCCGCGCGGGCTACGGCGATCTCGGCCTCCTCATGGGCGATGCCCTGGACGCCGACCGGGGCGAGCATGAACGGCGCGGGCGACGGGGTGCCGAGGATGTCGATCGAGAGCTCACGCTCCGCGGTTCCGCGCAGCATCCGTGGCACCAGCCGCCAGCGCCGGAACGCCTCGCGGTTGGCGGCCATGGTGTCCTCGGTACCGGCGCCCCCGGCGATGTAGTCGAAGGCCGGCTGGTCCAGCTTCTGCCGCGCCTGCTCCTCCCAGTCGTCGTAGCTGACGGGGAACCGGCTGCCGGCGTTGGCGTAGATCTCGTTGAGGGTCTTCTCGCCGATCCGGCTCAGGGTGCCCCCCCGTCGCGAGCCACTGAGATCCACACAGCCTGGCCCTCGACCTGGAATTCCGCGGCGTGGGCTCCCTCCGTCGCCGTCCCGCCGTCGGGGACCAGCTCCAGGGACGTGGCCAGGGTCTCGGCGGCGATGTGGTCTCTCCATGCCTGGAAGGCGTGCGCCAGGTCGCCATCGGCGCGCCACCGCACCCTGATCCGGTCCTCGACATTGAAGCCGGCCAGCTTGCGCATGCCCTGGATACGCCGCACCAACTCCCGGGCCAGGCCCTCGCGGCGCAGCTCCGGGGTGAGATGGGTGTTCAGCTCGACGTGGTGATCTCCCCGCTCGTGGTAGGTGAGCGCCTTGAGGTTCAACTCATCCAGCACGATCGCCTCCAGGTCCGCCGGCAGCGCCGGGCCCGGCACCGTGGCCCCGGCCAGCGGCTGCCGCACGCGCAGGCCGGTGCGGTCGCGCTCCTTGTGTCCCAGCTCGACGAGGCGGCGAGCCCGGGTCATGGCCGTGGAGAGATCACGGTCGATCGCCTCAGCGTGGGCCTCCGGCCACGCTGCCAGGTGTACCGAGTCGGCGCGGGCGTCACCCCGGGCCAGGTTGCGGTAGATCTCGTCGGCGAGGAAGGGCGCGAAGGGCGCCAGCAGCAGGGTCACCTTGGTCAGGGCCTCGTGCAGGGTCTGGTAGGCGCTGAGTTTGTCGCGATCCGAGTCCGACTTCCAGAAGCGCCGGCGGGAGCGCCGCACATACCAGTTGGAGAGGTCGCTGACGAAGCTCTCGATGGCCCTTGAGGCACCGGTGGCATCGAAGGCCTCGAGCTCCTCGGTGACGCGCTGGACCGTCTGGTTGAGCTCGGACAGCAGCCAGCGGTCGAGCAGGGGGCGGTCTGCCGGCGCCGTCGAGGGCTGAGCCCGGGGATCGAAGCCGTCGAGGTTGGCGTACTGGACGAAGAAGACATAGCAGTTCCAGAGCATGCGCATGAACCCGCCCACCACGTCGGCAAAGACCTTGGGCGAGACGCGGTACTCGCTGCCCACCGCGACCGCGGTGTAGAAGTACCAGCGCAGGGCGTCGGCGCCGAAGCGGTTCATCAGCTCCATGGGGTCGACGGCGTTGCCCTTGGACTTGCTCATCTTCTTGCCCTCGGCGTCGACGACGTGGCTGTAGCAGATGACGTTGCGGTAGCTGCTCTCCCCGCTGACCAGGGTGGAGATCGCCAGCAGGCTGTAGAACCACCCCCGCGTCTGGTCGATGGCCTCGCAGATGAAGTCCGCAGGGAACTGCTCGGCGAACACCTCCTCGTTCTCGAAGGGCCAGTGGTACTGCGCGTAGGGCATCGCGCCGGAGTCGAACCAGACGTCGATGAGGTCGAGGACGCGGCGCATCACCGGCGCCCGCCGAGTGCCATCCGAGTCCTCCATCTGCTCGCCTGAGCCCGCGCACTTCTCGCACGGCAGCGTGACCTCGTCGATGAAGGGCCGGTGGATGTCGTCCTTGAGGGTCAGGCCGATCTCCGCGACCGAGCCCACGCAGCGCCGGTCACCGCAGCACTCGCAGACCCACACCGGCAGTGGGGTGGCCCAGTACCGGTGGCGCGACAGGCTCCAGTCCACACCACCCTCGAGCCAGTTACCCATACGGCCATCACGGATGTGGGGTGGCACCCAGTTGATGCTGCGGTTGGCCTCCAGCAGCTGCTCCTTGCGGGCGCTGGTGCGCACGAACCAGGAGTCCAGCGCGTAGTACAGCAGCGGCGTGTCGCAGCGATAGCAGAACGGGTACGTGTGGCGCACGGTGCCCTTCTTGTAGAGCAGTCCGCGCTCGGCAAGGTCCTTCATGATGGGGACGTCGGCGTCCTTGACGAAGAGGCCCGCGAAGGGCAGCACCTCGGGCCGGAACTGTCCCTTGAGGTCGACGACGTGGCGCACCGGGATGTCCTTCTCCTGGCACAGCCGCAGGTCGTCGACGCCGTACGCGGCGGCGGTGTGCACCACCCCGGTGCCCTCGTCGACGCTGACGAAATCGGCCTCGACGACGAAGAACGCCGGCTCCTCGGGCAACAGGTACTCGTAGAGCGGTCGGTACGTCCTGCCCACGAGGTCCGCCGCGCGCAGCTTCTCCAGCACCTCGTACTCGCCCTCGAGGACGTCGAGGCGATCCTCGGCCAGGATCAGGTTGACCTCCTCCGACGTTGTGCCGGGCGCACCGGGGCGCCGCGTCCGCACCTTGACGTACTGGAATTCCGCCCCGACCGCCAGGGCCACGTTGCCCGGCAACGTCCACGGCGTGGTCGTCCAGGCTAGGAAGTAGGTGCCGGGCTCGTCGCTGAGCTCGAACATGGGGTAGACGCTGGGGTCCTTGATGTCGTCCTTGTATCCCTGCGACAGCTCGTGCGAACTGAGCGGGGTCTGGCACCGAGGGCAGTACGGCACCACCTTGTACGCCGTGTACAGCAGGTCCTGGTCCCACATCCGCTTGAGCACCGCCCACACCGACTCCATGTACGGCGTGTTGTAGGTGATGTAGGGGTCGTCGAGGTCCAGCCAGTAACCCAGGCGGTGGGTGAACTCCACCCACTCCTTGATGTATCGGTTCCCCGAGTCCATGCACATCTCGTTGAAGGCGGCGATGCCGAAGGTCTCGATGTCCTGCTTGGTCTTGAAGCCGAGCTTCTTCTCCACCTCGACCTCCACCGGGAGCCCGTGGGTGTCCCAACCTCCCTTGCGCACCACGCGGTGGCCGCGCATCGTCTTGTAGCGCGGGAAGAGGTCCTTGAAGGAGCGTCCCGGGACGTGGTGGATGCCTGGCACCCCATTTGCCGTCGGCGGGCCCTCGAAGAAGACGAAAGTCTTCCCAGCCGGGCGCTCCTCAACGGACCGGCGGAAGATCGCCTCCCGCTCCCAGAACTGGCGCACCCGGCGCTCCAGCGCGGGGAAGTCGGCCTGCTGCTCGACCGGGTCGAAAACCCGGGGGCTGATGGTCTCCGTCATGGCCTGCCCGCGGTCAGAAGCCGAAGGCGCCGCTGGCGAGGAAGCCGCTGAGGAGCTGGAGCAGGATGATCACCACCAGCGGCGAGAAGTCCATCCCCGCCATCGGCGGCAGGATCCGCCGCACCGGCGAGAGGATGGGCTCGGTCACGTCGAAAAGGAAACGCGGGATCCCCCGGCTCCAGTCGCGGACGAAGAACGACCCGATGGCGCGCGCCACGATCAGCAGGATGACGCCCTGGATGACGGCGCTGATCAGGCGGATCAAAGCGCCGTCCGCCGTCCCGCGCCGGCGGAATCACCTGCACCAAAGAGAGCCCTTCCCACGCGAACGATCGTAGCGCCCTCCTCAATGGCGACCTCGAAGTCCGCCGACATCCCCATCGACAGCTGCCGGAGCGCCTCGGCCGGCCAGGCGCCGGCGAGACCCTCGCGCAGCTCCCGCAGGGCCCTGAAGGTGGGCCGAGCGGCCTCGGCGTCCTGCACCGCCGGGCCGATGGTCATCAGCCCACGCACCTCCAGCGCCGCCACCGCCAGGAGCGCCTCCGAAGCCGCCAGCAGCTGGTCCACGCCGAAGCCACCCTTGGCGGGGTCGCCGGCGACGTTGACCTGGACCAGCACCGGCAGCCGCCTCCCGGCGGCCGCGGCGGCGCCACCCAGCGCCGTTGCCAGGCGAAGGCTGTCCACGGACTGCACGAGGTCGAACGCCGCGACGGCGGCCCGGACCTTGTTGCCCTGGAGGTGGCCGATCAGGTGGACCTCGATGGCCCGGCGCAGCTGGCGGGGGAGCTCGTCGAGTTTTTCGGCGGCGTCCTGGACCCGGTTCTCGCCAAAGGCCCGCTGCCCGGCGGCGGCGAGATACGCGATGCCGGCGGCGTCGGTGTGCTTGCTGGCGGCCAGCAGGGTGACCTCCCCGGGCGATCGGCCCGACGTGGCGCAGGCAGCCTCGATGCGGCGCCGCACCGCGGCCAGCCGGTCGGCGGGGTCGCTGCCGTCAGTGATGGTGACGCAGGTCGGCCTGGGGTGGCTTGTCGAGGACCGCGACCGCCGCGGCCCGGAAGCTGGTCCGATCGCGCCGGAACGAGGGCAACGCGGGGTCCTCGAGGGTGCAGCGCTCGACCCGCTCGAGGTTCTCCGCCACCAACCCGGCATCGAGCAGCTGCTGGGTCAGGGCGCCGGCGATGTCGAAGCGGCGCCGGGTGCCGTCGGCGCCGGCGGCCACGTGGCTGCCCAGCCCCGCCGACCAGGCTGCCTGCACCACCTCGTCACCGACCTCGTAGCAGCCGCCACAGATCCCCGGGCCGATTGCCGCCCGCAGCTCGCTGAGCCTGCCCCCCGACTCGCGGATGAGCCGGCTGACCGCCCGCGGTAGGAGCCCCGTGACCGTGCCCCGCCAACCGCAGTGGACCATCGCCAGGAGCTTCCCGGCGGGCTCGTAGACGATCACCGGGAAGCAGTCGGCGACCCGGATCAGCATCGGCCAGGGCTCCTCGGTGATGAGACCGTCGGTGTGGGGGATGCGGTTGCCGGGGCCGCAGTTCTCGCAGAGGTGGACCACGGCCACGGTGGAACCGTGGACCTGTTCAGCGGTGATCAGCTGGGCGGGGTCGAAGCCCAGCTCGCGACCCAGGCGGTCGATGGTGTCCCGGCCGGCGGCGGTCTCCAGGGCGGCATCCGACAGGTCCCCGGCTGCAATCGTGGTGAATCCGTGCCGGAGGCCGGCGGCGGAAAGGCCTGGAAGACTGAGCACGGTCTCGGGGGCGGATGGGGTCACGCCTTGATCATCGCGCAGCGGCAGACGCGGTAGGCTTCGCGCATGCCCGACGAGGAGACAACCGAGACCACCGTCGCCTGGACCGCGATCATGGCCCACTCTGCGGTGATCGCCGCCAACCGGCAGGAGATCGGCCAAGTGGCCGAGATCGCGGCCCTCCCGGAGGAGGACATCTTCCACGGCGTCGTGTTCAAACACCACGCACTTGGCAAGCACCTGATGGCGCCCGCCGCGGACATCGACCGGATCACCGACCGCGCCGTTTATCTCTCAGTCGACAGCACGGCCACCGAAGCCTACGAGGAGTTCCACGAGATGGAGATCGAACGCCTTGGGGTCAGGGGGCTGTTCTTCTGGAAGCACATGGGTTGGAAGAAGACCGGGGAGTAGCCCCGGTTACCTGACACCCTGCTTGGAGAGCAGCTGGTCGATCTCGCGCTTGACCTCGGTGAGGTCGCGGAACTGCCGGTAGACCGACGCGAAGCGCACATAGGCGACGTCGTCGAGCTTGCGCAGCTTCTCCATCACCAGCTCCCCGATGTCCCGCGAGGGGATCTCCATCTTGCCCGTGCTCCGAAGCTCGGACTCGATCTCGTCGATGGCGGCCTCGATCGTGGACGGCGAGATGTCGCGCTTCTCGCAGGCGGTCATCAGGCCGTCGAACAGCTTCTGGCGGTTGAAGTCCTCGCGGCGACCGTCCTTCTTGATAACGAAGAAGGGGATGTTCTCGACCCGCTCGTAGGTTGTGAAGCGCTTGGCGCACTCCAGGCACTCACGGCGGCGGCGGATCGCCTCGCCCGTGTCGGAGTCGCGGGAGTCGACGACCTTGAGCTCTTCGTGACCACAATATGGACACTTCACAGGGCGCGACCAGCTGGGGAAAAAGACAACATGTTGTGCTCCGCGCGGATCGTACCACAGCTTTTTGGGGTTACCGGGCGAAAAGCACCTCGAGGACGGCGACCAGCAGCACCAGCACCGCGACGTCCACGTCGGTGGGCTGAAGCAGCCTGACCAGCAACCAGCCGCGCGGCGGCCCGGCGGGACCGAGGGCCGGCGGCGCCGGGGCGCCGGCGAAGATGTCCATCCGGCGCACCCTGGCCATGGCGACCACCAGGCGCGTGATCGAAACCAGGAACAGGCCCCCCGGCAGGACCTCCGCCGGGATCACCACCGCGGCGGGCACCGCCCGGTGCGCCCAGAGCACCTCGCCACCGAGGACCACGACCAGCAGATGGGTGCACGCCCAGAGCAACCCCCAGTACAGCGTCATCTCGAAGTTGCGCGTGAACAGGCTCACCCAGCGCACCGCCCCCCGCGCGACAACGTGCGCCGATTCCCCGACGTTGCGTGATGCGGCGTCGCTGACCCGCTCCGCGACCCGTTCCAGGTCGACGTGGAGGACCCGGCCGAGGACCCCGCGACCAGCGCTGGTTGCGGCGGTGGTGATCGGGTTCAGCTAGACCGCCGGCTCGATGGACGTCGCCGCCGGCGCGCGGCGGGCGCGGCGGACAAAGCCCGAGAGGTGGTACAGCCACGCCGGCAGGAACACGATCGCCATCGCCAGCGCCGGACCGAGCATGTCGGACGAGCCGCCGTTGGGTACTGGGGCGCCGAGGATCACGTGGTGAAGCACGCTGTACGCCGCCACCGGCAGGGCCACCAGGCTGACCAGCCCGAAGCCCACGGTGCCCAGCAGCGCCTCCGTTCGGGCCAGGCCGGAGTCACGTGCCTCGGCCCGGGTTTCGACCGCGCGCTGCCCCAGGCGATGGCCCAGGCCCAGCACCAGGCCGGTGACCAGCAGGGAGATGCCGCGGATCAGGTCGTCCTGCTGCGAGGTGTCGGCAGGTGTATTCGGCGGCTGCCCGTTGTTGACCTTCAGGCACTGGTTGTAGCTGCCCTGGGCGTTGGCGTCGGCGCCGGGCGGAGGCGGTGGGCACGGTGCCGCGGGGTTGAACCGGGGCTGGTAGCTGAAGTCATGGCCAAAGGCCGCCCCGAAACCGGCCGTGAGGGTAGAGACCGCCCCCACCAGGAAGACCACCAGGCTGGCGAAGTAGGCAAACCGGAGGTAGGCCCGCAGCAGGGTGCGCGAGCTGAAGGTGTCGTCCCCGGCCCCGCCCCGCACCAGGAAGTAGACCAGGGCCGCGAGTCCCCCCAGGATCCCAATCGGGATCAGCAGCGCCAGCGCAGTCACCACGCTTTCGTCACGCCAGCATCGTAAGCCTGGGCGGCCGCGCCGGCGTACAAAAAGAGCCGGGGCATGTCGCCCCGGCTCTCAGGTTTCGGTCGACTACCTGCGGTTGCGCAGGAAGGCGGGGATGTCCAGGTCCTCGCTGTCGAACTTCGACGCGGGCTCCCCGATCGGCTCGAGGCTGGACGGCAGGCTGCCGAAGGTCGGCGCGGCATAAGCCGGGCTGGGCTCGGCCTCGGGATCGAAGACGTCCATCTGCCCGGTGCGCTCGATGCCGAACCCGGTGGCGACAACAGTGACCTTGACCTCGCCCTGCATACGCGGATCGATGACCGTGCCGAAGATGAGGTTGTCCTCCTTCGCCTTGGCCGCCGCTCGCACGACGTTGGCGGCCTCGTTGACCTCCATAAGGGTGAGATCCTCGCCACCGGTGATGTTCAGCAGGATGCCCTTCGCCCCCTCTATCGAGGTCTCGAGCAGATGGCTGCTGATCGCGTTCATGGCAGCGTCGACAGCGCGGTTGTCGCCGGTGCCGAAGCCAATGCCCATCAGCGCGGCGCCCTGGTTGGACATGATCGCCTTGACGTCGGCGAAGTCGAGGTTGATCAAGCCGGGGAAGGTGATCAGATCAGAGATACCCTGGACGCCCTCGCGGAGGACGTTGTCGGCGATCTTGAAAGCCTCCACCATCGGCATCTTCTTGTCCACGACGGCCAGCAGCCGTTCGTTTGGCACGGTGATCAGGGTGTCAACTTTTTCGCTGAGATGCTTGGTCGCATCTTCTGCGGTCTGCCGCCTGCGCGCACCTTCGAACACGAAGGGCTTGGTGACAACACCGATGGTGAGCGCGCCGGCCGCGCGGGCAATCTCTGCGACGATCGGAGCCGCGCCACTCCCCGTGCCGCCGCCCATACCGGCGGTGACGAAGACCATGTCCGCATCCTTGAGCAGGTCGGTGAGTTCCTGCCGGGATTCCTCGGCCGCCTCCTGCCCCTTGATGGGGTCGCCACCGGAGCCCAGTCCGCGGGTCAGCTTCCTGCCGATGTTGAGCTTGACATGGGCCTCGGAGTTGCTCAGCGCCTGGAGGTCGGTGTTGACGGCGACGAACTCGACGCCCCGCAGCTTGCTGCGGATCATGCGGTTGACGGCGTTACCGCCGGCGCCGCCGACGCCGACCACCTTGATACGGGCGCTGCCGTCGATTGTGCGATCCATTTCCCTGGCCATTGGGTCCTCCTTGCCGGAGCTGTCTGGCACCGTCCCTGTGTCGTCCAGCTCGCTTGTACGTTGCGGGGGGTCGTAAGGATCCTCCGCGACGCTATCCGTGTCAACAGTGGGCGGCTCGTCTCCCGCCCCCGGATTAGGTTGTGCCTCCCGTGTCTCGGGTTCCTGTCCGCCGAGGCCCTTGAGCCTCATCTGGCGGTCAAAGTCAGAAAAAGTCACGCAGCCACCTGCTCGCCTTCTGGTATGCGTCCTGCAGGTTCACCGCAGACGCTCCGTCGGACGCGTGGGACGGCCCCGTGAGCTTGGCCCCCCACTTTATCAGCCCCACGGCCGTTGCGAAAGACGGTCCGGCAACCTTATCGGACATGCCCCTCACGTTGAGGGGCACCCCGACCCGCACCGGGAGGTCGAGGATTTCGGCCGCCAGCTCGGGCAGACCGAGCAACTTGGCGCCCCCGCCGGTGAGCACCAGGCCCCCCGGGAGCAGGCCGTCCTGGCCGGTGCGCTGGAGCTCGGCCTTGATCATCCGGATGATCTCCTCGGCGCGGGGCTTGATGATCTCGCTGACGTAGACCCGGGGGACGCCCTGGACCCGCTCGGAGCCGATCGGCTGGATGTCGATGATCTCGTCGCGGGGGATCAGCTGGGGCAGCGCGTGGCCGTAGTTGATCTTGGCCGACTCGGCGTCCATGAGGCTGGTGCGGAGCCCGATGGCGAGGTCGTTGGTGACGTGGTTGCCGCCCACCGGGATGACCGCGGTGTGCATCACGCTGCCGTCCTGGAAGATCGCTAGGTCGGTGGTGCCGCCGCCGATGTCGGCGACCGCGACGCCCAGCTCGAGCTCGTTGTCGTTGAGCACGGCCTCCGCCGAGGCCAGTGACTGGACCACCAGGTCGTCGACGTTGTAGCCCGCGGCGTGGACCGCCTTGACGACGTTCTGGACCGCGGTGGTGGCGCCGGAGATGATGTGGGTCTCGACCTCGAGACGGGCGCCGGACATGCCCACGGCCTCACGCACGCCCTCCTGGCCGTCGACGATGAATCCCCGCGGCATGACGTGGATGACCTCGGCGTCGGAGGGGATGGCGACGGTGCGCGCGCCCTCGATGACGCGGTCGACGTCACGCTGGGTGATCTCGCGATCGCTGCTGGCCACCGCCACCACGCCCCGGCTGTTGGAGGACCGCATGTGTTGACCGGCGAGGCCGGCGAACACCGACTCGACCTTGTGACCGGCCATCCGCTCGGCGGCCCGAACGGCGGCCTCGATCGAGCGGACGGTCTTGTCCAGGTTGACGATCACCCCCTTGCGCAGGCCCTCGGAGGGCACCTCGCCGACACCGACGATGTTGACCTCGTCCTCGGGGGCCCCGGGAATCTGCGAGGCGATCACGCAGCACACCTTGGTGCTGCCGATGTCGAGACCGACGATCCGCCCTGACCTGTTCATCCGCCGCTCGCCGCGCTCACAGGGCCCGATTCTATGGAGACGCCGCTCATAGGAGCTGCCGCCTGATCACCGCGATGTTCTGGAAGATCCTCACCCCGAAGGCGAAGATGGCCGCGAAGTACAGCTCCACCCCGAGCTTGTCGCCGAGGAAGGTGAGCGCCCCGGCCACCGCGCTGTTGGTGATCAGGCCCGACAGGAACACGGTGTTCTCGTAGCGTCCGTTGAGCGAGGCCTTGAGCGCGCCGAAGATGGAGTCCAGCGCCGCCAGCAGCATCACCGCGGTGTACCGCGAGTAGGTCACGGGGATCTGGATGTTGGTCGTTATGCCCAGGATGACCCCGACGATCGCCGCCAGCAACACCAGCAGGACCTGGATCACGGCTTCTTCTGAGGGCTTGGCGAGGGACTTGGCGAGGGGCTGGGGATGGCCCGGGTGACCGGCTGGTTCTGGTTCATCAGGTTCACGTAGTCGAGTTTCGAGTGAGCCAGGTCGACCTTGCCGCTGAGCGCCTTGAGCGACGCCAGCTTGGCATCCAGCGAGTCGACCTGCTCGCCTGTCACCATCTGGCCGAACAGGATACGCGGGCCCTCCCTGGTCTCCACCGTCAACTGCTGGTCGGGCGCCAGGCTGATGGCCTTCACGGTCAGCCCGTAAGCGCCCGGAAAAACCTCCTGGATGTTCTTGAGATCCTGGAGCAGACGCCCTGAGATCGCGTGCTCCCCGCTGCGCATGGCGCCCGTCGCGGTCCAGCTCAACTCGACGTGGGGCCGGCCGGTCGCGGGCCCGACGGACACCCCGCTGCCGGGCCCCAGCACGGTGCCCTCGGGGCTCAGCAGGTAGTCGCGGCCATCGCGGTGCACCAACGCCAGGGGCTCCCACTCGTCGATGCTGACATCGACCCGGTCGGGCAGGGACGCCCGCACCGTCACGGTCCTCACATATGGATTGCTGCGCAGGGCGCTCTCGGCGCCGGCCGGGCTGACCAGGAAGACGCTCCCGCCCGCGCCCAGCCCGGTGCGACCCAGCACGTCGGCGCGGCTCAGGTGGTGCACCCCGCTGACGTCGACCTGGCGCGCGGCGAAGGCGGGGCTGGCCAGCAACAGGACGGCGGCCGCAAGCTCGAGGCTGAGCACCAGGACGCGGAGCCCGGGTCGAGCCCAGCGGCCCATCGCCGTCCGAGCGGCCCGCGCCGCCGGGAATCCGCCCCGGGTCGTCGTGGGTGTCGCCCCGACGCGGCGGCGGACGCGCGTGCCCAGGGCGCGGCGTCGCGCGTTGCGCGGGCTGAGGTCGACGGCGGCCTTCTGGGATGCGGCGCGCCGGCTGCGCGGCGGGCGACGGGTTTGCCTCACGCCACCGCCTCCCTGACCAGGCGATCCACCAGCGCCGTGAACTCGAGGCCGGCGGCGCGGGCAGCGTCCGGGAAGAGGCTCAGCTCGGTCATCCCCGGGAGGGTATTGACCTCCAGCACCCAGACCGCGCCGGTGTCCTCGCACATCATGTCGACGCGGCTGAGACCGCGGGCCCCGATCAGGGTGTGGGCGCGCAGCGCCAGATCCTGGGCCAGTTCGCCCTGGGCCGCCGGGAGGCGCGCCGGGATGATGTGGTGGCTGAGGCCCTCGGTGTACTTGGCCTCGAAGTCGTAGTCACCATCGCGGTACTCGATCTCCAGGGTGGGCAGCGCCTGGGGGTCGTCGACGCCAAGCACGCCGACGGTGACCTCCTTGCCGACGATTGCCTTCTCGACGATCGCGGTGTGGTCGGGGCCCGCCACCTCCAGCGCCTTGCGGATGCCGTCGAGCAGCGCGTCCTCGTCGCGCGCCAGGGTGAAGCCCAGGCTGGAGCCGCCGGAGTTGGGCTTCACCGCCAGCGGTAGCCCCAGCCGGCGCACCAGCTCGCCGCCCTGCGCCCTGGGGTCGGCCACGGTATGCACCACGCCGAAGGCGGGCGTTGGCATGCCCTCCGCGATCATCACGCGCTTGGAGGCCGCCTTGTTCATCGCCAGGGCGCCGGCGAGGACGCCGGAACCGACATAGGGCAGACCGAGGACCTCGAGCACGGCCGCGGCCGTGCCGTCCTCGCCGAGCGGCCCGTGCAGGGTCGGGAACACCAGTTCCGGCTGGCGCCGGCGTAGCTCCTCGAACGCGCCCCGTCCGAAGTCGACCAGAACGGCGTCGTGGCCCAGGGACTTGAGCGCCGCCAGGACCTGGTTGCCGGAGAGCAGCGAGATCTCGCGCTCACCGGACAACCCGCCGGCCAGCACCGCGATCTTCACGCCGACACCTGCGCCCGGAAGGCCCGCGGGATGCCGCCCGGCCACCGCCCGAGAACCTGGATCTCCGGCTCCAGCAGCACCCCGAAGCGCTCCTGCACCGTCGCCTGCACCAACTCCACCAGCCTCGCGACGTCTGCCGCGGCAGCGCCACCGGTGTTGACGATGAAATTGGCGTGCTCGCGGCTGACCATGGCGCCGCCGACGGCGTGGCCCTTGAGGCCCGCCGCCTCCACCAGCCGGCCGGCGTGGTCGCCGGGCGGGTTCTTGAACACGCTGCCGGTGCTGCGCCCGGTGACCGGCTGGGTCCGCTTGCGCGCCTGCTGGATCTCCTCCATCCGGCTGCGGATCGCCGCCGCGTCGCCGGCGACGAGCTTGAACTCCGCGCCGGTGACCACCGAGCCCTGGAGCGCGCCGGCGCGAATCGCCGAGGTGCGGTAATCGAAGACGCACTGCTCCGGCGTCCAGGTCGCCGCGGTGCCATCGGGCGCAACGCCATGGACCCGGCGCACCGTCGAGGCAATGTCGGAGCCGAAACAACCGGCGTTGTTGTGCACCGATCCGCCGACCATCCCGGGAATGCCCAGCGCCCACTCGAAGCCGGTCAGACCAGCCTTCTCCGCCGCCTGTGCCACCTTCACCATGCGGGCGCCGGCGGCGGCGCGGACAATGTCGCCCGTGATGCGCATCGTGGAGTCATCGGTGCGGGCGACCAGGCCCGCGATGCCGCCGTCGGCGATGAGCAGGTTGCTGCCGTTGCCCAGCAGGGTGAGGGGAACATCGCGTTCGCGACAGCCGGCCACGAGGTCCTCCCAGCCACGCTCGACCTCGAGGTACCAGTCGGCAGGACCCCCGATGCGGTAGGTCGTGTGCGGGGTGAGGGCGTGGTCACGCCGGACCCCGGGAAGGGACTGCAGCCATGCCGACGCCGCGCCACTCACGCCGCTGCCCCGGCGAGTTCACGGCTCGCCCTGTTGATGTCGCCGGCGCCCATGCAGATCACGATGTCACCCGCCCGCGCGGTCGCGCGGAGGTGTCCGGGCAGCGCATCCACGCCATCGAGCAGTGTGACTGGCTTGTGCGGATCGCGGGCCCGGATCGCGGCGGCCAGGGACGCCGAGTCGGCGCCGGGGATCGGCGCGTCCCGGGCGGCATACACCGGCAGCAGGACCACGTCATCGGCCAGCAGCAGGGCATCGGCAAAGGCGTCCCGGAAGTTGTGCACCCGCGTGTACATGTGCGGTTGAAAAGCCACGACCACCCGGCTGGGCCCCATCTCGCGGGCGGCGCTGACGGCGGCGGCGACCTCGGTGGGGTGATGGCTGTAGTCGTCGTACACCCGGGCGCCGTTGACCTCGGCGACGAGCTCCATCCGCCGACCTGGGAGGGCCACGGTGGCGAGGGCGGCGACGAGGACATCAAGGGGTTGATCGAGGCTCAGCCCGGCGGCCACCGCGGCCATGGCGTTGCGCGCGTTGTGCCTTCCGGGCACGGGCAGGACCACCTCGGCAACGCCCCATGAGGACGCCAGCCGGAAGGTGCAGCCGCCGGCATCGGGGCGGTAGTCGGAACCCCGGACCTCGGCGGGGTCGAACCCATAGCTGACCACGTCGCCGGGAGCCGCCTGGAGCAGGCGGCGCGCGCCCTCGTCATCGACGCAGGCGACCAGCGTGGAGCTGATGCGGTCGGCGAAATGCTCGAAGGCCAGCCGGATCTCCCCGAGGTCGCGGTAGTGGTCGAGGTGATCCGCCTCGATGTTGGTGACCACCCCGACCTCGGGCTCCAGCTCCAGGAAGGAGCCGTCGCTCTCGTCGGCCTCGATCACCGCCACCGCGCCGTTGCCGCCCCGGGAGTTGAAGGTGCTGCCCGGGAGCCGACCACCGTTGAGCACCAGCGGGTCGAGGTGCTCCAGGGCAGTCGCGGTCATGGTCGTCGTGGTGGTCTTGCCGTGGGTGCCGGCGATCGCCACCTGGCGATAGGGCGCCGCGATCTCGGCAGCGGCACGTCCCCGCAGGATCACCCGCAACCCACGCTCGCGGGCCGCGCGCAACTCGGGGTTTTCCTCGCCGATGGCGGTCGAAATCACCACCAGCTCGGCCTCCTGCAGATTGGCCGCGTCGTGGCCGATGGCGATGCGCGCTCCCCCAGCGACGAGGGCCTCGGTCACCGCCGAGGCGCTGGCGTCGGAACCGCTGACGGTGTCTCCACGCTCCAGGTAGAGATGCGCCAGGGCGCTCTGACCGGCGCCGCCGATGCCGACCAGGTGGACCCTCACCGGGCCACCTCCAAAAGCTCCTGGGCAATGGAGATCGCAGCCCGCGGCTTACCCTGCGCGCGGCTGGCAGCGGCCATCGCCGCGAGCCGGGAGGGTTCAGCGGCGAGGCGTCGGATCTCAGTCGCAAGGCGCACGCCGCTGCACTCCTCGTCGGGTACGACGATGGCGGCACCGGCAGCCACGAGCGGTGCTGCGTTCATCCGCTGGTGCCCCCCTGCGAAGGGTCCCGGGACCAGGATCATCGGCAGGCCGATCGCCGTGAGCTCGGCCACACTACCGCCCGCCCGCGCGATCACCAGGTCGGCCTGCTGCAATGCCTCGACCATGTTGTCATTGAAGGCCTCGAGCTCATACCGCGCCTGCACCTCGGGCGGTAGCGCCCGGCGGAACAGGTCCAGCTGCTCGTGATCGGTGGCTCCCGAGATGTGGTGGACGGAGATGCCCGGCAGCTCCATCAGGTCCTTGAGTGCCTCCTCCACGGCTCGGTTCAGGCGCCGCGCGCCCTGGCTGCCGCCGAAGACAAGGATTCGCCGCAGCTCTGTCACGGGTCGCTCCGGCAGGTTCCAGAACTCCTTGCGCAATGGGGTACCGGTGACTCGCACCCGAGCCCTGGGCAGAAACCCCGCCGTGGCCTCGAAGTTCGAAAAGACGGTTCGAGCCCGAGGGCCGAGGGCGCGGATCGACCGGCCGGGGTATGCGTCCGGCACCATCAGGTAGAGCGGCCGCCGGTCCAGGATGGCGGCCGCGCCGACCGCGCCCACGACATATCCGCCGGTCCCAAATACGACCCCCGGGTTGAAGCGGCGGATCAGGCTGCGCGCCCGGGCGACCGCCGTCGGAAGCTGGTAAAGAAGGCGCCAGTTCTTCCAGAGCTCGGGCTGAATCCCGCGAATGTCGATCCCCTCCATGGGCACGCCGTGGCTGGGCACGATGTCCTCCTCCATCCCCCCTCGCCTGCCGACATAGAGGAGTTCGACGGACGAATCGAGCTCAGCTAAAGCTTGTGCTGCGGCCAGCGCCGGGAATATGTGCCCCCCGGTGCCGCCGCCCGATATCAATACCCGCACGTCGTGCGACCGTGGGCTTGACGCCCTGAGCGGAAATGTTGAGAAGCAGGCCGACCGCGGTCAGGGTGACCGACAGCGACGACCCGCCGAAGCTGACAAATGGCAGCGGTATACCGGTGGTCGGCAGGACCACCGCGACCGCGGCCATGTTGACGAAGGCCTGAAACGTGATCCAGGTGGTGATGCCGGTGGCCAGGAGTAGCCCGAAGGTGTCGGGGGCGCGCAGCGCCGCCCGGTAGCCGCGGTAGGCGAGGAGGCAGAAGAGACAGAGCACAACCAGCGTACCGATAAGGCCGAGCTCCTCTCCGATGATCGCGAAGATGAAGTCGGTGTGGGCCTCGGGGAGCCACTGGAACTTCTGGATGCTGTGGCCCAGGCCCACCCCGGTGAGGCCCCCGGATCCCAGCGCCAGCACCGACTGCACCGACTGGAAGCCGGTGTTGAGGCTGTCGGACCAGGGGTTGAGGAAGGCGGCCATGCGGTTGTAGCGGTATGGCTCCAGCTTGATCAGCCCGACCATCGCCGCCGCCCCCCCGCCAGCCACCGCGGCCAGGTGGGTCCAGCGGGCGCCGGCGACCATGAACATGGCGATGGCGATGACCGCCAGCACCATGCTGGTGCCGAGGTCCTTCTCCAGGAGCACCAGCCCCACCACCAGGCCGAGCATGAGCAGGAACGGCAGCAGGCCCTCTCGCATCGACCGCACCCGCGACCCCGACTTCTCCAGCCACCGCGCCAGGTAGCAGATCGCCACCAACTTGGCCAGCTCGGCGGGCTGGATCGTGAAGGAGCCGAACCCGAACCAGCGCCGGGCGCCGTTGCGACTGACGCCGATGTGGGGCACCAGCACCAGCACCAGCAGGACGGTGGCCCCCACCATCAGCAGTGGCGCCAGGGCGCGCAGGCGGTGATAGTCCAGGCCGAGCGCGAAGAGTCCGCCGACGCAGCCGATGACCAGCCAGATCACCTGGTGCTGGAAGAAGTAGCTGGCGTTACCGTAGACGACATAGGCCTCGGCCTCGGAGCTGCTGTAGACCATCACCAGGCCCAGCAGGCACACCCCCACCACCGTCAGCAGCAGGGTCTTGTCGATCGAGGTGGCGTTGTTCTTCACGGGCCCTTCCTTGCCAGCAGCAGCGTCACCGTTCCCGCCAGGCAGGTGGTGGCCCAGGCCGCCAGCGCCACCGTCCACTCGCTCCAACCGCCCAGCTGGAAGTGGTGGTGCAGCGGCGACATCCGCAGCAGGCGCCGGCCGGTCGTCTTGAAGACGTAGACCTGGGCGATCACCGACACCGTCTCCAGCACCGGCACGATCGCAATGAGCGGCAGGAACCACATGTATCCCGCGCCGATGGCGACCGCGGCGAGCATCATCCCCAGGCCCTCAGAGCCCACCCCGCCGAGGAAGACGCGGGCGGGCGGGACGTTGAAGACCAGGAACGCCCCCAGCGCCCCGGCGGTGGCCAGCATCAGGCGCACCAGCCCGACCTGGTGATGGTGGTTGCGGGCCAGCAGGGCCAGCACCAGGGCCACGAAGAGCATCACGCCCGGGGCCAGGCCGTCGCTGCCGTCGGTCAGGTTGAAGGCATTGGCCGCAGCCGCCAGGGCCACGGCCGCGAAGGGGATGAGCAGCCAGCCCATCCTCCAGGTGCCGGCAAGGGGCAGGACCTGGGAGTCGGCGTGGGCGCGCAGGAGGACGATCGCGACCACCCCACCGACCACCACCTGCATGACGATCCGCTGTCGGGCCAGCAGGCCCCGCGTCCAGCTGCGGGACTTGACGGTGACGAGGTCGTCGAGGAGGCCGAGACCGCCTCCGAGCAGGACGGCCAGCAGTGCCGGCACCACGCTGGACGAGCGATCCAGGAGCGCCACCGTGACCACGACCAGGCCGATCACGGCCAGCCCCCCGGAGGTCGGCGTACCGCCCTTGGCCATGTGGGACCGCGGGCCCTCCTCGCGGATCTTCTGGCCCATACCGGCCCGCGCCAGCCGCCCCACCACCCACGGCATCACCACGATCCCCAGCACCAGCGGGATCAGGAAGGCCCAGAGCGGCGGCCAGGGCTGGGGGATCCACCCGAAGAGCGTGTCGGAGAGACTGTGGTGCACCGTCGGCGCGTGCAGCACCGGCCTCGAGGGCGCGGGCGTCGCGGCCAGCAGCGCCGCGAGGATGGTCACTTCGCCACCAGGCGGTCGACGACGCGGTCCAGCGCCGCCCCCCGCGAGGCCTTGACCAGCACCAGTGCCCCCGGCAGCTCCGCCTCAACGGCTGCCAGGGCAGCTTCGACGTCGGGCACCGCGATCGCCTGGCCAGTGGCCATGCCCGCGTCGCGGGCGGCGGACACCATCTCCTCGGCGTACTCGCCCACGGCGACCAGCAGGTCGGCTGTGACCGCCGCAACGGCGCCGACGCGACGGTGCGCGGCCACGGCCTCGTCACCGAGCTCCAGCATGTCGCCGAGGACCGCGACCCGGCGCCGGTCGGGCTCGGATCCCAGGACCTCCAGCGAGGCTTCCATCGACCCGGGGCTGGCGTTGTAGGCGTCGTCGATGACCAATGATCCGGCGCGTCCCGGGCGCAGGCCCATGCGCCCGCCGACCGGCTGGAAGGCGGCGATGGCCGCGGCGATCTCGGCCAGGGGAACGCCGTTGAGGTGGCCGACCGCGGCGGCGGCAACCGCGTTGCTGACGCTGTGGATGCCGGGGACCATCAGCGTCACCGGGGTGGACCCGCCGGGGACGTGGAGGGTGAAGGTCGTTCCCTGCAGCCCCGCGCCGCGGATGTCGCTGGCGAAGTACTCGACGCCCTCCCCCCGACCGTCGTCGCGGAGCCCGAAGAAATGGACCGTCCCGGGAACCGCCGGGGCCATCGCCAGGACCCGTGGGTCGTCGGCGTTGAGGACCGCGCTCCCGCCTGGCCGCAGGCCCTCGACCAACTCGCGCTTGGCGGCGGCGACCTGCTCGCGGCCGCCCAGCAGGCCGACGTGCGCCAGGCCCACGTTGAGGACCACGGCGAGGTCAGGGGGAGCCATCCGGGCCAGGAAGGCAATCTCCCCGAGCGCGGACATCCCGTACTCCGCGACGAAGACCTGGTGCCGCGGCTCGAGGTGCGCCAGGGCCATGGGAAGACCCGTATAGGTGTTGAGGTTGCCCTCGGTCTTGAGCACCTCGAGGGTACGAGCCAGGACCGCGGCGATCATCTCCTTGGTGGTGGTCTTGCCGGCACTGCCGGTCACGCCCACAACGCGGACGCCGTTGGCGGCAAGCCGGTCGCGGCTGAATGCGACCAGGGCCTCCCGGGTGTCGCGCACCACGACCCGCGGCGTGGTGATCCCGGACGGCACCTCCCGGCAGAGCAGCGCCGAGGCGCCATTCGCCACCGCCGTGGCGAGGAATTCGTGGCCGTCCATGGCCTCGCCCACCAATGCCACGAAGAGCGCCCCGGGCCCGGCCTGCCGGGAGTCGATAACCAGGCGGTCGAGGGCCACGTCCTGGGGCGCGTCGACGAGCTTGCCGCCGGTGGCGCGGGCCAGGTCGCTGAGGGTGAAGCTCATCTCTCCAGTAGGGTGCCAGCCCGCGCCACCCCCGCGCAGGTCGCGGGGGGCCAGGCGCCACGGGGCGGCGATCACGGCGTCATCTGCCATTGGACCAGGATCTGCTGCGCGATCTGCTTCCAGACGGGCGCGGCGGCGAAGGTGCCCTCCTGCTCGAAGTTGGTGCCCTGAGGCTTGCGCATGATCACGATCATCGTGAACCGGGGGTGGTCGGCGGGCATGAAGCCGGCGAAGCTGGCGATCACCTTGTCGGTGTACTTGCCGTTCTCGGGGATGTTGGCGGTTCCCGTCTTGCCGGCGATCCGGTTGGCCCAACCATCGATGCGGGCGGGCTTGCCCGACCCCCTCTCGGTGACCGAGATCATCATGTCGCGCATCTTTGCGGCGGTTGCCGGTGACACGACCTGGCCGCCAGGCACTACGGGCAGGTCGACCACCGTGCCGTCGGCGCGCCGGCGCTGAGTCGCGGCGCGGGGGCGCACGTAGCGCCCGCCCGCGGCCACCGTGTTGAGCGCGGTGATCATCTGGATGGGGGTCACAACCACGCCCTGGCCGAAGGCCATCGTGGCCATCTCCGACGGGTAGATCGACTTCAGCGCCGGCAGCGGCTGGTTGACCTCGTTGGCCACGTCGATCCCGGTCCGGGTGCCGATGCCAAACCCCTGGAAGTAGCGGTAGAAATTGTCGGGTCCCTCCAGCTGCATCGCCCTGACGGCGCCGGCGTTGAGCGAGAGCTCGAGGACGCGGGTCATGGAGATGTTGCCGTGCGGCTTGAGGTCCCAGTCGTGGATGGTGTACCCGCCGACGCTGACCGCCCCGGTCTCGTTAAAGGTGTAGGTGGGGGTGAAGGCGCCGGCGTCCAGCCCGCCGGAGAGCGTGACCACCTTCATCACCGACCCCGGCTCGTAGAGGCTGCTGACCACGGAGTCGGTGAGCAGCTTGGGGTCGGTGGTCGTGTAGTGGTTGGCGTCGAAGGTCGGGTAATCGGCCCAGGCCACGACGTTCCCGGTCGCCGGTTCCATGACCAGGACGGTCCCCGACTCGGAGTGGGTCTTCTTGACGCCATCCGCCAGGGCTTTCTCGGCGAAGAACTGGACCTGGCTGTCCAGGCCCAGGACGATGTCGTCGCCATTCCGCGGCTCGACGCGTTGGCGGTCGGTGAACGTGATCGCCTTGTTGGCGCCGTCCTTGACCGTCGACTCGACCCCATCGATCCCGCGCAGGAGCGCGTCGTAGTACTGCTCCACCCCGTACTGGCCATGCCCGGCATCGTTGACGAACCCGAGCAGGTTGCTGGCCAGCGAGCGCGCGTCCTGGCCGCCCTGGCCGGCGTTGGCGAGGAGGTAACTGCGGGCGACGTCCTGCTGCAGAACTATGCCCCCGAGGTGCAGGGTGTCGATCCTGTCGGCGGTGTCCTTGCTGAGCTTGCGCTTGAGGTACTCGAACTTGAGCGGCCGCCGCAGGTCCTTGAGGATGTCCGCCTCAGGTCGCCCCAGGAGGGGTGCCAGGGCCGCCGCGGTCGCGGACCGGCGGGTTGCCGGGACCAGGTTGGGGGCGGCCACAACGTCGTACACCGGAGTGTCGCTGGCCAGCAGCTGCTGGTTGCGGTCGAGGATGCGGCCCCGGCTGGCGGGAAGGCTGAAGGTGACCTGGTTCTGCTCTGCGGCCAGCGCCACGATGTGGTCGTGCTGGGCAACCTGCCAATACGCCAGCCGCCCCACCAGGACAGCCGCCAGCAGAGCCGCTGCGGCCATCAACCAGAAGATCCGCAGCCTTCCGCGTTCCTCCGTCATCTCCAATTCCCCATTCCCGTCGCGGCTATCCCGAGGGCCGCCCCGGGGGCCCGGTGATGTGCGTCAAAAGGTGTTCACCGCCCCTTGGCCTGCGCCTCTGTGGGCCGTCCCAGGGCAAGTCCGAGACGGTCGAGGAAGCTCGGCGGTGCCTGGTCGGTGCTCACGGCCTGCGGCCGGGCCAGGGCAACCGGGGTCTGGGCACCCTGCAGGTACTGCCACTGCGAGGAGCGGACCAGGCCCAGCTTGCCGGCGTCACCGTCGAAGCTGACCGCGGAGGAGGCGCGCGCGATGTCCATGAGGATCTGCCGCTGCTCCGCCAGCAGGTTCGCCTGCTGGTCTGTCAGCCGGCCGATCTGGTAGCTGGACTGGGTGACCTGGGCGGTCTCCGCGACGAAGCTGATGGCGAAGATCGAGACGATCGCCACCAACAGGGCGATCCAGCGGTAGAGCGGGGTCCCGACGGCCCTGCGGGCACGGACGGTCGGACGGGCCTTGAGCCTGCGGTCAGGACTCAGGGCCCGCCGGGCGGGTTTGGTATTTAGGTTTAGTGCGATCATTTTTTTGTCGTTGAGTGGGACCGGTGTCGGGATCGACCTTGATGGCCCCCCTCAGCCGGGCGGAGCGAGATCGAGGGTTGACCTCGACCTCGTCCGCGCCCGGCCTTTGGGGATGGGGGGGATGGATGATGACGCTTGCCTTGTGATCGCAGGTGCACACCGGCTGGCGGGGCGGACAGATGCAGTCCTTTGCTTCGACGTTGAGAAAATCCTTTACCACCTTGTCCTCGAGAGAGTGAAAGGAGACGACCCCTAGCCGGCCACCTGGTTTCAGGCGCCTGATGATTTCCTCCAACCCCTTTCGGAGTGACCCGAGCTCGTCGTTGACCTCGATGCGCATTGCCTGGAAGGTCCTGGTGGCCGGGTCGACGCGCTTGGGCCAGTGCTGCCGTGGGATCGCCCGGCCGATGGTCTCGGCCAGCTCGCGCGTGGTGCGAATCGGTGACTCACGTCGCCGCCGCACGATCATCGCCGCGATCGGACCGGCCCACGGCTCATCGCCGTATTCCCGGATCAGCTGCCGCAGGCGCTTCTCGTCGTAACGATTGACCACCTCGGCTGCGGTGATCCCCTCGGCGGGGTCCATTCGCATATCCAGCGGCCCATCGAGGGTGAAGCTGAAGCCGCGCGAGGGGGTCCCCAGCTGGAACGACGAGACACCCAGATCGAGGAGGGCGCCGTCGAGCGGCGCCCTGCCCCGGCCCAGTGCCTCGATAGGGTCACTGGAATCCGCGAAGTTGCCGGGCACGAAGCGAAACGCATCACCGAACTCGTCGGCAAGCGCCCTGGCGCGCTGCTGGGCCTGCGGGTCTTTATCCATGGCCAGCAGCAGGCCGCCCGGGGTGATCCTGGAGAGGATCTCTCGGGCATGCCCTCCCCCACCGAAGGTGCCGTCGAAGAAGACGGCGCCCGGTGCGGGCTGGAGGATCTCTATTGAAGCGTGTAAAAGTACAGGGACGTGCTGCGGGCCCGACGGCCCGGAAGAGCTAGGGGTTTGCGACGCGACTGCTGGCGACCTCGTTGGAGAGCGTGGTGATGTCCGAGGAGGTGTTCTCCTCGAGAGCCTTCCAGCGTTCTTCGCTCCAGATTTCGACGACATTGTTGACGCCAACAACGACGACGCTGTCGGCAATCCCGGCCTGCTCGCGAAGGTTGGCGGGGATCCGGGTGCGGCCCTGGGCGTCGAACTCCAGCTCGGCGGCGTTGGCGAACAGGACCCGGGCCAGGTTGCGGTCCTGGGTGCTGCTGCCGGCGCCGACCCGGTTCTGGGCGGCTAGCACGTCCCACTCGTCGGGGGGGTAGACCCTGACGCAGGAATCCGGGGCGACGGTGATGACACTGCCGCCGGGAAGATGCTCACGGAACCGCGCCGGGATGGCGAGGCGGCCCTTGTCGTCGAGGTTGCGTTCGTGCTTGCCGAGAAACATCTGATCATCGCCGCGGGGAGAGAAGTCGCAGGGGGAAAAGTGGGGCTGCCGGTCGGGGCAGGACGTTGCTCGGTCGATAGAAGACGTTTAGAGGACTGACCGTGATTCCCCACTTTTCACCACCTGCTACCACTTCGAGGCGGAACGCTAGCACTCCACATCAGGCATGTCAACGCTCAAACCGCAAGATGGCGGCGGGCGCGGTGGGCCGTGGCGAAACCAATACCCAAGATATGGGGGATGCCGTGCAGGTCGTCACCAGATGATGTGTGGTGGGGACCAGTGGGGGCAATTATCAAAATGGGCCAATTGTGTCCCCATATTGAACGCCAGAATCCCTTGTGCCCCCAGGGACGGAGGCGGCGGGCACTCCACTGCGACCTAGACTCTGGCGTGCCTCAGTTCGAGAGCGTCGAGGATCTGCGCCGGGTGCGGCCCGGTCAGTCGGCGACCCTGATCCCCTCCTGGAACACCGGCTTCCCCCTGCGCGCCGAGCCCCGCGAGGGGGCGGCCACGGCCGGCCTGGTGCGCCCCGGCCAGAAGCTGGTGGTGGTGGCCGAGCGCGACGGCCAGCTGCAGGTCGAGCAGGAGGCCGAGGGACTCAGGGGCTGGATCCCGGCCCACGTTGTGACCCGCTGGCCTGAGCCCTAAGCCGGGATCCACCGATCCGGACGCCGAAGGTCGGGATGATGGGTGTTCGAT
>DAINSI010000036.1:0-24377 GCA_036741395.1 Candidatus Dormiibacterota bacterium
GCTGGATGGCGCACACCGGGCACAAGCCGGATGGGACCTCGATCGGCCGCTATCCCCTCCCCGGCCTCTACGGGGTGACCACGTCCGCGTATATCTTCAAGGACTTCCTACCCGTGTATTACAACGGGCGGCCGATCCCCCAGTTCCAGCGCCCGGCCGGGGTCCAGGGAGGCGCCAGCGTGTGCAAGGAGCCGATCCGGACCGGCGGCCCGATCGGCCAGAACCAGGCGCCGATCTCTGTCAGCTGCGGCGGCGGAGACCTGAAGATCGAGGGGCTGACCGACGCGGCACCACTGAGGGCGTCAGCCGGAACCTGAGCGGCAGGTCCCGCGCCCGATTGATCCCCACCCGCGGACCAACTTCGACGCGCGCCTCCGCCACCGCCGGCGCGCCGAACACCCGGAGGTCGCCCGCGGAGAGGTCACAGCCGTTCTGCACCAGGCTGATGCCCAGCGCCCGGCAGACCAGGCCCGGGCCGCGCAGGCGGGCGGGGAGACCGGTCAGGGGAGCGACAGGGATGCCCGCGGGAACCTCGGGCAGCAGGGCCCGAATCAGCACCGCACAGCCCGTGCCCTCCGGCTCCGTCACCGCGTTCAGGCAATGGTGCATCCCGTAGATGAAGTAGACGTACGCGACCCCGGGCGGGCCGAACATGATGCTCGACCGCGGTGTCGGGCCACGGCGGGAGTGACTGGCAGGATCGCCACTGCCAAGGTAGGCCTCGGTCTCGGCGATCGTCCCCCCCACCCAGCCGCCGCCGTCCCTGATCGCCAGGACCTGGCCCAGCAGGTCGCGGGCCACCAGCGGCGTCGGACGCTCATAGAAGCCGCGCGCCAGCGCAGCGCCGACGAGTGGCCCCGGGCTCAGCTGTACGTCTTGCGGAAGTAGGTGCCGGGTTCGGCCGGCAGCACGGGCCGGAAGAGGAACAGCGACAGCCCCTGGGCCTTGTGGATCTGCGGGGTCAGGATCGAGGCCCGGATCTGGTCCTGCGAGGAGCTGACGATCGGCGCCAGGCTGCTGCCGGTCGGCAGCGTGGTGGCCACCATCTGAGCGAACAGGTAGAGGATCACGGCCAGTTCGAGCCCTGCGGCGGTCGCCCCCAGGACGGTCCCGAGGAGGCGGTCGGCGAGCATTGTGTTGAGGAAGGCGAGAGCGTCGGCGTAGGCAAAACCAAGAACCTCGGCGACGATCACCATCCCGAAGACGATGGCCAGGAAGACCCCAAAGTGCGCCGACGAGGGCGACGACCCGCTGTTGTAGCCGAACTGCTCGCTGAAGCCCGGACTGAGCGCCTGCGCCAGCAGCATCCCGAGGTAGAAGGCCCCGACGTGGATCGCCCGCCGGAAGAGGCCGAAGCGAAAGCCCAGGAAGGCGTTGAGGACGATGTAGAGGACGAAGACGATGTCGAAGAACACCAGTCAGTCCCTCCGGGTGGCCGAGAACCGTTCCCGGACCAGGCCGGCGATTCTCGCCTCGGCGGCGGCGACCTCATCGCCTGTCAGGGTGCGGTCATCCGATTGGAAGACCAGGCGGAAGGCCAGTCCCTTGCGCCCCGCCTCGACCTGGCTCCCACGGTACTCATCGAACAATTCCACGGTGCGCAGGATAACCTCTCCGGCGCCAGAAATCGCCTCGAACACGTCCCGGGCCGGCGTCAGCTCTGGAACGGAGATGGAGAGGTCCCGCGGCACCGGCGGAAACCTGGACGGCGGCCGGTACCCGATTTGCCGGGGGTGGGCGGCGAGCGGCTCGAAGTCGATCTCGGCGACGACGATGCCTCCGGGCACGTCCAGCGCTCGGAGCAACTCGGGGTGCAGCTGTCCCAAGCACCCCATGTCGCGGCCCTCCAGGCTGACCCGCGCCGCGCGGCCCGGGTGGAGCCCCGGGACCTCGCCCTGTCGATGCCCCAGGCTCAGCCCGCAGACCTCCTCGGCGACAGTCTCGAGCAGACCCTTGAGCGCCAACAGGGCCGACCTGACCCCATCGTCGCTGGCGGCCCGGCCGGGGGGCAGGTGCACTGCCACCGCGAGGCTGCGGGGCTCGTCCGGCAGGTCCAAGCCGTCACGCGGCCAGAAGACGTGGCCGATCTCGAAGATCGCCACCCCGGTGTTGCCCCACGCCACGTTGCGCCGGACCGTGCGGGCAAGGCCCCACAGTGCCGAGGTGCGCAACTGCGCCTGCTCCCCGGACATCGGGTTGCTCAAGGCCAGGCGGGCCGTGGGGAAGATGCCGATGTCCGGGTCGCCGGGGCCGCAGAACGAGGAGTTGATCACCTCGTCGTGGCCCGCGCCCATGGCGATGTCGCGCGCCCGCCACTCGGGGTCTGGCGGGGGCAGGATCGACTGGACCTGGAGACGGCGGCCGGGCAGGGTCGAGGGTAGGGAGTTGTAGCCGCGCAGCCGCCCCACCTCCTCGACGAGGTCGACGGCGGCGTGGACGTCGCGCCGGAAGGGCGGCTGGGTCACCACGAGGCCCCCGTCACGGTTGGAGCTCACCTCGAACCCCAGTGCCACCAGCGTCCGCGTGACCTCGGCGTCCTCCACATCCGCTCCCAGGAGGGTCCCGACGAAACCCCGGCTCACCGTTATGACGCCCGGAGCCGCCTTACCGGGGTGGACGTCCAGGGCGGGCGAGGAGGGTCCCGCGCCGGCGACCTGCTGGACCAGCTCGGCGAGCCGATCGATGGCCGGCGCGGTGAGGTCGGGGCTGAGCTGTTTCTCGAACCGGGTCGAGGCGTCCGTGCGCAGGGCCAGCCGCCGGCTGGTATTGCGGACACCGACGCCGCTGAAACTGGCGGACTCCAGGAGGATGCTGGAGGTCGCGGCCGAGACGGCGCTGTCGGCGCCGCCGATGACCCCAGCGATGGCCACCGCGACCGTGTGGTCGGCGATCACCAGGTCGTCGGTGATGAGGCTGCGGGTGCGCCCATCGAGCGTGCTGATCTCCTCGCCGGCCTGGGCGCGCCGCACGATGATGCCGCGGTCGAGGCGGCTGGCGTCGAAAGCGTGGAGCGGCTGCCCGCATTCGAACATCACGTAGTTGGCGGCGTCGACGACGTTGCTGATGGGCTTCTGGCCGACCGCCCGCAGCCGCCGCTGCAACCACGCCGGGGAGGGGCCGACGGTCACGCCGGCGAGGTGGCGGGCCTGGTACCGGGTGCAGCGTTCGGGCGCCAGGATCTCCACCGTGAGCGGTGAGGGCGCGGCGGACTCCGCGGGCCGTGGAGCGGGGGCACGGAGCGGCCGCCTCAGCAGCGCCGACAGCTCGCGGGCGATACCCAGGTGGCAGAGCAGGTCGGGGCGGTTGGTGGTGACCTCGATGACCATGACCTCGTCGGGGGGCATCAGCTCGCTCAGCGGCATCCCGGTGGACCCCTCGGTACCGAGCACCAGCAGGCCGTCGGCCTCGCTCGAGATTCCCAGCTCGACCGGGCTGGTGGCCATGCCCTGGGAAGTCACGCCCTTGAAGCGCCGCTCGCCGATCTCCATGCCGTTGGGCAGCGTCGTTCCCGGCTGGGCCCAGGCCAGCAGGTCGCCCTGGCGCAGGTTGGGCGCCCCTGAGACGACCTCCACGGTGCGGTCCCCAACCTCGAGGACGGCGCGCCGGACGAGGTCGGCGCCGGGGATCGCGGCGACCTCGAGCACGCGAGCCACCAGGACGCCGTCCCATCCCGTCCCCAGCTGGACGACGCGCTCAACCTCCGTTCCCGACAGCGTGAGGCGGTCGGCGAGGTCGCCCGCGGACTCGGGGAGTTCGATGTACTCCCGCAGCCAGTCCATGGAAATACGCAGCGGCATCAGACCATCACCGCGCTCAGAACTGCCTGATCATGCGGACGTCGTTCTCGAAGAGGCCGCGGAGGTCGTCGATGCCGTACTTGAGCATCGCCACCCGGTCGATGCCGCAGCCGAAGGCGAAGCCCGTGTACCGTTCCGGGTCCATACCGCCGGAGCGCAGGACGTTGGGATGAACCATCCCCGAGCCAAGGATCTCGATCCAGCCGCTGTGCCGGCAGAGGGCGCACCCGGAGCCGTCGCACTGCATGCAGCTCACGTGCACCTCGAGGCTGGGCTCGGTGAACGGGAAGTGGTCGGGCCGCAGGCGGATCCGCCGAGAGTCGCCGAACATCGCCCGGGCGAAGTACTCCAAGGTGCCCTTGAGGTCCGACACGGTCACCCCCTCGTCGACGAGGAGCCCCTCGACCTGGTGAAACATCGGCACGTGGGTGGCGTCATTGTCGCGCCGGTAGGTCTTGCCGGGGATGATCACTCGGATCGGCGCCTGGTGCGCCTCCATGTAGCGGATCTGCATCGGCGACGTGTGGGGCCGCAGCAGGACCCGCGACTCGTCCGGCACGTCGCCGGGCTGCACCGCCGGCGCAGCACCGCTGGTGTCGAGGAAGAAGGTGTCGAAGCCGTCGCGGGCGGGGTGCCCGGCGGGCATGTTGAGGGCCTCGAAGCTGTAGTAGTCCGTCTCCACCTCGGGGCCGCGGGCGATGTCGTAGCCCAGGCCGCGGAAGATGTCCTCCATCTCCCGCCACACCCGGGTCACGGGGTGGGGGTGACCGCGTCCAGGACGGGTCGCTGGGAAGGTCAGGTCGATGGCCTCGGCGGCCGCGAGGGTTCCTCCCCCGGAGCTGCGCAGGGCATCGCGGCGAGCCTCCAGCGCCGCCCGCACAGCGGCCTTGACCGCGTTCAGGCGCGCCCCGGCCTCGCGGCGTTGCTCGGATGGGAGGGTTCCCAGGCGCGACAACGCCTCGCTGAGGGCCGCCTTGCGGCCCAGGTACTGGACCCGAAGTTCGTCCAGCGCCCCCTCGTCAGGGGCTGCCGCGACCTGCTCTAGAGCCTGCTCCTGGTGTACTTCTGGATCCAGTCCGGCGTCGCCGGTCAACTACCCGCCGGCGCCGGCGCGGCCGATTCCGCGGCCGTGCGGGCCATGTCGACCAGCAGGCTGAAGTAGGCCTGGTCCTTCACCGCCAGGTCTGCGAGCACCTTGCGGTCGATCTCCACGCCAGCGGCCTTGAGGCCATGGGTGAAGGTGCTGTAGGTCATGCCGTTGACACGCGCGGCGGCGTTGATGCGCGCGATCCAGAGCCGGCGCATGTCGCGCTTGCGGACGCGGCGGTCGCGGTACTGGTACATGAGCGAGTGCATGACCGCTTCGTTGGCAACCTTGAACAGCTCCTTGCGGGAGCCGGACATCCCCTCGGCGCGATCGAGGATCTTCTTGTGTCGGGCGTGGGCGGTGACGCCCCTCTTCACTCTCGGCATTTCAGACTCCTCCGGCTGCTACAGGTAGGGGGCGATCTTCTTGATCGTCTTGGCTTCAGTCTTGGAGACCACGACCTGGTCACCCGAGAAGGCGCGCTTGCGCTTGCTCGACTTCTTCTCGAGCATGTGACTCTGGTGGGCGTGACGGCCGACGACCTTGCCCGTCGCGGTCACCTTGAACCGCTTGGCGGTTCCCTTGTGGGTCCTGATCTTCGGCATTCGAACTCCTTGGTTGGGCGACCTCTGGTCGACGGTTGGGCGACGGCCTAGGCGGGGGCCGGCGCGGGGACGGGGGCGGCTTCATCGCCCTTGTGGGCTTCGCCGTGGGCTTCGCCGGCCTTGGCCAGCGGTCCCATGATCTGGCTCATGTTCTTGCCTTCGACTAAGGGGTTGCGTTCCACGTGGGCGACGTCCGCGAGGTCCTCGGCCAGCTTATCCAGGATCTTGCGGCCGATGTCCTGGTGGACCATCTCGCGACCCCGGAACCAGATCGTCACCTTGACCTTGTCGCCCAGGACCAGGAACTCGCGCACTCGCTTGAGCTTGGTCTGGTAATCCCCCGGCCCGATCTTGGGGCGGAAGTTCATCTGTTTCATTTTGCCGCCGGCCTGCTTGCGACGGGATTCCTGCTCTCGCTTGTGAGCGTCGAACCGGAACCTGCCGTAATCCATCATCCGGCACACGGGGGGACTGGCCTGTGGTGCTACCTCGACCAGGTCGAGCTCCTTTTCCTGGGCGACCTGGCGAGCCTTTTCGGTGGGCATCACGCCCAGTTGCTCGTTTCGCTCGTCAATCACGCGGACCTGGGGAACTCGAATCTGGTCGTTGACCCTCAGTTCCTTAAAGCTGATATACGTTTCTCCCTGCGCCTGTCCCGGCCTCGACGGGCAAAAAAAGAACGGACAGCCGAAGCCATCCGCCACACCCTCGCCAGGCGAGGGACCTGGGCAACCGAGGTCGCCAGGTGAGGAGCGGAGGCTCCTTCTTTCCGCCGGACCATGGGGTCCGAGCCGATCGCGATCTTAGCAGTTGAGGGCTGCGAGCGGGCCGGTCAGCCGAGTTGCCAGATGTCGTCCCGGAGGATGGGCACCTCCGCGCCGCCCTCCTCGACCCCGAAGACGGCGACCTCAGGCCCCCCGACCATGAAGTCGGTGTGCACCGACGCGATGTTGGCCCCGTCGTCCTCGGTGGCGTCCGGGTTGGTGGCGTGGCCCAAGCCCATGCCGTAGGCGATATGGCAGGTCGCGTTCTCGTCGAGGAGGGTATTGAAGAAGGTCAGGCCGGTCTTGCCGATGGGGGACTCACCATCGACCAGGGCGACCTCGCCCAGGAGGCGAGCCCCGTCGCCGGCAAGCTCCGCCTCGATGACCTCGGCACCCGAAGAGGCCCGCACCTCGGACACCTTGCCAGCGCGGAACGTGAACTCGAGGTCGCGGACCAGCGAGCCGCGCAGGGCCAGCGGGCGGGTGGAACGGACGGTGCCCTCCGTGTACCGGCAATCCGGGGTGGTGAAGACCTCCTCGGTGGGCAGGTTGGGGTGGTGGGGGCGGCCCGCCCGGGTCTCGAACACCGCCGCCAGCCAATTGGACGGCACCCCCAGGGCGACCCTCAGGTCGGTACCTGGGCCCAGGTAGTGAATTGCGGCGAACCGGCGCTCATTGAGGGCGGCAGCGCGCGCCATGAGCTGGTCGAAGCGCGCCCGCCACGCGGTCACCGGGTCGGGCTCATCCAGCCGCATCACGACGTCGAGCGCCTCCCACAGGCGCTCCTCGTCGGGCTCGCCGAACACCTGGGTTGCCCACTCGGGAGTGGCACACGCAACAACGGTCCAGCTGAAGGCACGGTCGCGCTGGGTCTGGCGCATCGAGACCTCCAGCTCGGGCATCCGTGCAGCCGCAGCCCGGGTCGGGTCGAGCCCGGCCAACACCCCCACCCCACCGCCGGTCACCCGGATCAGGGCGGCGTCAACCTGGGCCCCGTCCTCGAGGCGTTTTAGCATCCATGGCGGAGTGAACCCAAGGCTCTCCTCCGGCCCCCCAGCGACCTGGGCACGGACCTGGAGCGGGTCGCTGTAGAGGACGTCGACATAGCGGGCGCCGACGGCGTAGGCGGCCTCGGAGATGGCCCGTGCCAGCGGCGCGTGGTCGGGGGCGGCGTTGACCAGGACATCCTGCCCCGGCTGGACGATGGCCCCGAACTCGACCGCCAGCCGGGCGTGGGCGGCGAGTCTCCCCTCCTGGGTTCTCGAACGCGCACCGGCGCGGTCAGGCACGGCTGGCAACACGCTCGCGCAGGAGGCTGGTGACCTCCTCCGGAGTCTTGCCGCCGAGGTCGCCCTCGTGGCGCTGACGCAGGCTGAT
Organism: Candidatus Dormiibacterota bacterium; assembly: GCA_036741395.1. Classification (GTDB taxonomy): domain Bacteria; phylum Chloroflexota; class Dormibacteria; order DASZGP01; family DASZGP01; genus JAXDLW01. The sequence continues at coordinate 7,631 of DAINSI010000036.1, forward strand.
CGTGCCGGCCTCCTCGTCGCGGCCGCCCACCACCCCCACGAAGGGGATCTTCTGCAGCTCGGCGTCACGGATCTTGGCCTGCATCCGCTCCGAGCGGACGTCCACCTCGACCCGGAAGCCGGCCTCGCGGAGGGCTGCCGCCTGGCGGTTGGCGTAGTCGATGTTCTTGTCTGAGATTGGCACCATCAAGATCTGCACCGGCGCCAGCCACAGAGGGAAGTCACCGCCGTGGTGCTCGATCAGGAAGGCCATCATCCGCTCCAGGCCGCCGAGCGGCGCGCGATGGATCATCACCGGCCGCCGGGTGGTGCCCTCAGCGTCGATGTACTCCAGCGCGAATCTCTCGGGCAGCAGGTAGTCGAGCTGGGTGGTGGAGGCGCTGAACTCGCGACCCATGGCATCGCGGATCTGGACGTCGAGCTTGGGACCGTAGAAGGCCGCCTCGCCGGCGGCCTCGACAAAGGGTCGGCCCAGCTCGGTCAGGGCTTCACGGATCGCCCCCTCGCCCTCCTCCCACATCGCCGGGTCGCCCTGGAACTTCTCATCGTCAGGGTCGCTCTTGGAGAGCCTGAAGCTGAAGTCCTCAATCCCCAGGTCGCGGTAGGCGTCGAGGATCAGCTGGGTGGCGGCGATGAACTCCTGCTTGATCTGGTCGGGGGCGCAGAAGATGTGCGCGTCGTTGATGGTGAAGCCACGGACACGGATCAGGCCGGAGAGCTCGCCAGACTTCTCGTAGCGGTAGACCGTGCCCAGCTCGGCCAGTCGGATTGGCAGCTCGCGATAGCTGTGCGGCTGGTGTTGGTAGATCCGGATGTGGTGCGGGCAGGTCATCGGCCGCAGGACGTACTCCTCGTCCTCGACGCCGAAGGGCGCGTACATCGAGTCGCCGTACGAGTCCATATGGCCGCTCATCCTGTAGAGCTCGGTGCTGGCGATGTGCGGGGTGTAAACGTGCTGGTAGCCGCCGCGGCGCTCCTGGTCGAGGATGTAATCCTCGAGGAGCCGGCGAACGGTGGCGCCCCGCGGCAGCCACATCGGCAGGCCCTTACCCACCGCCTCGTCGATCATGAACAGACCCAGCTCGCGCCCCAACTTCTTGTGGTCCCGCTCCCGGGCCAGCTCCAGGCGGCGAAAGTAGTCATCCATCTCGGCCTCGCTGTGCCAGGCCGTGCCGTAGACCCGCTGCAGCATTCTGTTGCGCTCATCCCCGCGCCAGTACGCGCCCGCCAGGCGGGTCAGCTTGAAGTGCTGGATCTCGCCGGCGTCGGCGACGTGCGGGCCCCGGCAGAGGTCGAGGAACTCCCCGGTGCGATAGCAGCTGACCTCGGTCTCGGCGGCAGCCTCGCCCTCGGTCAGGATCTCGACCTTATAGTCCTGGCCCAGCTTGCGGAAGGCTTCAACCGCCTCGTCCTTGGGCAGCACGACCTGCTCGTAGCGGGGCCGCCGGGCAGCGATCTCGTGCATCCGCGCCTCGATCGCGGCCAGGTCCTCCTCCCGGATGGAATGCTCGAGGTCGAGGTCATAGTAGAAGCCGTCCTCGATCGCCGGCCCGATGGCGTACTTCGCGCCGGGGTGGAGCTCGCAGACCGCCGCGGCCAGGAGGTGCGCCGACGAGTGGCGCAGGACGTCTAGATCCGCTTCAGGCATGGCTGAGATGCTACCGGCGGAGGCGCCTGGCTGCTCGACGCGCTCGCGCCGCAGCGCGGCGCGCTAGCGGCGCGCGCTGACGGTGAGCCGGCGAAGACCTGAGGGCATGCCCTCGAGATCACCGTAGGCGGGCTCCAGGGACGCCTCCTCGGCCTCCCAGATGCCCAACTGGAGCTGGCGGGCCATCGGCAGGATGCGCCGGCGCGAAGCCTCGCGAAGCCGCTCGTTGCGCTGCGGGTCGACGGCGCAGCAGGTGCGGCTGCAGTACTTGTTGGTCGCCTTTTTGACCTGGACCTGGCACCCAACACGGGCACACTCACGCATAGGAGAAGAAAGCATGTAACCCCAAAAGAATTACCCCTCGCCGCCCCGGTGGAGTCGACTCAGCCATCATAGTCAGACCGCATGCCGGGCTGTCAAGGCCATGACGCAGAGCAACATATGACAGGCCCTCTGGGCCCAAGAAATGATGTCCACGCTCACTGTGCATAACCTGTGGCAAGTGGGGAGAACGTTGGTTGCGCGAAGCTGAGATAAGAATCCGCACCGGGTCCGACCGGGTTCTGGACATCACCGAACGGGTGGCGAGATTTGTTTTTGACGCAGGGGACGGATTGCTCAACATTTTCGTTCCCCACGCCACCGCGGGCGTCGCGATCATGGAGACCGGGAGTGGGTCGGAGCCGGACCTGGTCGACGCCCTGGAGCGACTTTTCCCCAGGGACGACCGCTACCGGCACAGCCACGGATCACGCGGCCATGGTGCCGATCACATCCTCCCCGCGCTGGTGTCACCGTCTGTGACCATCCCGGTTTCCGCCGGCAGGCTGCAGCTGGGCACCTGGCAGAGCATCGTCCTGGTCGACCTCAACATCGACAACCCGGAACGCAAGATCCGCCTGTCTCTGCTGGAGGGGTGAGGCGCGGGCCCCGGCTTGCGGGACCTACTCGTCCAGGAACATGACCATGGACATGGCGTCGCAGTCGCGCTCAACTGCCAGAGATGGCCTCCGCTGTGCGGCTGGCCAGCGCCATGATCGAGATCATCGGGTTGGTCCCCGAGGCGGTCGGGAACCCGCTGCCATCGCCGATCCACACACCCCGCGTGTCGTGCAACTCGCCATAGGGGTTGGCGACGCTGGTCTGGGGGTCCGCGCCAAGCCGGCAGGAGCCCATATGGTGCAGGGAGAAGGTGGCGTGCTCGTAGGGGGTGAGGGGACCATCGTGGACGTCGCGGGCAAAGTCCTCGATGTCGACGCCGCCGTCGCGGTCCCAGCGCTTCAAACGGGTGTGCAGCGAGAACATCCCCCGCGCGCCGGCGGCGTCGTGGAGGCGGCAGAGCTCCTGCAGGCCGCGGCGGAAATGGCGCTCGTCCATCTCGTCGTCGAGGTGGTAGTCGACCACGGTCTCGCCGCTGGCGTCGACGGTGACCCGGCCGTGGCCCCGGTCACGGATCAGGAACACCATCGCCGACTGGTAGGGCGACTCGGCGAGGTATTCCTTGGCCTGGACGCCCGAGACCCAGGGCAGCGCGGAGGCTCCCAGCCCCGGGCTGGCATGGTTGCACTCGACCAGGAACCCGTAGCCCTCCTCGAGGTCCGAGAACTGGTCCGACAGGGCGGTCTGCGGCGCACCCCACCAGGCCTGCTGCGGCTCGTCATAGACGCCGACGATGGCGGTGGCCGGGTGCAGGCGCAGGTACCGACCGACGGCGGGGCCGCCGATACCCGAGCGCAGCAGCAGCGCCGGCGAATCCAGCGCCCCACAGGCAGCGACGACGGTCGGGGCCTTGATGGTGACGCGTGCCTGGCGGGTGCCGTCGTTGTAGGTCGCCTCGACCCCAGTGGCCCGCCCGTTCTCGGTGGTGATGCGATCCGCCCGACAGCGCACCACGAACCGCGAACCGTGCTCGTAGGCGTCCTCGAGGTAGGTCTTCATCGTCCCCTGCTTCGAGCCCGACTGGTCGCCGAAGCCCATGAAGCCGGCGCTCCCGACGTCGTAGGTGGAGGGGTCGGCGTTGCGGGTGACGCGGCTGAATGAGTAGCCCAGCTTCTCGCAGGCCGCCTGCAGGTGCTGGTGGGGTTTGTTGTAGTCGCTGCACTGGTCGTTGACCGCCAGGCGGCGCCAGATCGCATCGAGGTGCTTGTCGTACTCGGGACCGTCAACGCCCTCGAGCCCCATCCGGGTCCACTCGGCCCGGACCGCGGGCCGAGTGCGGATGCAGTTGGTCCAGTTGACCGTGGTGCCGCCCCCCAGGTTGGCACCGGTCATCAGTGTCAGGGAGCCGTCGGAGGTGCCCGCCAGGCCGCCGGCGCGGTACAGGTTCTGGTATGCGGTGAGCTCGTACTGGTCGAAGTCGGCCTCGTTGAAATACCCACCGCCCTCGAGGATGACCACGTCCTTGCCCTGCTCGGCGAGGCGGGCGGCGATAACCCCGCCCCCGGCGCCCGAGCCGATCACCACCACGTCCGCCTCGAGCGTCCACTCGCTGCCCTCGGGCGCCAGCGGGCGGATCGGCTTGGGGGCGCTCGGGGCTGGCGACAGCGGCCCGGGGTAGCCCATCGGTGCCCACGCCGGGTTCATGCCGCTGCCATCGGGCATACCGATGTACATCATCAGCGTCAGCGCCTTGAAGGTGACGATCCCGCCCAGGGCCTCCTGGCTGGCATCCATGAACGCGTGGATGAAGCGTTCGCGATCCTCGGGTGAGGCATCCGGGAACCCCAGCATCGCCAGGCCGTCGATGAACTCACGGACGGGATCGAGGGTGTCGGCCGGCAGCGCGCCCAGGGTCGCTTCGACCCAGTCCGCGACCTGGAGGTCGGAGGCCGCGCGGGCCCAGAAGCCGTCGGGATCGGGGTCGCGCTGGATGCTGGGAACAAAGGTGTCGCAGAGGACACGCAGGGTCGCGCGCTGGGCGTCATTGAAGACCGGGGCTAGGGCCATCGGGGTTGTCCTCCAAGTCGATGCGGGTGACTCATGCTAGTGGAGGGACCCGGCGGACCGTGACCCCGGTATTGGGTTCAGCCCGCGAGGGGACGAAGTCCCGGCCGCCCAGGCCGTCGGGGCCAAGGAACGGGTGGGCGAGAGGAGGAGCGCAGCTGAAGCTGCGTGACGACGAAAGCCGGGGCCCGCGACGCCGGCATCAGCGCCGGTAGGCGCCCGGCGGATATGGGCGGCCGGATGGAGCCGATACCGGGGTTACGGTCCGCTGAGACCCGCCGGGCGGGGCTCGGTCCACAACCCCGCCATCTGGACCTGGGCCAGGGTGCGACGGATGTCGTCATAGTCGGAGTCCTCGACCGCCGCGAAGCGCTCCACGTGCGCGGCCGCCATCACCTCACGCTCCTCGTCGGCCAGGCCCACCCGCAACACCACCTCGCGCACCGCGCGGACGACATCGTCGGGCACGTGACCGGCCGCCACCAGCGGCTGGCTGGTCGACGGGCCCAGGCTGTCTATCACCCGAACGGAATCCTGGAGCGAGGGGTCGATGTCGAGCGCCACGGCGAGGACCTGGGAGTCGATCGCGGAGGCGTCGACATCCCCCGTCACCACCTTGCGAATGGCCTCCTGGTGAAAACCGGCGTCCACCCACTCGCCGAAGAACGCCGTGGTCTCTCCCAGCCTGGCCAGGCGATGCAGGATGACCAGGTAGCCCGAGTGCGAACCCTTTTCGTTGTACGCCCAGCGGCACCGGCGCAGATCCTCGAAGGTCTGGCGGCGGCTCGCCGCGGCGACGATGACATCGGAGAAGTACGTCGGGCCGCCGCTGTGTCGTGGTCCGAAGAGGACGGGCGCGGCCACCGGCACCAACGCCGCGATCATCCCATCGACCATCTCCACGTACGGAAGCCCGCAGAGGAATGCGAAGTCGTACTCGCCGCGGGCCACCCGGCCGTAGTCCGATCTCTGCTCCAGGGCAACCTCGATGCCCAGTTCTCGCGATACGGCGCGCGCGACCAGGTCGTACGCCGGCCGCACATTGGGCGCGAGGTAGGTGGCCCAGCGCTGGCCGGTCACGGTTAGGGCTGCGGCGCCTCGGTGTCGTCCGGGGAGAGCCAGAGGACACCCAGTGGGGGCAGCGTCAGGGCCGCCGAGAAGGGCTGGCCGTGCCGGCCGTCGCGTTCCGCGGTGACCCCGCCGAGGTTGCCGGTGTTGCTCCCGCCGTAGCTCTCGGCGTCGGTGTTCAGAACCTCGCGCCAGAAGCCCGCCTGGGGCAGTCCGACGCGGAAGTCCTCGCGCACCACCGGCGAGAGGTTGGCGACGCAGGCGAGGCCGCATCGACCCTCGGCGTCGAATCGCAGGAACGAGATCACGTTCTGGTCGGCGTTGCCGGCGTCGAGCCAGCGGAATCCATCGGGCGCAAAGTCGCGCTGCCACAGGGCCGGCGTCTCACGGTATCGACCATTGAGGTCGCGGACGAGCTGCTGGACACCGGCGTGCCTGGGCTCGGATAGGAGGTGCCAGTCGAGGGCATTGTCGTGCGACCACTCGCTGTACTGACCGATCTCCCCGCCCATGAAGATCAACTTGTTGCCCGGGTGGGCCCACATCAACGCCAGCATCGCCCGCAGGTTGGCGAACCGGCGCCACTCGTCACCGGGCTGCCTGCCCAGCAGCGACCCCTTGCCGTGGACGACCTCATCGTGGGACAGGGGCAGGATGAAGCGCTCGGACCAGGCGTAGATCAGGCCGAAGGTCAGCTCGTGGTGATGGTAGCGCCGGTAGACCGGGTCCTGGCTGAAGTAGTCCAGGGTGTCGTGCATCCAGCCCATGTTCCATTTCCGGCTGAAACCCAGCCCCCCCATGCCGACGGGCCGAGAGACACCGGGCCAGGCCGTCGACTCCTCGGCAATGGTGAGCGCACCGGGGAACTCCTCGTCGACCATTAGGGTCATCTCCCGCAGGAGGGCCACCGCCTCGAGGTTCTCGCGCCCGCCGTGGCGGTTGGGTATCCATTCCCCCGCCTGGCGCGAGTAGTCGAGGTAGAGCATCGAGGCCACGGCGTCGACGCGGAGGCCGTCGATGTGGAACTCCTCGATCCAGTAGCGGGCGTTGCTGACGAGGAAGTTGCGCACCTCGTTGCGGCCGTAGTTGAAGACCAGCGTGCCCCAGTCGGGGTGCTCGCCGAGCCGGGGGTCGGAGTGTTCGTACAGGAACGTGCCGTCGAAGCGCGCCAGCGCCCACTCGTCCTTGGGGAAATGGGCCGGCACCCAGTCCATGATCACGCCAATCCCGCGCTGGTGGAGAAGGTCGATGAGGAAGCGCAGGTCATCGGGTCCGCCATACCGGGACGTCGGGGCGTAATAGCCGGTGACCTGGTAGCCCCAGGAGCCGCCGAAGGGATGCTCCGCCAGGGGCATGAACTCGACGTGGGTAAACCCCATCTCCTCGCAGTAGTCGGCCAGCTCGTCGGCGGCCTCGCGGTATGACAGGCTGCTGCCGTCCGCCTTGCGGCGCCAGGAGCCGAGGTGGACCTCGTAGATCGAAAGCGGGCGCGCGTCCGGGTCCCCCTCCCCCCTCGCCTTGATCCAGGCCTCGTCTGCCCACGGGTGGCGGGACTCGGTGACGACGCTGCTGGTGCTCGGTGGGACCTCGGCGGCGCGGGCCATGGGGTCGGCCTTCTGCAACACATCGCCGCTGCGGGCCACGACCTCGTACTTGTACGTGGTCCCGGCATCCAGCCCGGGCACGAAGATCTCCCACACCCCGGAGGCGCCCAGGGCGCGCATGAAATGCACCCTGTTGTTCCAGAAGGCGGCGTCGCTGACCAGGCGCACCGACCTGGCGTTGGGCGCCCAGACCGAGAAGGCAGTGCCACGGACCCCCTGGTGCTGGACCACACGAGCACCCAGGGCGTCCCAGAGACGCTTGTGAGTTCCCTCACCGATCAGGTGCAGGTCGAGCTCACCGAGGGTGGGCTCGAAACGGTAGGGGTCGTGGACCTCCCAGCGATGGTCCCCATGGTGGAATCGAACCGTGTAACCGATGTAACCCGGCAAGTAGCCCAGGAAGAGCCCGCGCTCGTCCAGTTTCTCCATCGACGACTCGTCGTGGTCGGTGACCAGGACGGCCCGCTCCGCGGTGGGATGGAACGCGCGCACCTCCCAACCCCCCTCCACGGGGTGACGGCCCAGGAACCCGTGGGGGTCGGCATTCCCGCCCTCCAGCAGGCCGGTGACCGCGGCCTCGTAGTCGAGGACCATGGACTCGGTCAATCCGCTTCCTCGCGCAACAGGAACCGGATCGGGATCTCCAGCCACTCGGGCCTGTGGCCCAGTTCGTAGCCGACCTCGTAGACCGCCTTCTGGGTCTCGAACACCCGCCGCATCACCAGCGCGTCGCGGCCGGACGGAATGATGTGGCTGTCGCCCAGCTCATCGAGGTAGGCATCCCAGAAGGCCTCACGGTTGACCTCCGCCCAGGCCATCCCGTAGCGCAGCATGCGCTCGAAGTCGGCATCCCCGGGCTCACCCCAGGTGCGGAGCTCGACGGCGGCGGCGTAGTCGTATGAGCGCATCATCCCGGCCACGTCGCGCAGGGGCGACGACCGCCAGCGCCGCGCGGTGGCGCCCCGCGCCGGCTCGCCCTCGAAGTCCAGGACGGTCCAGCCGCCATCGGTGCGCAGCAGCTGGCCGAGGTGGTAGTCGCCGTGGTACCGGATGGCGAGGCCGCCATCGCTGATCCGGGTGATCGAGTCAAAGGTGCGCGCCACCTGGTCGCGGTGGGCCCGCAGCTCCGTCAGGCGCTCGCCCCCGCGGGCCAGGATCTGGTCCAGGTCCTCGGTCATCTCCTGCGCCCACCGCTGCAGCAGCTCGCGGTCCGCCGGGCGTGGGCGTAGGGCCTCCCCGGGCGCCTGCCCACTCAGGGCCAGGTGCATCTGCGCGGTGACCCGCGCCAGCCGCTCTGATTCGGCCTCGAATGAGGCGCCCTGCTCGCGGACCACGCGCAGCGCGTGGCGTCGCTCGGTGCTGCCCATCTCCTCCGCGTGGGCGTAGAGGTCACGCAACGAGGCCAGGGCCAGCGTCCAGCCATCGGTGCCGTTGTGCAGGTAGGGCTGCATGATCGCCAGCAGGACGCGGTCGCCGCCGTCGTCGTACTCGAGGACGCCCAGGGGGGCGGCGACGTGCTTGAAGCCGGCCCCGGCCAGCGCCTCGAGCATCTCCAGCTCGGGCGAGACGCCGCGGGCCAGCCTGCGGAAGCACTTCATGACCTCCAGGTCGCCGCGGACCAGCGAGCTGTTGCTCTGCTCGCGGGCCAGCGGTCGCACGCTGGCGGCACCGGCGTCGCCCTCGAGTTGAATCCCGTTATTGCGGCAGATCAGGCGACCCTGTTCGGTGGGGATGTCTTCGCCCGCGGCGGTGGCCTGCCAGAGCGCGTAGGACGGCGCGCCGCCGTGGAGGGCGTCGTAGACCAGGACCGGCTGTCCGTCGCGCTCGCCAGAGCCGACGACCACGCCCTCCCAGATCCCGGCGACGCCCTCGGCCTGGACGGCCAGCGGGACGTGGTACTGCTCGACTTCACCGTCGCCGAACTCGACATCGACGATGACGCTGAGGACGGTCGGCTCGCCGTCGCGGATCACACCCACGTCGGCGATGGCAAGCCGGGTTATGGCGCGGTCGCGCCCACCGAACCAGCGCTGCCTGGGCAGGTATTCCTTGAGGCGGTCCTCCGCGTTCTGCAGGCCGTGGCGGCCGAGCCGGTCCAGCACCGCGTCCATCACTGCTGGCCCTCGACCGTGAACCAGTAGAAGCCATGCGGCGCCAGTGTCAACAGGTATGGGAGTTCCCCGATGCGCGGGAACTGGACCCGTCCCAGCAGCTCGACGGGCCGCTGCCCGTTGAAGCGCCGCAGGTCGAGCTCCACCGGCTGCGGGAACCTGGAGAGGTTGTTAACGCAGAGGATGGTGTCGTTGGCGTTGTAGCGCAGGAAGGCGAAGACACTGGGGTTGCTGGCGTCCAGCACCTCAAACTCGCCGTCGCCGAAGACGGCGTGGCGGTGACGGACGGCCAGGAAACGGCGCAGCCAGTGCAGCATCGACGAGGGGTTGCGCTGCTGGGACTCAACGTTGAGGGCCTGGTAGCCGTACACCGGGTCCATCAGTGGCGGCAGGTAGAGGCGGGCGAAGTCGGCGCGCGAAAAGCCGCCGTTGCGGTCGCCGTTCCACTGCATCGGCGTGCGGACCCCGTCGCGGTCGCCGAGATATATGTTGTCGCCCATGCCGATCTCGTCGCCGTAATAAAGGATGGGCGTACCGGGCAACGATAGGAGGAGCCCGTAGAAGAGCTCCATCTGCCGCCGTCCGTTCTCCAGCAAGGGTGCCAGGCGCCGCCGAATCCCGAGGTTCAATTTCATGCGTGGATCGCGCGCGTACTCAGTCCACATGTAGTCGCGTTCCTCGTCGGTGACCATCTCCAGGGTCAGCTCGTCGTGGTTGCGCAGGAAAATTCCCCATTGCGCGCCGGCGGGGATTTTGGGCGTGCGCTCGAGGATCTCGGTGATCGGGTAGCGCTGCTCGCGACGCAGTGACATGAACATGCGCGGCATGATCGGGAAGTGGAAGCACATATGGCATTCCGGGTTTTCCTCGGTGCCGAAATAATCGACAACGTCCTCAGGCCACTGGTTGGCCTCGGCCAGTAGAACCTTGTCCCCGCCGTACTCCTTGTCGATGACGGCGCGCAGCTGGGCCAGGTACTCGTGGGTCTCAGGGAGGTTTTCGCAGATGGTGCCGTCGCGCTCGAAGAGGTAGGGAACGGCGTCCAGGCGGAAGCCGTCCAGCCCGAGGTCGAGCCAGAAGCGAATCACGTTGAGCATCGCGTCACGGACCTCGGGGTTGTCGTAGTTGAGGTCCGGCTGGTGGCTGAAGAAACGATGGAAATAGAACTGGCCCGCCTGCTCGTCCCAGGCCCAGTTCGACGTTTCGCTGTCGATGAAGATGATCCGCGCTTCGCTGTACCGCTCAGGAGAGTCGGACCACACATACCAATCGCGTTTGGGGTTATCGCGGGAAGCGCGCGCCTCCTGGAACCAGGCATGCTGGTCCGAGGTGTGGTTCATGACCATGTCCATGATCACGCGCATGCCACGTTCGTGCGCTTTGGCGACCAGCTCGCGGACGTTCTCCACGCTGCCGTACTCAGGCTGCACCTCGTAGTAGTCGGCGATGTCGTAGCCGCCGTCGCGCAGCGGGCTCCGGTTCACAGGAAGGAGCCAGATGCAGTCGATGCCGAGCCATTGGAGGTAGTCGAGCTTGCTGATCAGTCCCGGGATATCCCCCACTCCGTCCTCGTCGCTGTCGGCGAAGCCTCGCACGAGGAGCTCATAGAAGACGCCGTGGCGATACCAGAGCTTGTCCTTGGTGGGCTGCGGCGCCGCCAGCTCGCGTGCCTCACCGCGCCGGCTCGACCTCACCCCGGTCGCCATCAGGCGCTCACCGCTGGCCGCACCACAAACGCGTGCGCGACCGCGACGCGGGGGTCCAATCGGACATAGTTGGCCGCTCCATGCCAGGTGAAGCTCTCACCTCCCAGCTCATCGTGCATCACATAGGACTGGTCGTGCGTGAGCCCGAGGACGTCGAGGTCCAGCCCGGTCGTCGCCTCGTGCACGTTGAAGGGGTCGACGTTCACCAGCACCAGGAGGCTCTGCCCGCTGCCGGGATCCGTGCGCGAGAAGCACACGACATCCTCGCCTTCGACCTGGTGGACCCGCAGGGTGCGCAGCGAAGCGATCGCCCCCTGGTGACGGCGCCGCAGGTCATTGAGGCGGCTGATGTAAGGCGCGAGGCTGTCGGGTTGGTCCCAGCGTCGCGGCCGGAGCTGGTATTTCTCGGAGTCCATGTATTCCTCGCTACCGTCGCGCAGGGGGATGTTCTCGAAGAGCTCAAAGCCGCTGTACATGCCCCAGCTGGGACAGCCCAGGGCCGCCAGGACGGCTCGGATGCGGAACGCCGCGCGGCCCCCGCGCTGCAGGAAGGCATGAAGGATGTCCGGCGTGTTGACCCAGAAATTGGGCCGGAAATAGTCCACCATCTCGGTCTGTGACAACTCGGTCAGGTATTGCCCCAGCTCCCAGGCACTGTTGCGCCACGTGAAATACGTGTAGCTCTGGCTGAACCCCAGCTTGGCCAGCCTCTCCATCATCCGAGGACGGGTGAACGCCTCGGCCAGGAAGATGACGTCCGGGCAACGCTCATGCACACTGTGGATAAGCCACTCCCAGAAGGGCAGCGCCTTGGTGTGGGGATTGTCGACGCGGAAGATGCGCACGCCGTGCTCGATCCAGAAATCCAGGACGTCGCGCAACGCCGCCCAGAGCTGGGCCTGCTGGTCGGTCTCGAAATTGATCGGATAGATGTCCTGGTACTTCTTGGGCGGGTTCTCGGCATATTTGATGGTTCCGTCGGGACGGTGGCTGAACCACTCGGGGTGCTCTGCCACCCAGGGATGGTCCGGACTGCATTGAAGGGCGTAGTCCAGCGCCACCTCGAGGCCCTGCTCGCGGGCGTCGGCGACGAAGGCGTCGAAGTCTGCGATCGTCCCCAGGTCGGGGTGGACCGCCGTGTGGCCGCCCGCTGGCGAGCCGATCGCCCAGGGGCTGCCAGGGTCCGCGCGCCCGGCGGTGAGCGAGTTGTTGGGGCCCTTGCGGAAGCTCTCGCCGATGGGGTGAACCGGCGGCAGGTACACGATATCGAAGCCCATCTGGGCGATCGCCGGGAGGCGCTTGGCCGCCGTCTTGAAGGTCCCGCCGCGCTTCGCCGTGGCGCCTTCCGAACGCGGGAACATCTCGTACCAGGCCGAGAAGCCCGCCCGCTCGCGGTCGATCCAGAGAGGGAACGGACCGGCCGACGCGGCGGCATCCCGAGAGGCGGTGCGTCGCAGCAGCGTCACCGCGGTGGCGGCAGCGGCGGACTTCAGCTTGCCTTCAGCCCTGCCCCCTCCGCGCAGCCCGGCGGCCAGCTTGCGGAGCGCGGTCGCGTCCTTCTCGCCGACACCGGGGCCACCGGCGCGCTGCTCCGCCAGGATCGCCCCCTCCTCAAGTTCGACCTCGACCTCCTGTCCTGCCCCAAGCTTGATCTTGGTGTCGCGCAACCAGGTGCCGTAGCGGTCAACCGTACCGCCGACCTCGAACATCCAGGCACCCATCTCGTCGGCCGTCAGCTCGCCGGTCCAGCGGTCGTTGACGCCCATCACCAGGGGCACCTCTCGTCTCCGCGACGGGTCTGCGAGCGGCCAGGTGACAGCCCAGGACATCAGCTGGTCGTGGCCGTCGGCAAAGATGTCGGCGCTGATGGGGATGGCCTGGCCGGTGATTCCCTTGGCCGCGAACCCCGCCGGGTTGACCCTGGGACGGACCCCTTCGATGGCGACGCGGGACGGCGGCGTCATCAGCGCGGTCGCTTCAGGACCACGACCGACCGGCCGGTCACCGCGACCTGTTCACCTGGTCCAATCTGCCGCGAACCCGCGGGCTCGCGGGGCCGGGCGGTGTCAAGGATGACCTCCCAGCGGTCGACACCCCCATGCGGCAGCGAGATCCCCTGGTTCTCCTCCCCTGAGTTGAGGATCACCGCCAGCGAGTCACCGACGATGCGCTCCCCGCGCGGACCGCGGTCGGTGATCGCCTCCCCGTTGAGCAGCATGCCGACCGCGCGCGTACCCTCGTCGTTCCAGTCGTCACCGCTGAACTCCTGGCCGTCGGGACGAAACCAGGTGATGTCCTTGCGGCGCGGGGCGTATTCACCTTCGAAGAATCGCTGCCGCCGCAGCACCGGCTGGGAGGCGCGAAGGTCGATCAGGCGACGGGTGAAGTCGAGGAGGTCGGCGTCGAGGTTCTCCCAGTCGATCCAGCAGGTCTCGTTGTCCTGGCAGTAGGCGTTGTTGTTGCCCCCCTGGGTGCGGCCCAGCTCGTCGCCGGAGAGCAGCATCGGGCAGCCCTGCGAGAGGAACAGCGAGGCCAGCAGGTTGCGCTCCTGGCGAGCGCGCAGCTTGAGGATCTCGAGATCGCTGGTCTCTCCCTCGGCACCGCAGTTCCAGGAGCGGTTGTCATCGCTCCCGTCGCGGTTCTCCTCGAAGTTGGCCTCGTTGTGTTTGTCGTTGTACGACACCAGGTCGCGCAGGGTGAAGCCGTCGTGCGCGGTGATGAAGTTGATGCTCGACCAGGGGCGGCGGCCGTCCTCCTTGTAGAGATCGCTGGAGCCCGTGAGGCGGTAGCCCAGGTCGCGCACCCCGGAGGCACCGCGCCAGAAGTCGCGCATGGTGTCACGGTACTTGCCGTTCCACTCCGCCCAGCGCACCGGGAAGTTGCCCACCTGGTAGCCCCCCTCGCCGACGTCCCACGGCTCGGCAACCAGCTTCACCTGGGAGAGGACCGGGTCCTGGTGGATGATGTCGAAGAACGCGGACAGCCGGTCGACGTCGTAGAACTGGCGCGCCAGGGCCGAGGCGAGGTCGAAACGGAAACCGTCGACGTGCATCTCCGTGACCCAGTAACGCAGGCTGTCCGTGATCAGCTGCAGGGTCTGCGGTTGCCCAGCGTTGAGGGAGTTCCCGGTGCCGGTGACGTCGAAGTAGAAGCGCGGGTCCTCCTCGGCGAGTCGGTAGTAGGACTTGTTGTCGATGCCCTTGAAGCCCAGCGTCGGCCCCAGGTGGTTGCCCTCGCAGGTGTGGTTGTAGACGACGTCGAGGATCACCTCGAAGCCGGCCGCGTGGAGGGTGCGAACCATGGCCTTGAATTCCCGCACCTGCTCGCCGCGCTTGCCCGCCGAGCAGTAGCGGGCCTCGGGCGCAAAGTAGCCCAGCGAGTCGTAGCCCCAGTAGTTGATGAGGTCGTGGTCGACGAGGAACTCAGGGTCGACGAAATGGTGCACCGGCATCAATTCGATGGCCGTCACGCCGAGCTTCTGGAGGTGATCGAGGGTCGCCGGGTGGGCCACGCCCGCGTAGGTCCCGCGCAATTCCTCGGGGATTTCAGGGTGGAGTTTGGTCAGGCCCTTGACGTGGGCCTCGTAGATCACGGTGTCGGCCCAGGGGATGTTGGGCCGGTGGTCGTCGCCCCAGGGAAAGTGCGGATCGACGACGACCGAGCGGGGCATGTGGGGAGCGGAGTCGAGCGAGCTGGGATGGATGTCGTCCTTTCCAACCTCGTAGCCGAAGACCTCTGGGCCCCATTTGATGTTGCCCGTGATGGCCCGCGCGTAGGGGTCGACGAGGAGCTTGTTGGGGTTGTGGCGCAGTCCCTGCGCGGGGTCGTACTTGCCGTGGACGCGGTAGCCGTAGCGCTGGCCCGGACCGACCCCGTAGATGTACCCGTGCCAGGTCAGGTCGGTCTTCTCGGCGAGCTCCAGGCTCTGTGCCTCGCCCTCCTCGTCGATGAGCACCAGTTCGACCCATTCCGCGCTCGCGGCAAAGAGCGAGAAGTTCGTCCCCTCTCCGTCCCAGGTGGCGCCGAGGGGGAAGTTGCGGCCCGGCCAGGCTGCCTTCAAGCCGCGGTCAGAGACCGCAGCCGCAGAGACGTCAAGCACCGCGGATAGCCCTTGCTACGATCCGCGCTGTGTTTGCAGCCGATAGCCATGGTGCGCATAAGGTGATAGCGCAATTGTATCGGCGCGACCTCGGCCGGTCCGTTCCCGAGAGAGCGCCATGACCGAGCCCGCACCCGCGCCGGAGTTCGGGGTGCTGAACGAGTACGTCGACGCCTGGGGCCAGCCGCGTCGCGCCGACCCCGACACTGTGCGCCTGCTCCGCGCGGCGCTCGGCAGGGATGGCCGGCCACCCCTCCGACGCCCCGCCACGCGGGTCAGCACCTGCCACCTTCCCGCCGAGCGCCAGCTCTGGGGATGGGCGGCCCAGCTCTACGCGGTGCGCTCGAAGCGGAGCTGGGGCATCGGCGACCTGGCCGACCTGCGGGGTCTCGCCAGGTGGTCCCGCGGGCTGGGAGCGGGCTTCGTCCAACTCAACCCGCTGCACGCCTCATCGCCCTGCCCGCCGGTGCAGGCCAGCCCCTACTACCCCTCCAGTCGCCGGTTCCGCGATCCTCTCTACATCGCCGTCGAGGAGGTCCCCGGGTACCGGGCGGCCGCGGCGGCGATCGAACCGATCGCGCGGCGGACCCGCCGCCTCAACGACCAGCGTCTGCTCGACCGCGACGCCGTGCTGGCGGCCAAGCTGGAGGCCCTCGAGGCCGCCTGGGCGTCACGCGCGCCGTCGCCGGTGCCGGACCAGGCCGAATACCGGCGCTCCGCCGGCCCGGGACTGGAGACCTACGCGACCTATTGCGCCCTGGCCGAGCGCCACGGTGCCGACTGGCGACGCTGGCCCACGTCGCTGCGGCGGCCAGGCGTGAGCGCTGTGGCCCGGGCGGCCCGGGACCTACAGCCTCGAGTCGCCTTCCATAAATGGCTCCAGGGAGTGCTGGACCAGCAGCTCGAGCGCGCCTCCGCGGAGCTGCCGCCGCTGTGCGACCTGGCCATCGGCGCCGACCCCGGGGGCGCCGATGCCTGGATATGGGCCGACGAGTTGATCCCCGGGTTCACCGTGGGGGCGCCGCCCGACGCGATGAACCTGGCGGGGCAGAACTGGGGCTTCCCCGCGTTCAACCCCCGGAGCCTCGCCGAGAAGGCTTTCGCGCCCTTCCGCGACACCGTGCGCGCCAACCTGCGCCACGCGCTCGGCCTGCGCATCGACCACGTGCTCGGCCTCTTCCGGCTCTGGCTGATCCCCGAAGGGGCCGCCGCCGACCAAGGCGCCTACGTCACCTTCCCGGCCGCGCCGATGCTCGACATCCTGGCCGAGGAGAGCCGGGCCGCGCGGGCGCTGGTGGTCGGCGAGGACCTCGGCACGGTCCAGCCCGAGGTGCGGGCAACGCTGCGGAGCCGGCGCATCCTGGCCTACCGCCTGCTCTGGTTCGAGTCGATCGCGCCCCGGCGCTACCCCCGAATGGCGCTCTCCGGCGTCACCACCCACGACCTTCCCACGGTGGCGGGCGCTTGGACCGGGTTCGACGAGAAGGCGATGCTGGCGGCCGGCCTGCAACCGAACATCGGCGCCAACCGGGCGATCGTGCGCCGCGTTTCGGAGATGGGTGGGGTCGA
>DAINSI010000037.1:0-2775 GCA_036741395.1 Candidatus Dormiibacterota bacterium
CAACCCCCCAATACTCCGTCTATCATACCAGAACATCTGTTCGTGTGTCAACTGGGATTGACCAGAGAGCCCCACTCTCAGTCGCCGCCCGCCGGCCCTCCATAGCCAGGGCGGGCGAGCGGAGCGCGCGGGCGGCGCGAACCCAGTCCAACGTTGGACGCACCGTTCTTCACCGCCCGCCGGCCCTCATTAGCCGGGCGGGCGAGCGAAGCGCGCCAACGGCGCGAACCCAAGGCGCGCCCACCTCGCGTTGCGGTGACCCGTCTGCCGTAGTACGGTCCTCTCACGATGCGCACTCGGGCGGGGGTCGCGGCGCTGGCCCTGTTGATCGCGCTGGCGGTGAGCATCGCGGCGCGCCCGGTGCCGGGGGCCAGGGCCGTCTCCAACCCGCCGGCGCCGCAACCCACGGGCGCCGACCCGCAGTCCACAAGGGATGGCTGCGGCCGCGACCCGGGGGCGCTCCTGACGCGGCGCGAGCCGGAGTGGTCCTATGTCTATAACACGCCTTCCGACCAGCCGGCGCCGGCACCGCGCTGGATCGCCGGTACCGTGTCGGCAGCCAACCCCAAGTTTGCTGCGGTGCACGTCTCGGGTGGCGATCTGCCCACCGGGCACGGCGCGTATGACTACAACGTCAACGTCCTGCCCGACCCCGCCTACACCTACCTGGTGGGTGGGGACCCGGTGAAGAAGACCGGCAACTACTCCGGGTTCGACGAGAGCAGCGGGCGGCTGCACACCGAGTGGGAGGACCTCACCATCCCCAAGTTCGCCTGGGCCGAGCCCGGCGACCACGTCATGGAGTTGGGCTCGTGGGTCTGGGACTGCGGCCACTGGGGCGTCGGTACCAACATCTTCAGTCCGGACTACATCCTGCCCAAGCTGGGCCAGCCGTGCTTCGGCATCCCCGACCCCAGCCAGTGCGGCAACCTCGACGGTGAGGGCACCGAGTTCCACCCGTACCGCGCGGTCTGGGTGCAGCGCAAGCAGCCGACCAAGGGCGCCGAGGGCGAGGCCCAGGCAGACCTCTTCGTGTCCACCGACTCGACCCTCGCCGGCATCGAGGCCAACTGCGCCCACCAGTTCCAACCGTCGCTGGCCACCACGGTCGGCCAGCCGGAGAGGCAGACCCTGTACAAGGCCTGCCTCGACACCAGCACCCCCTGGCAGGACGTGAGCGGCGATTACTCGTTCCTGCTCCCCGCGCCGCCACCGCCATCACCCGGCGCCCGCCTGGTATTCCATGCCGTGGACCAGGGATCGACCAACGCCCCGGCACCGACGCTGACCGCGGAGGGCAGCGCGGTCCGGGTCACGTACCACCTCAGCACCGTCGACAAAACCCACAGTCTCAAGATGGCCTACTCGATCTTCGCGGGGTGGGACACCGTGGCCCTCAGCCAGGTTCCCACCCACCTCAAGGTGGTCTTCGACGAGCTGGTGATCCACCGCGCGATGGACCCCAACTGCACCCTCGGCGCCCCCGTCAGCTCCAACTGCGCCCAGGAGTCAAGGCGAACCGAGGCCTTCACCCCCACCGCCAGGTTCACCAACACCGGGCAATGGAACCTGTACTACGACGTGCAGGGTTCCTGGGGGCAGTTCACGGTCAACGGCGACGGGGAGCTGGACCCCACTGACGGCACGGTTTTGCCCCTGACCCAAGCAGCGGATATCTACGTGCCGCCGGGGCGAGGTTGGCGGCTCTTCGTCCACGGCCGCGAGTGCGACCTCGGCGACCTCTCGGCGCTGAGCGTTGACGACCAGACCAAGCAGCGGCTGGTGGCCTTTGCGGACTGCCCCCGCGACCGCGACATCGCAACCGACAATGATGTCCCAGGCCTGCTGGTCGACACCTATGCCTCAGCCGCGTCCTCGCTGGGCGCCCACATCAGCGACGGGCTCACCCACAAGAGCGACCCCACGTCGACGTGCCCGGACTCGAACCTCAACGGCTGCTACTCCATCCACTACCACGTCAGCCAGGTTGATGACGCCTCGACCAGGGTCCTGACGCCTGTCGCTGCCGGTCCAACCGCGCCTACGCAGCTGCCGCCGACACGGGCGCTCGCCGGTCTGGTCCCGGTTCTTGCCGGCGCCGGCGCGCTGGTCCTGGCGATGATCATCGCCATCTCCGTCAGAGCGCGCCGGCGCTCCTAGGGTCGGCGCAAACAATGCACCCTCCCCATTGCCCCCATCCCGGGTCGATGGTTCAATGAAGGTCGTGGCAACACCGTTAGGGGGGGCTGCGTGATGGAAGAGCTGGTCATCAAGGTGCCGGCGCCCTTCTATGCCACCGACGAGATCGGCTTCTCGACGCGGTACCCCGAGCAGAATCTTCACGAGCCGCTGCGCGACGTGACCTTCTTCGTCGAGGGCAGCCCGCAGCTGATGGCGCGGCTGTGGCCGCGCCTCGAGGGCTTTCCCATGAGCAGCCGCCGGTCGGGACTGGGCTATGTCTGGACCGACCCTGTGATGCTGTCCGACGAACTGCTGGTGATCGCTTACCGCGATCGTTCTCAGGAGATCAACGAACCCGTGGAGTCGGCGCGCCGATATTTCGTCAACCTGATCCAACCGATGGTGCTGCCGTTCCTGCGCGACTGCGTCCGGATCGCCAACCTGAGGCTCGCGGACGCCATCGAGCTGCGGATGATGCGCGACGATGAGATCCTGGCCGAGTTCGCCCTGCAGCGAGGGCAGGTGCTCCCGGGCAACGGCACCCTCAGCCTGCGCGCCGCCTGACGGCGGCCCGACCCTAGGAGGGGCTAGCCC
>DAINSI010000037.1:2785-23987 GCA_036741395.1 Candidatus Dormiibacterota bacterium
CCGGTGAAGGTGACGGCGACGCAACTGGGCTGGGCGCCGGCGACGGTGACGGCGAGGCGCCCGCTGCCGAGGAGGCCCCCGGAGACGGGCTGGCCTCGACCAGCGACTGGGTGGCGGCCGGCACGTTGCGCTTGTTCAGGTTGAGGCCGATGGGCACGACGACGATACCCAGCGCGGTGGCGATCAAAAAGGCGACCGCCCCCCACTCCCGACGGAGGATGCCGTCGTTCAGCTCAGGCCTTGTCCCCGGCCTCGGCGCCCTCTTCGTCCTTGTGCCTCATGTTGAGGATGCGAACGAAGTCCTGCGCACGGGCCAGGGCTTTCCAGCGCTCCGGAAAGAAATCCTGGGCGATGATCTTCTTGGACGGCAGCTCGAGGACGGTCACCGCCCACTTGTTGAGGGTGTGCTCGACCTCGACGGCATAGTCGCCTTCCTCATTGAGGTAGCGAACATTCCGTTCCTCGTCGCGTCGACGACCCCGGTCGATGGCCATGCCTTCAATCCCAATCCTGAATACAAAACAAACGTAAACCGCTTTGCCGCCAAGCCCCGATTCTACACCGGCCCACGTGCTCAGCCGGTCGCCGGGGGCCGGTCCGGCGGCGACTCCAGGAGCTTGCGCAGGTATGCGTCGATGTCCTCGCGGAACTCCTCACGGGCGCGCCCCAGGGCGATCGAGGTCTTGAGCCAACCCGCGATCGTGCCCACGTCGAAGTAGTCGCCCTCGAACTCCAGGGCCATGACCTTCTCGTCACGGAGCAGGTTCATGATCCCGTCGGTCAGCTGGATCTCGCCGCCGGCGCCCTTCTCGGTTCGCTCCAGGGCGTCGAAGATGCTCGGACTGAGGATGTAGCGGCCCAGCACGGCGAGGTCCGAGGGGGCGTCCGCGGGCTCGGGCTTCTCGACCAGGTGCCTGACCTCGTAAACCCGACCATCCTGCTCCCCGATCTCGATCGACCCGTAGCGCCCGATGCTTTCGCGGGGCACCCGTCGGACGGCCAGGACGCTGCACTGGTACTTCTCGTGGACCTCGATCATCTGGGCGATCACCGGCTTCTCCCAGCGGATGATGTCGTCGGGCAGGAGGCCGGCGAAGAACTCGCCGCCGATGGCCTCGCGAGCCTGCAGCACCGCGTGCCCCAGCCCCAGTGGCTCCTCCTGGGTGACCTGGCTGACCTTGACGCCACCGCCGATGGCCCGGAGCTTCTCCAGCTGTTCGGGCTTGTCACGCTCCTCGAGGTAGCGCTCGAGCTCGGGGGCCGGCTCAAAGTGACGCATCAGCAGCTCCTTGCCAGGGCTGAGCACCAGCACCACCTCGCCCACCCCGGAGTTCGCGGCCTCGTCCACGGCCCACTCGATGACCGGTCGATCGACGACGGGGAGGATCTCCTTGGGCAGCACCTTGGTACCCGGAAGGAACCTGGTTCCGAGCCCCGCGGCGGGGATCACTGCCTTGCGGATCGAACTCCCTGCCATCGTGACAGTAACTATGCCAGCCGGTCCCGCTTATGGAATGTCAGGAAGCCGCACCGCCGCCTGGAGCGACTCCCGAGTACGAAAAAAGGAGGTTTGTTTTCAAATGATTCACATCGGAAACTTCGAGATCAGTCGAACCCGTCTTTTCGGGATCCTGGTCCTCTTGGTGGCCTTGATGATGTGGCTCAACGTCTCGCTAGCGGGCCTCCCGCTCGTGCCCGTTGCGCTGACGTTGGTGGCCATCGCGCTGCTCTGGTAGCGGCGCGCTAAACCCCTCCCCGGGGCGGATTGGCTTCCCGGCCGATCCGCCCTCTTAATTGCCCGGCTGTAATCAACCCGATGACGACCAGGATGAGGATCGCGATGGCTCGCCAGGGCCGCTCAGCCGCGGTGTTGGGCGTGCCCGTGGGACCCGATGCCAGGGCGACGTGCACCGGCGCTGGGATGCTGGCCCCCTGGACCGCGGAGTTCACCGGTAGGGTCAAAGTGCCCGGGTGCTGCTGATCGGGGGCGATGGTCAGGGCGTGCGGCGCGCGCGAGCTGGTATAGGCGGCGTCGGTGGTCGCCAGCACCATCTGGATCTGGTGCCCCTGCGAATACCTGTGGACCACCCCGGGCAGGTTGATGTGCACCGGCTTGCTGGTGTCATCGACGCGCAGCGGGGTGACGATGCGGTGGACCAGCGTCTTGGTTCCTGACGGGTCGACGTCGTAGATCTTGCCGAACAACGTCACCTCCAGTGCGGGGTTGAGGGAGGACGCGGGGTTGGCGTCCGAGAGCAGGAAGTCCGCGGTGGGGATCCCCACCGACTCCACGTCGGCGGTGAGCGGCCCGGTGGTGAAGGACGCGAAGGTGCCCGGCGGATCGGTCGGCGGCACCGTGTCGAGGCCGCCGCTCTGCAGCGCCGAGGTCTCCGAGTAGCTGAATGGCGCCGTGGTCGGCGCCGTGAAGTTGACGGCGCCCGCCTGCACCTGCGCGAGGCTTGGCACGAGGTCACCGGCACCGGAGAAGTAGAGGGTCTTGGTGGTTCCCACCGGCCAACCGGGGGCGCCGGCATAGGCCGGCTGCGCCGACCCGGCATGGTCGTAGGAGACCCAATCGCGGAAGTACTCCACCGCCGGACCGGTGCTCACCGCGTTGCCCTTCAGGTAGTGGTCGAACCAATTCAGCTCGACCTGGGTGAGGTAGCCCTTGCTGAGGTCGGCGTTGTTGTACTCACCGGCAGCGTCCGGCCCACTGTGGCCTCCCAGCTTCATGACCAGCTTGGCCGGGGCGCCGCAGGCCCGGGTGGCGTTGTAGTTGGCGACGGCGTCGGCCATGTTGAAGAGCGTGTCGGTCTCGCCCTGCGCCAGCAGGGTGGGCGCGTAGTGGCCGGCGTGACAGCCCTGGAAGTACTCGTACTGGGCCGACACCTTGTGCAGGGTGGCGATCGTCGCGGCGTTGGGGTAGCCGTCGGCCGTTCCCTGGTTGAACGCGTCACACGCACTCTGGTCAAACCCGGGACAGGCCGGGTTGAACGTTCCCGTCCCCGCCACGCCGCCGATATTGTCGATCCACCCGCTCAGCCCCGGGTGCTGGGCGACCTCCGTCTGTCCCTCCCCGAAGAAGAGCGCGGTCCACTCCGTCTTCTCGATGCCGGGCCTGGCGACCTCGTCATAGATGAGGCTCGGGGAGTAGTTGTTGGGGATCAGCGAGTAGGAGAGGTCGTTCCAGGTGATCTCGGGGATCATGGCGTCGACCCGGTTGTCGACTGCCGCCAGCGCGAACTGGAAGCCACCCCCATACGACCCGCCCCACGTCCCGATGCGCGGATCGTGAGTGCCCGCGTTGTCCTTGAGCACCTCCGGCCGGGTCCCCAACATGGTGACCAGCTGCGAGGCGGCCCGCCCGTCCCAATCGGGCGAGTCCAGCTCGATGGGGCAACTGCTGTCGCCGAAACCCAGGCCGGAGAAGGACAGAACCTCGTAATCGTGGCCGGCCCAGAGTGCCGCCTCGTTGGATTGGTCGTCCTTGGACCCGCCGAAGCCATTGGTGGTGAGGATCGCGGGGACCTGGTGCCCGGCGTTGGCGTCGTTGGGCACGTAGAGGTCGTAGTTGATGTCGCAGCTGTGGTTGTGCGCGGGTCCCAGGTTCACGGCGTGGAACTTGGCAGCGGTGGTCTTGGTGAAGCCCGGCGCGGCCAGTGCCGGCGCGCTCGCCGTGACCATCGAGGCGCAGCCCAACACCGCCGCCACAAACACCACCGCGATTCTCTGCACAGCCCTCATCAACGACCCTCCATAACCCGCACTCCCGAAGCAGATGTTAGCTGCTGGCGCCGGCCTAGGCTGGGACGAGCTGCTGGCCGATCCCCCGCCGGCGCATCCACACCGCCAATCCGACCGCGCCCACCACCACCGCGGCGGTCGCGGCGATCGCCGTCCAGGGCACGTACTCGTCCTCGCGGAGGCGGTGCTGGAGACGGTCGACCTCATCGAAGGCGCGCTCCAGCAGGATCTCCTGGGCGCTGCGGGGTCGCGGGCTGACCGTGGCCAGGCGACGGCGAATCCGTTCGCGGGCCATGGCGTCGGCCATCGGCGGCAGGCCCTCTCCGAGGGCGTCGACGATCTCCGCCAGCCCCTCGCCGGTGCCGATGTCGGTGCGACTGATCCAGCGGTCGATGGCATTGGAGAGCTCGTCGGCGGCCCGGTGGGTCATTCGTCGTCCTCCGGGAGCTGTTTGCGGAGGTTGCTGACAGCGCGGAAGACCAGCAGCTTGACCGCGCCCTCGCTGCGGTTCATCACCTTGCCCACCTCCTTGTTGCGCATGCCCGCGAAGAAGCGGAGCAGGATGGCCTGGCGCTGGTCGGCCGGGAGCGTGGTGATCGCCTCGTGCAGGCGGTGGTCCTGGTCCAGGCGCAGGACCACCTCATCAGGCTGGTTGGCGTCGCCGGTACCGGCCTGGGTCTCGCGGAGCTCCAGCCACGCGGGTCGGCGGCGGTCACGAGAGAGCAGGTTACCGGCCACGCGGTAGAGCCAGGCGGAGTAGGGCACGCCGCGCCACTGGAAGTTGGGCAGGTCCTCGAGGCCGCGCTGGAAGGTGGCCGCGGTGATGTCCTCGGCCTGCTCACGACTACCGCAGTGGTAGTAAACGTATGAGTAGATCTGGTCGAAATAGCGGTCATAGAGCTCCTCGTAGCGCGTGGGGTCCAGCCTGGCCGCGTCGAGCAACGCATGCTCCTGCTCGAGCTCGGCGTCAGACCTCGTCATCCCGCCCCCTTTTCAAGCCACCGCTCATCGGTTGGTTACTGTACGCGCCGCCCGGGCGGTGTCAGATCAGGCCGAGGCCCTTCCCGGCAGACTCGAAAACCTCGAGGGTGGCGTCCAGCTGGGCGCGCGTGTGTTCGCTGCTGACAATCGTGCGCACCCGCGACTGCTCGCGTTTGACCATCGGAAACACGATCGGTTGGGCGAAGATACCTCCCTTCATCAGGGCATCCGAGAGCGCGTTGGCGCGATCCGGGTCACCGGCTATGACCGGGGTGATCGGCGTTTCGCTGACGCCAGTGTCAAAGCCCAGGGTCTGCAGCTGGGCCTTGAAGTAGCGCGTGTTGTCCCAGAGCCGCTCGATGCGCTCGGGTTCGTCGAGGAGGACGTCGATGGCCGCGATGCAGGCCGCGGCGACCCCCGGCGGATGGGACGTCGAGAAAAGGAACGGGCGTGCCCTGGCCACCAGGTACTCACGCATGGTGGCGCTGCCGGCGGCGTAACCGCCCACCACGCCCATCGCCTTGGACAGCGTGCCGACCTGGATCTCGACCCGACCGTCGAGCTCGAAGTGGCTGACCGACCCGCGACCGTTCCTGCCCAGCACCCCGCTGGCGTGGGCATCGTCGACCATCACCATGGCAGTGTGAGCCTCGGCCCGCTCGACGATCCCGGGTAGGGGCGCGATGTCGCCGTCCATCGAGAAGACCCCGTCGGTGACCACCAGCTTGCGGCGGTACTTGCCGGCCTTCTCCAGCGCCTCCTCCAGGGAGTCGAGATCGCAATGCTTGTAGACCAGGCGGTCGGCCTTGGTGAGGCGGATGCCGTCGATGATGCTGGCGTGGTTGAGCTCGTCGCTGATGACCACGTCGCCCTCAACGAGGACGCAGGACAGGATGCCCAGGTTGGTGGCGTAACCCGACTGCAGCGTCAGCGAGGCCTCGGTGTGCTTGAAGTCCGCGAGGCGACGCTCCAGCTCCTCATGAATGGACAGCGTTCCCGCGATGGTCCGCACCGCCCCGCTGCCCGCGCCGAGGCTGTTGGTGGCGTCGACCATGGCCTGCACCAGCCGCGGGTGGGTGTTCAGGCCGAGGTAGTTGTTGGAGCTGAGGTTGATCAGACGGCGGCCGTCGATCACCACCTCACTGCCCTGGGGTGATTCGATCACCCGCATCGGGCGGTACAGGCCATCCGCCGCGAGCTGGTCCAGCTCCTCCTTGAGGGTGGCCTCGGACGGACGCGTCATGACGCCCCGGGCACTCCCCCCGGGAACATCACCACCTTGCCGCTCTCACCGTGTTCCAGCAGCTGCATCGCCTCCTCGACATCGTCGAGGCCGATGCGATGGGTGATCAGTGGGGAGACGTCGACCAGCCCGCCCTCCAGGTACCGACGGGTGTGCTCCCAGGTCTCCCAGATGCGGCGCCCGAAGATGCCATAAACGGTCACGCCCTTCTGGATGACGAGGCCATTGAGGTCGAGGCTCACGGGGCGCACCGGCAGGCCCAGCAGGCTGATCCAGCCACCGGGTCGAAGCACCTGGAGGGCCTGGTCGATCGCCGCCGCGTTGCCTGACATCTCCAGGGCCACGTCGATCGGCGCCCCTGCCGCCTCCCGGATGGCCTCGACGGCATCCCCTGAGCTGGTGTCGAGGAGAGCGTCCGCGCCCATCTTGTGGGCCAGGCCGAGACGGTAGGCGTTGACGTCGGTGGCGATGACCCGCGCCGCACCCTCGGCCCGCGCGATGCCGATGCAGAAGAGGCCGATCGGGCCGCAGCCGGTGACCAGCACGACGCGGTCCTTGAGCGGTCCCCGGGTCGCCGAGTGCACCGCGTTGCCGAACGGCTCCTGGATGCTGGCCACCTCCAGGGGCATGGAACGGTTGGTGACCCAGGCGTTCTCGGCGGGGATCGCGACCAGCTCGGCGAAGCAACCATCGCGATCGAAGCCGATGATCTGCACGTTCTCGCAGACATGGCGCTCGCCCAGCAGGCACTGGTGACAGGTTCCATCGACGATGTGGGTCTCGGCGGCGATGAAGTCGCCAACGCTGACGTTCTCCACGCCGGGACCGAGGGCCTCGATGGTGCCGCAGAACTCGTGTCCCACCACCCTGGGCGTCTTCATCCGGGCGGCAACCCAGTCGCGCCACTCGTAGATCGCGAGGTCGGAGCCGCAGATCGACGTCGCCCCGACGCGAACCAGGATCTCGCCATCCCCGGCCATCGGCTCGGGGACCTCGGCGATCTTCACGCCCTTCCCCGGGTGGGCCTTAATGACGGCTTTCACTCCATCTGATTCTAGGTTGGGGCTTACACTGGGCTCTCCAATTTGAGGTTAGGAGGACGCTGATGGTTACCGCTTACGTTCTGATCAACACATCGCCCGGGCGCGCCATGGACGTGGCCAAGAAGCTCCAGGCGACCAAGGGAGTGACCGTCGCGGACGCCATCACCGGCGAGTACGACGTGATCGCCCGCCTGGAAGGGGCCGACGTCAATGCCATCGGGGGTGTGATCGTGGAAGCCGTACAGAAGATCGACGGGGTCTTCAAGACGGTCACCTGCCTGGCGGTGACCTAGCTCGCGCTCAGATACGAGCCCAGCTGACTCCGAGATCACTGAGGGAGGCGAGTAAGTCCTCCGGCTCGAATGCCTGCGCCGGGCTGACCACGCCGGTGGCACGATGTTCGCCTCGGAGAACCCGGGCCGCGATTCGGGCCAGGATCTCACCGGTGATCCCGTAGGGATCGACCCCGCGGCCGTAGACACCCTTGCGTGGAGCGTGTCCCGGGTCGACCTCGACCAGGATCAGCCATTCCTGGGCCGCCCTCTGCTCCTCGCCCGGCCCCTCGGGAAGACGTTGGATGGCCCGGTCGAGCAATGCCTGGACGGGCCCTAACCCAATCAGCGGGCGGATCCCGGGCAGAGCCCGCGCGCTGCGGGCGACGAGGGGGGACATGTCCATCAGCGTCGACACCTTCAGTCCCGGCCGGCGGCGCCGCAGAAACTCCAGCTCTCCACCCGCGTACGTCACCGCCCATTTCTCCCCGACCGCGTCCGGGAACTCGATCCTGGCTCCCCGCGACGGCACGGCGCGCGCGGCGTCGCTGCCCAGGATGCGCAGCGCGGACTTCGCCGTGCCCCGGGTCGCCGCCTTATCCGGGAGCCAGTAGGACACCCGCAGCTCCGCGGCATCGGGGTTCTGCTGCAGGGCGATCTCGGTCAGGCAGTCACCGATCACGTACTCGAACGCGCAGGCGTTCATCACCACCAGTTCCTTCTCCCGGGCCGCGCGGTCGTGGCGCCGGAAGGTCTGCTCCATGAAGTCGACCTCGCCGGTGGAGTCGAGGTAATGCCGCCCGGTGGCCACCGCGGCGGCCACCGTCAGGGAGCCAATCTCCCCGAACGGCCCGGCCGTGGACACCAACAGCCGGCCGCGGCGGGCGACCTCGGCAAGGGCGTCGGGGTCATCGTGGCGGGCCACCGCGATTGGGTACTCGTCATCGAACTCGCGGGAGAGCCGCTGCAGGCTCTCCTGGTTACGACCCGCGAGGAGCATGGCCAGGCCCACCCGCTGCGCGGCGTGCGCCGCCAACTTGCCGGTGAAGCCGGTCACCCCGTACATCGCGAGGTCGGCGACGTCGGCGACGGGCTTGGGCGCGGCCCGACGACGCCGGGGGCTCCCCGACTGACTCACTGCGTGCCTTCCGATCGGGTCAGGGGCCCGTCCAGTCGTGGACGCTGGCGGCCAGTTGGGCCGGCGTGACCTCGGACTTGACCAGGTAGCGGCGCCTCGCGCGAAACGTGCAGCCCCAGTCCGGTGCCCGGGATGGAAATCGTGGCATCGCTGGTGATGCGGCCAATCCTCGTGAACAGCGTCGTCATGTCCCCCGTCGCGATCCCTATGCCATGGTCGGTGACCGCGACCAGCGCGTCCCCACCACGAACCTCGACGGTGCAGTCTATATGGCCGCCGCGCGGTGAGTACTTGATGGCGTTCTCGATGAGGTTGGTGACGATGATCTCGACGCGGGCGCGGTCAGCCGGCCAGTTCGTCGAAAATCTGCTGCAGCGCGCGCGCAAATGTCGGGAAGGCGTGCACCACGTCGGCGAGGGTGTCCAGCCCCACCTCGGCGCGGATGGCGAGGGCGAGCTCGCCGATCATCTCCCCGGAGTGGGGTCCGACCAGGGTCGCTCCCACCACGACTCTCTTCTCCTGGTCCGCGACCAACTTCATCAGGCCGCCCGGCTCGCCGTGGATGTAGCCGCGCGCGGTGCCGTTGAAGAGATCGTCGATTCCGGCCACCTTGACCTTCACGCCCGTCTCGCGCGCCTGGGCCTCGCTGATGCCGACGGAGGCGATCTCCGGGTCCGTGAATGTGACCCGCGGGATGGCGCGGTGGTCGACGCTTACCTGCCGGCCCCGGAGGACGCGCCCGACAACGGTTCCGTGGTAGGTCGCGAGGTGAGTGAATCCCCCCAGTCCAGCGATGTCACCGATCGCGTAAATGCCGTCGGCGACCTCCAGCGTGGCGGCGTCGACCCTGAGCCCCCCCCTGTCGGTGCGACTGACGCCTGCGGCGTCCAGGTCGAAGCCGTCGAGGTTGGGCTTGCGGCCGGTGGCCAGCAGGACGCGGTCGGCCTTGATCACGTCGCCAGACGCCAGGGTCACGGAGACCTCCTCGCCCTGCTGTGCCAGTCGGACGACCTTGGCCCCACAGCTCACCTCCACCCCCTCTCGGATCAGGGCCTCCTGGAGCTGCTTGCCCGCAGCCTCCTCCTCCAGGGGAACCGGGTAGCGCGACGGCTCGACGAGGTGAACCTTTGTCCCGAACCGGATATAGGCCTGGGCCAGCTCGACGCCGACGGGGCCCGCGCCGATCACCACCAGGCGTTCGGGCTGCTCCTTCGCGAGGACCGCCTCGCGGTTGGTCCAGTAATCGACAGTGTCGACGCCATCGATCGGTGGGATTGAAGCCGCGGTGCCGGTGGCGATGACCACGGCGCGGCGAGCACTGAGACGGCTCCCGTCGACCTCGACGGTGCGGGGGCCCACCAGGCGACCCTCGCCGCGAAGCAACCTGGCCCCGGTCTTCTCCAGCCCGGCCGCCGACTTGGAGTCGTCCAGCTCGCGCGCCATCTCGAAGGTCCGCTTGTAGATCCGCGGGTAGTCGACCTTCCAGCTCACCTCGGATGCGGCCAGCTCGCGGGTGCGCCCCGCCTCCGCCAGCACCTCCGCCGAGCGCAGCAGGGTCTTGCTGGGGATGCACCCCCAATAGGGACACTCACCGCCCACGAGGTTGGACTCGATCACCGCCAGGGAGAGGTCGCTGCCGTCCAGCGCGCCGGCCAGCGCCTCGGCCGCCGGGCCGCCGCCGATGCAGATCACGTCAAATTCGATGTCTTCGCTCATGCCGTGTCTCAACACTACTGAGGGCGGAATGTTCCCGGCTCAGGGATACGGCGCGCCGTTCAGAGCGGCCTGCCGCCGTGCCTGGATGTCCTCGCGGGCCAGCACCCGGGAGCGCTGCTCGGCGTCGGCGTCGTCCGCGGCGAGGTCCAGCCGGCGCGCCGCTGCCATCAGCTGAGCCTGCAGGTCAATCGACTCACGCTGCAGGCTGTCGAGGCGGGAGTCAAAGTCGCGCACGTAACGCGCTGATGGTCGCTCGGACCCGCGCCAGCGGCCCCGCGCGGAAGGCGATGTCGATGTCGCGGAGGCCGTCGCGGTATGCGAACAGCTTGTCGGGGACCGCGCTGCTGGTGCTGTCTTCTGCTCTCATCGGTGGGGG
The DNA here is from genome assembly GCA_036741395.1 of Candidatus Dormiibacterota bacterium. GTDB lineage: Bacteria > Chloroflexota > Dormibacteria > DASZGP01 > DASZGP01 > JAXDLW01. The sequence continues at coordinate 13,299 of DAINSI010000037.1, forward strand.
GAACGCCGCCCAATCTGACACCGACGGGTGGACAGACCAGGGACAGAATTCCGCCATCAGGCCCCGGTCATCGCCCGGGTGCTAGACCGCCATCTTCTCTCTGACCGTGTGCTCGGCGGCGTCAAGAAGGTCCGCGACATGCGCGCGCGACACGGCGCGCAGGGGGAGGGCTCGGGCTCGATCGATGGCGTTGAGGATCGACCGCGGCTCCGGCTCGGCGCGGCGGACCGCGTCGACCAGCGGCGACGCATGGAGGTGAAGGCTGGCCTCGAGCGAGGCGCAGATGGCCGCGATCACGGTGCCCCAAACAACGTCCTGCCCGGGCCCGGGCGGAACCCCGTCGGCGGGCTCGTCGGCCATCAGCCGTCGCAGCCCCAACTCTTCCATCCGGTCGGTGGCGCGCTCCTCCTCAGCCTGCGCCGCCGCCGCATGACCGGACGACAGCCGGCCGAGGCGCTCCAGCACCCCGTCCGCGGGGGCGATGCTGTGCTGCTTGCCGGCCGTCACCCCCGCCGTCCACGCGATGGACGCCTCGGGTTCGGCGCGTGCGTGCTCCCCGATCGCGTCCACTGCCTCGAGGCCAATGCTCGCCCCGGCCACGGCATGCAGGGGGTGGCCGAAGACCACGAAGATACGCTCGTCGTCGCCCACCCTGGCAACACCGGTGCCACGCAACTGCAGCTGCTCTGAAAGCAACTCCAGGAGCCCATCCAGCCCGCGGCGCGCCAACTCCGTCATGGATGCGCATTGTAGGCGGACCATGGGTGAGAAAAATGTCCGCCCACCGTCCTCGGCGGCGGGTTTTACTCGGCTCAACGCTTCCTTCCGGGAGCTCAAACAAGGAGAATCAGCAATGAGTGATCGTGTTCTCTCGACAATTACCGCCAGCACCACGATCCAGCGGATGGCGACCATCCTCTCAGGCCAGCTCGTGGAGCAGGTCCGGCAGCTGGAACAGCAGGGTCAGACGCTGTCCGACTCCAACGTCTGGGACGGCCACGCGGCCACCCAGTTCCGGACCCAGGTCTGGCCACAGGCCAAGACGGCCCTCGACCGGACCGTGCAGACCCTCGAGGAGCTGCGCATCGCGGTCCAGAAGGTCAACGCCAACATCATGAGCGCCGGCGGCAACACCTAGGCGCCACCCCGGTCAGGTGGCGGCCGGCGCCGCCACCTGGACCAGGTCCACCGTTCCCCGCCGCACCAGGTAGCCCCGTCCCGGGGGGAACGCACGGCTGGCGCGACGGGGTAGCCGCGCGCCCAAGAGGTCCCCGTCGATGTCGACATCGGGTTGCAGGAGCAGGCCCTGGCGGGCCTTGCGAAGCTCAGCGATCCACCCGCCGTAGGCCCGATGGGCAGCGCCGGTTTCGACCGCCGCCACCAGCCTGACACCGCTGTCGCGACCCCGTTTGGCAACGACTTCGAGGGCGGCGCTGACGGCCCCGTCCGCGACCTCGTCGCCATCATCGACGAAGACTATCGTGGTGGCGCTGGCGTCTGCGGCCTCGTTCCGACAGCGTTCGGCGAGGTCCTCGGCCAGCCGCTCGCAGTCCTGGGCGCCGCGGGCAACCTCATCCCACACCGCAAGGTCGGTCAGGGGCGAGCGTCGCGGCGCCAGCAGTACCAGGTGTGCCGTCCCGTCGCACTGCCGGATCGACTGGGCCGCGATGCCCAGCGCTGTGGAGCGTCCGCTCCGCGGTGGTCCCACGATCACCTGGCCGTCGTGTGTAAGGTCGAGGACCGCGCCCGCCAGACCGGAATCCAGGAGGCCGATCACCGGCGCCAGGGGGTCCTGGGTCACGGGCAGATCGGTCGCCGCTACGGCCGTGGGCAGGAGGCGGATCGCGGGGACGTCGACGGCGCCGAACCTCGCGGTGAGTGCCGCACCGGTGTCCTGCAGCACGCGCACCTGTTCCTCGGCCGACCCCTCATCGCCCAGCACCGCGCATTGCACCTCGGACCCGGTACCGACGAAGCCCCGCCCCGGCGCCAGGCGAACCCCGCGAAATGCCTCAGCGGCGAGCCCCGCGTTGCGGTACTCGTCGTCGTCGGCCATGCGCAACACCAGGCGCGATGAGACCAGGGCGCTGACGGTGCCCGGGATGGCTCCGCGACGATCTGCGGTGAGGACGAAGTGGACGCCGACCGCTGGGCCATCGGCCATCAGTCGAGGGAGGGCGTCCACGTGCTCCCCGAAATCCACCTTCTCCATTGCCGAGACGAAGCCTCCGTAGCTGTCCAGGAGAACGACGATCGTGGCCTCCTGCCCCGACCCGCGCGCCGCGCTCATGGCTGCCGAGGTGTGAGCGCGGCGTTCATCTATCAGGGCCCGCAGCCACTGCACCAGGCGACCGACGCGCTCGGTCTCGTCAGCGCGAACGTAGGCGCCACAGTGGGGTAGGGCCTGCACCGCGGAGAGGCCGCCGCCGGCGCAGTCAAGCGCGTAGAGGTGGAGCGCCGACGGCTCGTCGGTGAGCGCCAGGGCGTGGGCGACGGTCCGTAGCAGGCTGGTCTTGCCGCTGGCCGCGGTGCCCAGCACGAGGAGGTTGCCATCAGCGTTGAGGTCGACGCGCCAGGGCTGCTGGCGTTGGCTTTCGGGCAGGTCGACAAGCCCAAGCAGCAGGCCAGACGAATCGCCTGCTGCGGGTGCCAGGTCGGCCTGGGACACTACGCGTGGCAGTTCAGGCAACCAGGGCCGACCAGCCGGGGTTCCACCCAGCCCGGCGTGCGCAGCACCGATGGCTCGCACCAGGGCATGCAACTCCGAGCCCTCGTCTGCCACCACGTCGACCTGCGGCGCGGGCGGCCAGGCCGGGCCGGTCGCGCCGAGGGCGACGACCTCCACGCCGGCACCTGCCTGGCCGCCACCAGGCGCCCCGCCGGCGTATGCGGCCTGGAACTCCGTCAGCTCCTGGTGGCCGGTGCGTGCGAAGCCTCTTCCCGGCCAGGTGCGGGGGATCCGCGACGCGTCCGGGACACCGATGACATCAGCGCTCTCGGCGTCGTCGCTCATGCGCAGGGCGATACGGATGTTGGTATTGGCCCGGATGCTGTCATTGATCACTCCCGCCGGACGCTGGGTTGCCAGCAACAGGTGGAGACCGAGGCTGCGTCCGCGCTGGGCCAGGTCGACGACGCCATCGACGAACTCAGGGACCTCCTTGACCAGGGTGGCGAACTCGTCCACGACGATGACCAGGCTCGCGGGGCAGTCGGCGTCCCCACGCCGCTCGAGCTCGGCGAGGTCGCGCACGGAGGCCTCCCGCAGCACCTGCTCCCGCCGGCGCAACTCGGCACGCAGGGAAACCAGGGCGCGGTTTGCGAGGTGACCGTCGAGGTCGGTGACCAGCCCCACAGTGTGGGGTAGCTGGACCGCGTCCTTGAAGGCGGATCCCCCCTTGTAGTCGACCAGCAGGAAGTTCAGTCGCCGCGGCGAGTGGGACGCCGCCAGCGAGCCGACCAGGCTCTGGAGTAGCTCCGACTTGCCCGCCCCGGTGGTGCCACCGATGAGCCCGTGAGGGCCGTCGCCGCGCAGGTCGAGCGCGAACGTTCCCTCGGCGCTGACACCCAGCGGGGCACTGAGGTCGGCACCGCCCGCGGACCACCGCCCGGCAATCTCCTGCGCCGACGGCGCGCTGCCCAGGCCGAGCACCTCGAGCAACCCCACACGGCGGGGCAGCTGCCCGCGCGCATCGCCCGCGGCGGTATCCCGCAGCGGTGCCAGCTCCAGCGCCACCTGGCGCGACTCCTCCGCGCCGGCGCGGTCCGCCGTGGCATCCCCGGGCTGCCGCGTCCCCTCGCCCGGGTAAGTGAGCGCCAGGGCGCCCGCGGCGTCCACATCGATGACGGCACGGCACTCGTTGGGGAGGTCGCGCGCGGCGCGGCCAATCCAGAGCACGACGATACCCACGCGCGGGCCCTCCGCCAACAGTCGCGTAAGAGTCGTGCGCGAGAGGGGCAGATCCTCGTGGAGGATCGCCAGGACGTACGAGTACGGCGCGCGGGTCGTGGTGCCCCGGAAGGGACCCACCTCCGCGCCCCGGGCGTCGAGGAGTGCCAGCAGCCGCTCCACGAGGTCGCGAGCGCTGGCGTTGTCCACGCATATCGACGGCCCGTCGAATTGACGGGCCGATCCTCCGCTGTGGGGGAGCCATTTCAACCAATCCCACTCAGCAGCCTCTTCCCGTGGGAGCGCCGCGCAGATCGAGAGGTTGCGCGGGCTGTGAAGGACCGCAGCCTGCGTGACCAGCCAGCGCGCCGAGTCGAGCACGGCGCCCCGTGGGCCCGCCAACCCGACTGCCCCGCGCTCCGCGAAGGGCACGACCAGGGGCACCCCGACCAGGCTGGTCAGGGGTTCCAGGCGCACGCTGGCCTCGCCACGAAGAACGCTGTCTCCGCCGTCGGCCGTCTCGACCAGGTGGCGTGACGGGAGGTCGGCAAGCGCCACCCGCAGCTGCAGGAAATCGTCGTCCTGCGGCCGTCGCTCCCAAAGCCAGGGCTCCCGCCGGTGCGCGGCGAGGGCCAGGCGCCGCAGGTCGGGTGCCTCCCCGGCCCGGCGGCGCACCTCCTCGGCGGTCGCCGCCGCCAGTTCGGTTGTGAGGGTGGATACCCGCCCGCGGAACTCATCCGTGGCGCGGCGGTAGTCTCCGCGACCGCCCATCCGACTCTCGATGTAAGAGCCGATCGCCAGCACCGGGCTCATCGCCAAAAAGACCAGGGCGATCGGATTGCGGCTGAAGACCAGCATCACCCCACCCAGCAGCAGCGGCAGGAGCGCCGTGACCAGAGGCAGGCGGGGGCGGCGCGCTTCGGCCGGCGGCGCGGCCAGCCAGTGCACCCCGCCTCCCGGGGCCTGGATGACGCGGGGCGGGCGGTTGAAGGGCACCTCGGCGTTGGCGCCGTCGAGGTCGGACGAGGGCTCGCGCAGCGCGCGGACCACCAACGTCGAAGCACCGGCGGTGATCACCTGCCCGGGGCGCAGCGCCCGGCTCCCGGCGACAACCTCGCCATCGATCAGGGTCCCGGCACCGCCGCCGAGGTCGGTCACCAGCATTCGGTCGGCAGCGACCGACAGGCGTGCGTGCTCGGGCGCGATGAAGGGATCATCGAGATGGATCGCGGCATCTGCGCCGCGCCCCACCACGTGGTCGCCCGCACCCAGCTGGACCCGGCTGCCCACCGCAGCTCCCGCCGTCACCATCACCTCCACCAGGTGGGGACCGCTTCGGGGCCCGGGTGTCGCGGACGCCGCCAGGGCCACGGTGTCGCCGTGGCGCAGGCCGGCGGCCGCCAGCAGTTCATCTCCCGCCAACCACGCCTCCAGACGGTGGCTGTAAAGAGCCCACCTCGCGCCGTCGGGAGGGCGCGGCAGGCGCAGCGCCGTGGCCACGGCGTCGGCGGTGTCGGCAAGGGTGCTGGAAACCGGCGCGCGCACGGCGACGTCGCGCGTGTCCCCCTCCCCCGCCTGGACCGCCAGCCACAGTTCCATCGTCTGCCTACGTCAGGCGGTCAGGGTGATGGCGCCGTCGCGCCCGCCCATGAGTCGGACCACGGGGTGGCCGGCACGGGCCGCCGAGGCGACCAGGGTCATCGCGGGCTCAGCCAACGCGCCCGCCGGGGAGTCGGTCTCCACCAGGCGTCCGTCCAACGTCGCCAGCAGGTACGCCGTCAGCCGCGGCTCCGGGTAGCGCAGCCGATCCGCGTCCACGGTCGGCGCGGGTTCGACCCCCAGGGCCGCGCACGCCGGGCCGAAGTCCCGCGCCCACGTTGACGCGGGAACCGCCTCGGGTGTCTCGCCGGACACCGCGCTCGCCAGCGTGGAGGCCAGCGCGAAGATCCGTGTCGCGTGCGGCTCCGGCGCGGCCAGCAAGGAATTCTCGTGTTGCATCCCACGAAGCACGTCGCGGGCACGTCCCAGGCTGGATTGCGGCGCCACCGCCAGCCATGCTCGCGCCTCGGTGACGCGGGCGCGGACGATATCGGCGTAACCGATCTGACCCGGCGTAGCCTCCGCGGCACGCAGGGCAGCGCCGACCCGCGCGTCGACCGGCGCCCCTGGCGGAAGACCCGTCTCCTCATCCCAGGCCCGCGTGGCGCGCTCGATCTGGCCGCGGACGGCCGAGGCGATGGGCACGGCCAGACGCCCGCCGCCCAGTCCTATTGACGTCGCCAGCACGCCGTCCGCCACCGCGGCGGGCGCGGTCACCACGCCGCCCATGGAGTCGGCCAGAAGGCGTGCGAAGCCGAGCCCCCAGCGAGGCCGCTGGTCGGGTCGCCGGGAGGTGGCGACCTCCGCGCCGCTGGAGTCCGGGTCGGTCCACTCCACGCGGAAGGTCGGACCCCTGCCGACCCGCAGCGTGACCCGCTCGGCGCCCCCGTGGCGCACCGCGTTGCGCACCAACTGGACCAGGCCCAGCGCCAGCGCCGCAGGGTTGGAGACCTCGGCGTCCACCTCCACCGCGACGTCGATCACCACCGTGGGCACGGTGCGCCGCACGCCCTCGCGAACGTACTCGATCACCTCGGTCACCGAGCCCCGCGCCGACCGCATCGGCCCCCGGCCCGCGACCAGCGCGAGCGCCGACGCCAGCATCTCCACGGCGATGCGATCCTGCGGCCTCAGCCCGGGCGCCGCGGCGACCACCTCTCCGATCAGCTCGGTCACCAAACCGTCAACGTCGGGGCTGCATCCATCGGGCACGACGACGAGGCTGCCGATGCCGGAGTCGTAAGTCAATGCCCCAAGGGAGAAGCCCTGCCATTCAGGCGTGGCGTGCAGCAGGTGGCCCTGTCGATCAAACAGCGCGCAGGCCAGCGGGAGGCTGGTGACATCTCCGGCGGACAGCCGCACGTCGGCCCCGCGTCAGCCGGGGCTGGCCGGCGCTGAGAAATTGGCCTGCAGGCGTGACACCAGGGCAGCCACCGGGACCCGCTCCTGCAGCATGCTGTCGCGTTCGCGGATGGTCACCGCCTGGTCCTGCAGTGATTCGAAGTCGATGGTCACCGCGAACGGCGTGCCGATCTCATCCTGGCGACGGTAACGGCGCCCGATTGCCTGGGTCTCGTCGTACTCGATGCGAAAGTGTGGTCTCAGCAGCTCCTCGACCTGGCGCGACATCGGCAGCAGCTCCTGGTTCTTGGACAGCGGCAGCACGGCAACCTGGATCGGCGCGACGTTGGGATGGAAGCGCAGCACCACCCGCTTCTCGCCCTTGACCTCGTCCTCGTCGTAGGCATCGAGCATCAGCGTGAACATGCAGCGATCGACGCCCATGGCGGGCTCGATGACATAGGGGATGAAGCGTTCCTTGGTCTCGTCCTCGAAGTAGGAGAGGTCCTTCCCGGAGGCGGCGCTGTGCTGCGACAGGTCAAAGTCGGTCCGGTTGGCGATGCCTTCGAGCTCGTCCCAGCCGAACGGGTACTCGTACTCGACGTCCGTCGTCGCCTTCGAGTAATGGGACAGCTTCTGCTGCTCGTGGTCCTTGAGGCGCAGCTTGGCCGCGCGGACGCCCAGCACGTCGCGCCACCACCGGAGGCGCTCCTGCCGCCAGTAGTCGAACCACTCCTGGTCGGACCCGGGCTTGACGAAGAACTCCAGCTCCTGGAGCTCGAACTCACGCAGGCGGAAGATGAAGTTGCCTGGCGAGATCTCGTTGCGGAAGGCCCGCCCTTGCTGGGCGATGCCAAACGGGATGCGCTTGCGGCTGGAGTTGAGGACGTTCAGGAACTGGACGAACATCCCCTGCGCCGTCTCGGGGCGCAGGTACACCTGGGCGGCGGATTCCTCCACCGGCCCGAGGTTGGTCTTGAACATCAGGTTGAACTGACGGCTCTCGGAGAAGTTCTGCGCCCCGCAGTTGGGACAGACGGGCGTGTCGTCATCAAGCTTGCCGCCCTTCAGCACGCGCAGCGCTTCGGGCGTGAGCGGGACGCGCAGCGCTTCCGGCGTGTCGCGGGCGACGGCCGGGGTGGGCAGGTGGTCCTCGCGGAAGCGTTGCTTGCATTCGCGGCAGTCCACCAGGGGGTCGGTGAAGGTCTTCACGTGCTCGGAGGCCTCCCAGACCCTTGGATGCATGATGATCCCGGTCTCCACGCCCACGACGTCGTGGCGGAGCTCCACCATGTGGCGCCACCAGAGGTCCTTGATGTTGCGCCGCAGGGCCACGCCCAAGGGGCCGTAGTCGTAGAGGGCGTTGACGCCGCCGTAGATCTCGCTGTTCTGGTAGATGAAGCCGCGGCGCTTCGCCAGCGAGACCATGGTCTCAACCAGCCTGTGGGGCTCGGCGATGTGACGCTCTTCGGTCAACGGCTCTCCGGTGGCCCCCCGGACGTCAGTAGACGCGCCGGAGGAAATCGATCGACTTGAGCTGGCGGTCGAGGTGGTGCTCCAGCTGGGCCTCCAGCACCGACTCGATGGCGCGGTTGTCCGCCTCCTCCAAGCGGAGCCTAAAGAATAGGTCGCGGTCACCGCAGGCCAGCACCCGCAGGATCTTGACTGTGCGCGACGAGACCGACCGCGCCGGCATGTCGTGGTGGCTGCAGCCGAGGCAGACGATGCCCCCGGCCAGCGCCGAGAAGGCCAGGCCCTCCTCCCCCAGCGGCCCTCCGCAACGGGCGCAGCGCGACACCTCCGGGGTATATCCCAGCTCGGCCAGGACCCGCGACAGGAAGTCCGCCAGCTCCATCAGGGGTGGCGTCTCGCGGTCACTGAGGTGGCGCAGTCCGTCGACCACCAGGGTGAACATCTCGGGCGCGGCGTGTCGCTCCTCCATGATCTTGTCGGCGACCTCGACCACCACCGAGGCCACCGCCGCGCGCTTCAGGTCGGCGCCCAGCGCGCTGTTCTCGGTGATGCGCTGGAACTGGGTGACGACGTCCATGCTCTTGCCCTCGGCCAGCAGCATCTTGCCGTGCGCGAAGACGTCGAGCTGGCCGCTCATGCGCGACCTGGCCTTGCGCACGCTCTTGGCGATGGCCGGCACCTTGCCGCGCTCCCGCGTCAGCAGGGTGAGGATGCGGTCGGCCTCGCCGTAGTCGACCTTGCGCAGCACCACCGCCTCGGCGGCATATATGGCCATGGTTAAGGCTGTAGGTTGGCGGCCGGCTCAGCCGCGGGCGCGAGGAACCTGGCGGGCCTCTTCCGCCGCCTGCGACTGACCGCGGACCTCGGCGTCGGCGTCGGCCTTCGCCTCCTCCCGTCGGACCGCGCCCGGGAAGGGCCTGGCGGCGCGCACCCGGATCTTGCCGATGCGTTGACCGCGCACACTGGTCACCGTCATCGTGACCCCCTCGATGTCCACGACCTCGCCGGCGCGCGGAATCGTCCCCAGGTGGGAGTAGATGAAGCCCCCGAGGGAATCCACGTCATCCGCGAGAAGGGTCAGCCCGAGCTCATCGCGAGCGTCGGCCAGGGATACGCGGGCGTCAAGGACCGCCTCGCTGGGCGCGAGGAACTGGATCTCCTCCTCCTCCATGGCGTCGTATTCGTCGCGGATGGGACCGACGATCTCCTCGATGATGTCCTCGATGGTGATCACGCCGGCGGTCTGGCCGTGCTCGTCGATGACGATGGCCATGTGGACACGGTTCTCCCGCATCTCGTGGAGGAACTCCGAGAGGTTCTTGTTCTCCGGCACGAAGTAGGGCTTGCGCATCACCTTGCGCAGGTCCCCCGACGCCCTGGTGGTGGTGGTGGTGGCGGCGGCGCGGCGGGTGGCGTTGTAGCGCAGGAGGTCCTTGGCGTAGACCACGCCGACGACATGGTCAATGGTGTCCTCATGCACGGGGATGCGCGTGTGCCCGTGCTTGAGGACGAGCTTGACGACGTCCTCGATGGGCGTCGCGACGTCGACGGCGACGATGTCGATGCGCGGGATCATCACCTCGCGCACCATCATGTCGCCGATCTCGATCACCCCGTGGATCATCTCCCGCTCCTCCTCCTCGATGATCCCCTCCTCCTCGCCGACGGTGACCATCATCTTCAGCTCCTCCTCGGTCACGAAGGGACCCTTGGCGCCACCCGCGGGCCGCGCGATCAGGCGGGCGAAGGCCGACATCCCGCGGATGGGGACCTTCATCGCCGAGGTGATCACGGCGATGGTCGGTGCCAGCGCCTGGGCGAAGCGCATGTTGTAGCGCAGCGCCAGGGTCTTGGCGGTGATCTCGCAGAACACCAGCACGATGACCGCGTCGACCAGGGAGATGGCCAGCTGGGGGAGGAAGGTCCCGTAGCCGTGGTTGTTGCCGATCAAGCCCGCGGCGGTCGCCGAGACGATGATCGCGGTGGTGTTGGTGGTGAGGATCGCGGTGAGGTAGTCGTTGGGATTGGCGTGCAGCCTCTGGATCAGGATGGCCTGCGGGTCACCGGCGTCGGCCAGGCGCCGCAACTGGATCCGGCTGACCGATGTCAGGGCGGTCTCGGCTGCGGCGGCGACCCAGGCGAAGACCAGGGTTAGCAGGAGCAGGCCCACCAGGGCCAGGTCGTAGATCGTCAAGGGCGCCGGGCTAGCGCCGGCCGGAATACCTCCCGCGGCCTGGCATATCGCTCACGCCTCTCCGCCGGATCGCACTTCAAGGTCCGGGAAGCGCTGCTCGCCAAAGAGTTCGCTGACCGAGCGATCCTCGTGGACACGCAGGATTCCCTCTGCCAGGAGCGGGGCCACCGAGAGCCGCACCAATTTTTCGTGG
>DAINSI010000038.1:0-23715 GCA_036741395.1 Candidatus Dormiibacterota bacterium
GGCGCCACCGAGATCTGCATGCAGTCGGGGCTGATGCCCGACCTCGACCTGCGCTATTTCCTCGAGCTCTTCGAGGACATCAGGACGCGCTGGCCGGAGCTGCACCTGCACGCCCTCTCTCCCGAGGAGGTCCGCTGGCTTGCATCCCTGGAGCGGCGGCCCCTGCGGGGCGTCCTCAGCGACCTCAAGGCCGCCGGCCTTGGGACCATGCCCGGCACCGCCGCGGAGGTCCTGGTCGAGGAGGTGCGCCGCGTGATCTGCCCCAACAAGCTGGACACTGACTCCTGGGTGGAGGTGGTGCGGACCGCCCACCAGGTGGGCCTGCGCACGACCAGCACGCTGATGTATGGGCACATCGAGAACTGGGAGCACCGCATCCGCCACATGCAGGTCATCCGCGACGTGCAGCGCGAGACCGGTGGCATCACCGAGTTCGTCCTGCTGCCCTTCCAGAACGAGCACAATCCGCTGTCGCGGCGCTACCACGTGCCCGTGGTCCCGCTCGAGGAGTCCCTCAAGCTGGCGGCCGTCGCGCGCCTGTATTTCGGTGCCGATATTCCCAACATCCAGACCAGCTGGGTGAAGATCGGCATTGATGGCGTCGCCGAGTCCCTGCGCTGGGGGGTCAATGACTTCGGAGGGACGTTGATGGAGGAGACGATCTCGCGCTCCAGCGGTGCGGACCACGGCAGCAACCTCGAGGTGGAGGAGATCGTGGGCGCGATTCGGGGCGCCGGCCGGATCGCCCGTGAGCGCGCCACCGAATACGGTGTGCCCCGTCCGGTGCAGGATCGCGGTGCCGGCGCCATCACCCGTGAAGTGGTCCACGATCCCGGTGTTGCCCGACGTACGCAGCACCCCAACCTGGCGCGGCTCAAGCCGCTGGACGCCGCTGTCGTCAAGCAGGCCTAGCCTGCCAACCTCAGAGGGACAGCCAGGCCCTTCCATGTCTCCGTGAACCCCACCCATACCCCGCCAGCCGGCCGCGAGTCCCGGGCGGCGGTATCGCGTCGCCGCGAGCGCGTCAGCCTGGAACGCTGGATCGCGGTGGTGCGCCTGGGCGCGATTCCCTTCCTGCTGGTGCAGCTGGTCCTGATTCCCCCGGCCTGGCCCCCCGGGATGCTGGTGGTCGCCACCGTCTTCGGGCTGTCGTCGTTGGTGGTCATCAGCCTCTACGTCCGGCGCCCCCTGGCCCTGGCCGAAGAGCGCGTCCGGATCGCGATTTTCGCGGTGGACTGCCTGGCCTTCGCGGGCGCCCTGGCGGACTATGCCGGCCCCGGCGACCTGACCTGGGTGACCTTCATCCTGGTGCTGCTCTCGGCCGCGGTCAGGTGGGACGCCAAGGGCGCAGCCGCGGCGGTCGCGGTCTTCCTCGCCGTCGACCTGCCGCTGGACATCGCCACCCCGCCGTACACCCACCTGGTCTTCCAGGCGGGCTCGGTCACCTTCAAGGTTGGGCTGATCACGCTCCTGGGGTTCTTCTTTGCGGTCCAGTTCCGAAGCTTCAGCCGCGTGTCGCACGACTACGAGGCGCAGGCCGAGGCGCTGCGGCGACAGACGGACATCCTGGTCCACTCGGAGAGCCAGATGCGGGTGATCTGGGACACCGCGCTGGCGGCGATGATCACCATGAACCAGGACGGGATTGTCATCGACTGGAACCGGCGCGCCGAGGACACGTTCGGCTGGCTCAAGGGCGAGGTCATCGGGCGACGCCTGTCGGAGACGATCGTGCCGGCGCAGCACCGCCCGGCCCACGAGGCCGGGCTGGAGGAGTTCCGCCGCACCGGTAAGGGCCCTGTCCTCGGTCAGACCATCGAGATCACCGCTCTCCACCGCAGCGGTCGAGAATTTCCGATCGAACTGTCGATCTCCCCGTCCTCAACAATGGACGGCCAGACCACCTTCATGGCCTTCCTCCGCGACAACACCGACCGCAAACGAACCGAGGAGCTCCAGGCCCTCCAGCTGGGGGTGACGCGGGCTCTCTCCGAGGCCCGCAGCACCGAGGAGGCGGCGCCGGCGATCCTGGAGGAGTTGGGTTCGCGCCTGGGCCAGGTCCTGGCGCAGTGGTGGGAGGTCGATCCGGGCCGCGAGCTGCTGACGTGGAAGGAGTCCTGGTTTGCCCAGGGACTATCCGCCGTCGACTTCATCGCGGACAGCCAGGCCATGACCTTCGCGCCCGGTGTCGGCTTCCCGGGACGTACCTGGGCGCAGGCGCGGGCCAGCACCATGGAGGACGTCCAGGCCGATCAGAACTTTCCCCGGGGCGCCCAGGCGCGGGAGGCGGGCCTGCACGCGGCGCTGGCGTTCCCAATTCTCAACGGGCTGGAGGTCACCGGGGTGATCGAGCTCTTCTCGACCGAGCCGGGCCGGCCCACCGAGCAGTCAATGAGGAGCGTGGCCTCGATCGGCAGCCAGATCGGCCAGTTCGTGGAGCGCCGCCGGGCCGAGCGATCGCTGGAGGCGGCCCGCGAGCGTATCACCGGGGTCCTCGAGAACGTCGCCGACGGGATCATCACGATGGACCAGAACGGGCGTGTCCAGAGCCTCAACGCCGCGGCGCGTCGCCTCTTCGGCTACCTGGCCGAGGACGTCATCGGCACCACGGTCGACACCCTGATTTCGGACGCGAATCGCGAGCAGCTGCTGACCCGCCTGCTCGTCTTCACAACCCAGGGCGGCTCGCGGTCGGAGGCCGCTCCGGCGCTGGAGACGGTGGGACGACGCATGGACGGATCGACCTTCCCGCTGGAGCTTCGCCCCAGCGAGATGAGCCTGGCGGGTCAGCGGGTGTTTATCGTCAGCCTGCGGGATATATCAGACCGCAGGGCGCAGACGGAGGCCCTACAGTACCAGGCTCTCCACGATGCGCTGACGGGTCTACCCAACCGCACGCTGGTCGGTGACCGCCTGCACCAGGCAATTGCCAGCGCCACCCGCGAGAAGCGCCCCGTCGCCCTGCTGCTCCTGGACCTCGACCGCTTCAAGGAGGTCAACGACACCATGGGCCATGCTTACGGTGACCTCCTCCTGCAGCAGGTCGCCTCGCGCATCCGCAACCTCCTCCGTGAGGCCGACACGGTGGCCCGGTTGGGCGGCGATGAGTTCGCCATCCTGCCATCCGGTGCGACCGCCAAGGAGGGCGCGGTGCGCACCGCCCAGAAGGTGGTCAAGGCGTTCGAGAAGCCCTTCATCATCGACGACCGGGCCTTCGACATCCGCGCCAGCATCGGCATCGCGCTCTACCCCCAGCACGGCGAGGACGCCGAGACCCTGATGCGACGCGCCGACGTCGCGATGTACGTGGCCAAGCGCGGCAAGAAACCGTACGAGCTCTACGAGGCCAGCTACGACTCTGACACCGCACTGCGCCTGGCCCTGATGAGCGAGCTGCGCCATGCCACCGACCGCGACGAGATGGTCCTCCACTACCTACCCAAGATCGACCTCCGCACCGACAGGGTGGTGGCCGTGGAGGCCCTCCTGCGCTGGATCCATCCCGACCGTGGGACGCTCACCCCAGATCAGTTCGTGGGCTACGCCGAACAGACGGAGATCATCAACTCAGTCACCCGCTGGGTGCTCGACGCATCCCTGAAACAGCTGCGCGCGTGGATGGATGCCGGCATCGAGATCGGCATGACGGTGAACATGTCGGCACGCAACCTGCACGACCCCGAGCTGCCCAACATGGTGGCGCGGCTGCTCACGACCTGGAAGGTGCCGGCCGAGTTGCTGATGATGGAGATAACCGAGGGCATAGCCATGGACAGCGCCGCCGAGGAGCGCCTGCTGCAGCTGGCGGCGATGGGCGTCGGACTCTCAATTGACGACTTCGGCACTGGCTACTCCTCGCTCGCATACCTCAAGCGGCTGCCGATGGAGGAGCTCAAGATCGACCGCTCCTTCGTGTCGGGCATGGACCTCAACCCCGACGACGCGGCCATCGTGCGCCCAACGATCGACCTTGGCCACAACCTCGGGCTGCGGGTGGTCGCCGAGGGTGTCGAGAACGAGGCCGTCCTGGAGATGCTGGTCACTTACGGGTGCGACCTGGCTCAGGGTCACTACATCTGTCCGCCCAAGGACGCCGCAGAGTTCGTCAAGTGGTTCAACTCGTACGCCGCCGGGGGAGCGCGGCCCTCCCGGGGCCCGGCGCTGCGGGCGGGCGACGGGCAGAAGACCTAAGCCGGGATCCACCGAGCCGAACTTGTATCTCGGGCGCTGGGCGCCCGATCCGGGCGTCACCGGCTTCGCCCGCTTCGCGGGGTTGCGCGCCTCCTTCCCGCACCCATTGGTGCGCTCAGTCCGGTGCTCACCCGTCTCCTTCGGATCGAACACCCATCATCCCGACCTTCGGCGTCCGGATCGGTGGATCCCGGCTAAGTCACCTGGAACCTCCGCACGGTGCAGCCGAGGTGGGCGCAGATCATGCTGACGGCGTGGAAGCCGTCCACGTCGTGGTTGAGCGCGACCCGCTGGTCCGCGAAAACTGACAAGCGAGCCAGGTGGGATCATCTGCCCAATGGTGTCCGAGACTTCCAGGTACCCGGAGGCGCAGAGCCTAACCGACGGCGTGATAGGGCTTCGCCCGATGACGGGTGACGATGCCGTTGCGCACCTCGCCCAGGAGGACGAGGAGACGGTCAGGTGGCTCTCAGGGGGCGCGAGCACCCCGGAATCGGTCCGGGCCTGGATTGCACGCGCTGCAGATTCATGGGCGGCCGGTGGCCCAGTCTTCCTCTTCGCGATCGTCATCGCCGCCACCGGTGCCACCATTGGGATGGTCGAAGCCAACTACGCGATTCCTCGCGTCCAACCGGACGGCGTGAACATCTCATATGGGCTGGGCCCCGAAGCGCGGGGTCACGGCCACGCCACTCGAGCCGTGTTGCTGTTGCTGCGCTTCCTCTCCGAGCGAGCGATACCTGAGCGCCGTATACGGCGATCATCGCTGCTGACCCTCGCAATCAACGCTCCGTTCGGGTCGCGATGCGTGCGGGCTTCACAGAATTCGGCACGATCACCGACGACGAGGGCTCGATCCTGGTTGAGTACCGCCGGGACATCCCGCTGGCCGAGCATTGCCGAGACGCTCTGTACGAGGGCGAGTAGCCGGCTTGGCTAGACGGCGACCCCGTCACCCGGACCCCGGGCCAGGTTGGCGAACTGAGGCGGCACCACGACGACCGAACCATCCTGCGCCAGAGCCAGTTGCCAGCCCCCCTCGTGCACCCGCCAGTGGTGCATGGCGCAGAGCAGGAGCATGTTGCTGAGCTTGGTCTCGCCACCCCGCGAGTACCACTCGACGTGGTGCGCTTCGCACTGCGACGGGGGCCGCTCGCAACCCGGGTAGCGGCAGTGCCCGTCGCGGGCATTGAGGGCCCGTCGCTCGCGCCGGGTCAGCGCGCGTTTCATGTGTCCCACGGCCACCGGGATGAGCCTGTCGTCGAGGAGGATCTTGGTGAAGGTCGCGTTGCAGGCGAGGCGCCCGACGTTAGCGCTAGAGATGGGCTGACCGAACTCGATCTCCCCGCCGGGAGAACCCGGCAGGTTGAGCAGGGTCCCGGCGGTGCAGGACACGTTGATGTGCACGCTCGCACCCACGACCTCGCCGCCGTCGAGCTCCATGACCGGCGCGTGGGTGACCTCCACGAACGCATCGGCCATCCGGCGCCAGCGGGTGCGGTGGTCGTCTGGGCCCAGGCGCCTAGCCCGGCTCTCCAGCACCGACTGGGTGATCGCCGCCGCGGCGGCGTCAAGGCGCACGTTGAACCACGTGGTCCCGTCATCCAGGGCCTCGATGGAAAGGGTCCGGGACTCGACGGTACTGACCTCGGCGGCGACACAACCGTCGGGGTCCTGGGCGTGGCGGGCGTTCAGGCACGTGTGGCGGAAGCGACTGACGCTCTCCTCCTCGGCCAGGACCAGCAACGGCACCTCTTCGAAGACACCGGTCTTGGATTTGGCCGCGAAGGCCGCGTTACGGGCAAGGTGGACCAGGTGCCCGAAGCCAATCCGACCCTGGTCCAGGGCCGACGAACTGTGCGGCATCTTGTTCACGTTTTCCCCGACCACCTGCAGCGCCAGCACGTCCGCAACCGACATGTTCCCCTGGTGGCGGACCCAGTCGACGGGGCTCTTGGAGCCCTGGATGTAGGCCTCGTTGGTGGCCGAGAAGACCGCGGTCAGCTTCGCCAGCTCGCGCGAGATGATGTCCCGGGCCTGACTGAGGTGGACGATCTGCTCGCCAATCTCCGCGGCGCCGAAGTCACGCTCGACCCGCGCCGCGAAGCACGCCACGGCCCCACGCAAGGCCTGGAATTCGAGTCCGATGTCTAGCGTCGGAGTGCCGGTAGGTACAGCTTCCCCCTCCCCCCAATTCATGTCTCTATTATACCAAACATCCGTTCGACATGGAGGACAGAATCGGCGTCTCGGTACCCAATTCTCCAACCCGTGCCGGGTCGGGAACGGGCTTGCCCTGGACGCGCGCAGTGACCCACGACCGGCCCGCCGCCCTGGCCCGAATGCCGTCGCCGGTGCATGCCCGCCACCCATTCCCTCATCGCCCGTGGTCGGCTGTACCGGTCGGCGGAGAAGTGCGGTCCGGGGCAGGGCTCGAATGCGTCAGGTGTCGAGGCGTGGGACGGATCGGTGCCGCTGGGCCCCGGGGAATCCCGAGCGCCGCGGGACTACTATGAGCCTCAGCGCGGCAAACCAACCAGGAGGCAGCCCAATGTATCCCCTTTCCCGTGGGCGCACGGCCTACCAGGCCCACGTGGGCGTGCCCGACGGGGTCTTCGAGGAGGAGCACGGGCGCGACGCCTTCAGCGGTCCCTGCTCGCACCTCTATCGGCGCCACCCACCGACCGCATGGGAGGAGATCGAGGGGCCGCTCAAGCCCCAGGCGTTCGACCTCAACCGCCTGCTCGAGGAGGCCCGGAAGGAGTGGGTCGAGATCCTCGTCAACGAGGACTGCACGGTCCACGTGTACGCGCCGAGCGTCACCGAGGAAGCCTTCCTGCGCGATGCCGACGGTGACATCACCTACTTCGTGCACCACGGCGCCGGGACGCTCGAGTCGGACTACGGCGACCTCGAGTTCGAACCCGGCGACTACGTCGTGGTCCCCAAGGGCACGACCCACCGACTGCACGTTGAGGGAGAGACGTCGATCCTGGTCATCGAGACCCGCGCCGAGATCTCCCTCCCGGACCGCGGCCTGCTCGGCCAGCACGCGCTCTTCGACCCCGCGGTCCTCGGTCTGCCGACGCTCAGGGAGACCTACGACGAGCGCCCCGGCCGCTGGGTCGTGCGCGCCAAGCGCGACGGCCGCTACACCACCATCACCTACCGCTGGTACCCCATCGACGTGGTGGGCTGGCGGGGGACGCTGACGGTGCGCAAGCTCAACGTCCGCGACTTCCGGCCGGTGACCTCGCCGCGATACCACCTCCCCCCCAGCGTGCACGCCACCTTCGTGGTGCCGGGGCTGTCGATCTGCACCTTCGCGCCGCGCCCGCTCGAGGGCCCGGAGACCATGCGCGTGCCCTTCTACCACAACAACATCGACAACGACGAGGTGCTCTTCTACCACCGTGGCAACTTCTTCAGCCGCGCCGGCATCGACGAGGGATTCATGACGGTCCACCCCCAGGGCCTTTATCACGGCCCCGCCCCGGCGGCGGTGAAGGGCGCGGCCACCAAGACCGAGACCGATGAGATCGCGGTCATGCTCGAGGCCGAGAAGCCATTCCGGACCAGCGAGGCCCTGCTCGCTGCGGACCTGCCGGAGTACGCCACCAGCTGGCGGACACCTGAGGAGGTGAACGCATGACCCAGCCCACGGTCGACCACATGCCCATCGAGGCCGTCGACCACCTCGAGCTGTGGGTGGGCAATGCTCGCCAGGCGGCCTTCTACTACGAGCACGCCTTTGGTTTCCAACCGCTGGCCTATGCCGGGCTGGAGACCGGCGTGCGCGATCATGTCGCCTATGTGATGCAGCAGGGCGAGGTGCGCCTGGTGATCACCGGGGCGCTGGGTCCGGACTCCGAGATCGCGACCTTCGTCAGGGAGCACGGCGATGGCGTTCACCGCATCGCCCTGCGCGTCCCGGATGCCACCAGGGCCTACGAGGAGGCCGTCAAGCGCGGGGCCCGGGCGCACCGTGAGCCACGCTACGAGGAGGACGCGGACGGCCGCGCGGGCATGTCGACGATCGAGCTCTACGGCGACGTCCTGATGAGCTTCATCGAGCGTGGTGAGTACCACGGCGCTTTCCTGCCGGGCTTCCAGCGGATCGAGGGCGGGGAGGGCACGTCCCGCGACACCGGTGTCGCCGCCATCGACCACATCGTCGGCAACGTCGAGCTCGGCAAGATGAACGAGTGGGTCAAATGGTTCGAGGATGTGCTGGGCTTCGAGCAGCTGCAGCATTTCACCGACGAGGCCATCAGCACCGAGTATTCCGCGCTGATGTCCAAGGTGATGCAGAACGGCTCGGGCAAGGTCAAGTTCCCGATCAACGAACCCGCCCAGGGTAAGAGGAAGTCGCAGATCGAGGAGTACCTGGACTTCAACGGGGCCCCGGGCGTGCAGCACGTCGCGCTGATAACCGGCGACGTCTGCAGCACCGTCGAGGCCCTCAAAAAGCGGGGTGTCGAGTTCCTGTCCGTGCCCCCGAGTTATTACACCGAACTCTGGAACCGCGTGGGAGAAATCCGCGAGGACGTCAGCGAGATCGAGCGGCTCAACATCATGGTCGACCGCGACGACGAGGGCTACCTGCTGCAGATCTTCAGCAAGCCCGTCCAGGACCGCCCCACGATGTTCTTTGAGATCATCCAGCGACGCGGCTCCCGGGGCTTCGGTGAGGGCAACTTCAAGGCCCTCTTCGAGGCCATCGAACGAGAGCAGGACAGGCGAGGCAACCTCTGAGGCGCGAAGCCCGGTTGACGCCACTGACAACGCTCTGAACGCCTGATGAGCCCATACCAACAACACACCCTCGAGCCGTTACCCATAGATCGGGTGTACTCCGGCGCGGGAGCGCGGGATCACCTCGCCGAGGAACTGGAGCGGCTCGAGGTGGGGCGCGCCCTGCTCCTCACCGGGCGCACCCTCGCGCGCGGCTCGCTGATCGACAGCGTGCGCGGGGCGGCGAACGGGCGGGTGGTGGCGACCTACAGCGAGGTCACCACCCACAACCCGACGTCGAGCGTCGCCGCCGCCGCGGAGGCCTACCGTGCCTCTGGCGCCGACGGCCTGGTCGCCTTTGGCGGCGGCAGCGTCATCGACAACGCCAAGGCGGTCTCGTTCAAGGTCGAGACACGACCGCCGATCGTCGCCCTGCCGACCACGCTCTCGGGGGCCGAATTCGCCTGCAGCTTCGGCCAGACCGACGACGAGACGCGGTTCAAGGGTGGCTGGCGCGACAAGACGCTCACCCCCAGGGCGATCTTCCTGGACCCCGGGCTGACCGCGGAGACCCCCGACTGGCTCTGGTCGGCGAGCGGCATGCGGGCCATCGATCACGCCGCCGAGTGCATCCTGGCGGCCAACTCTCACCCCTACCTCGACGCCCTCGCCGAGGCCGCGCTGGCGATCCTCTCGCGCCAGCTGGTGCTGTCGCTGGTGGGCGCTGAGGAGCCGCGCATGGACTGCCTCTACGCCTCATGGATGGCGCACACCGGGAGCTACCACATCGAGTGGGGCCTGAGCCACCAGATGGGCCGTCAGCTGGGTCCGCGCTACGACATCCCGCACGGGCACACCTCTTCGATCCTGCTGCCTGCTGTGATTGAGCTCCAGCGTCCCTTGAGGGTCGAGGCCGAGGCCTGCATAGCCAGGGCCATCGGGGTCGAGTCCGGCGGCGCGGGGGCGTCGCTGCGGCAGCTGGCACAGGAGCTGGGCCTGCCCACCACCCTGCGAGAGGCGGGAGTAACCGACCGCGACGAGGTTCGCGAGATGTTCAAGGACCTCGAGGGCGCCAACGAGGTCATCGACCTGGCCTGGTGACGGCTCGCCAGGTCCTGGCGAAGTAGACTTCCTGGGAACCGGCCCCCAGAATCACGATCAGAGAGGAGAGGCTGGATTGGACGAAATAGACGACATCGCAGACGAGAGTCCCCAGGCCCTGGGCCAGGGATCCGCCGATCGCGCAGGCACCACCCCCGTGCCCGAAGAGGTGCCTCCGCCCGCCCCCATTGAACACGTCGAAGCCGGGGAGCCCAGGGCCGAGGCGGACGTGCCCAAACCTGCACTGTACCTGCTCCGGCCAAGGGGCCTGCGCCCTCCCTCGCGCCCGGCGCGAGCGCGGTCGCGACGCCTGCGCAACGACTGCCCTCCCGACCGGCGGCACACGTCCAACCGACCCTCCCCCAAGCCCCGGCTGCGTTGACGCCCCCGGCGCCCAACCTGGCGCCGCCCCGGAGGGTCTCAAGGCAGTGGCAACTCGATGGCGCCGAGATGCCCGACGGCTTCCAGCCCGGGGCGCAGTCGCTGCTGCGCCGGGTGCTGTGGTCGCGCCGAGGTCTTATCGGAGATGACCTCGCGAGCTTCCTCGAGCCTGAGCGCGCCAGCCTCCACCCGCCGAGGGCAATGAAGGGCCTCCCGGAGGCTGTTGGCCTGGTCCAGGACGCCCTCCGCAGCGGTGACCGCATCGCGATCTTCGGCGACTACGACGCCGACGGCGTCACCGCCACCGCGGTCCTGCACCAGGGACTGACGCGCCTCGGCGCCGATGTCCTGACCCACATCCCCCATCGCATCAACGACGGCTACGGTCTCAGCCCGGAGGGTCTTCTGGAGCTGGGCCGCCAGGGCGCGTCGCTGGTCATCAGCTGTGACTGCGGCACCAACTCCGTCGACGTGGTTGCCGGGCGACCCGCAGGCCAGCGCCTGGTGATCACCGATCACCATCTGCCCGCCGCTGAGATCGCCCGTCCCGACGCGCTCCTCAACCCTCACCAGGACGGCTGCGCCTATCCCTTCAAGGATCTCTCCGGCGCGGGCGTCGCCTTCAAGCTGGTCCAGGGCGTGGTGGAGCAGGTCGCGCCCGGGGCCGATTGGCTCGAGCAGCTGCTGCAGCTGGTGGCGATCGGGGCGGTGGCCGACGTGGTGGCGTTGCTGGGGGAGAACCGAACCCTGGTCCGCCGCGGGCTGCGGCTCCTCGAGGAGCAGCCCCTGCCGGGGGTGCGGGCCCTGATCGAGGTGGGCGCGCTGCGACGCCCCATGAGCTCGACGACCATCGCCTTTCAGCTCGCGCCCCGCATCAACGCGGCGGGGCGGATGGATGATGCCCGACTGGCGCTTGATCTCCTGCTGGCGCGGACCGTCGACGAGGCGCTGCCCTTCGCGGAGCACCTCGAGCGCCACAACCTGGCCCGCCGCCAGGCCACCGACACCGCGCTTGCCGAGGCGGCCGAGAGACTGGAGGCGGAGGGCATCCCCGACTCGGCCATCGTCATCGCCGACGAGCGCTGGTCGCTGGGGCTGGTGGGGCTGATCGCCGGCCGCCTGGTCGAGCAGCACAATCTGCCGGCCTTCGTCATGAACCGCGTTGACGGCGAGTGCCGCGGGTCGGCGCGCTCCATCGAGGGCTTCAATGTTGTCGACGCGCTAAAGAGTTGCGCCCCCGTCCTCAGCCGGTATGGCGGGCACGAGGCCGCGGCCGGGTTTTCCTGCGCGGTGTCAGACCTCCCGGCGCTGGTCGAGGGGCTGCAGGCCTTCGCGGCGTCGCAGCGCCCCGAGGAGGGGTGGAGCCGCCTGATGCCCGTGGATGCCGAGGTGGCTCTCGAGGAGCTCACCACTGCGGCGGTCGACGAGCTCGCGGTACTGGAGCCCTTCGGCCAGGCCAACCGCCCGCCTCGATTCTGTGTCCGTGGGGTCCAGCTCCGGGGAGCCTCGACCTTCGGTCAGCAGCGCGAGCACATGAAGCTCTGGATCGGTCATGGCGACCGCGTGATCGAGGCGGTGGCCTGGCGGCGGGGCCCTCTGATCGAGCACTACCGAAAGGCGGCCCAACGCGGTGACCGCCTCGACGCGCTGTTCGCGGTGGAGGTCAGTCGCTGGGATGGTGATGCTGCCGTCCGTCTCGAGCTCCAGGACGTGAAGCGCAGTGCCCCCCAGCCCGCCTGACCTGAGCTGATGTCCTCGATCCCGCCCTACAACCCTCGCCTGGGCGACCGCGCGGTGTGGATCTACGCGGCGCACGACGCGGCCGAGCTACCCGAGGCGTTGCCGGTGAGCGAGGTCGGTTGGGCCGGTGCCGTCACGGAAATGGCGACGCTCGCCACCGCGGTCGCCCAGCGCTTCGGCGCCCTGGTCCCCATCGTTTGCGCCAACCCTGAAGAGGTGCTCGTGCCCGACCGCGGCTGGCTGCTCGCGGTGGGCGCGCCGGCCTGGGCCCAGGCGCTGGTGCGCCGGCTGATGGGCATGCCCGACGGAACCGCCAGCTTCCTCACCGTGACGGGCGCTGCGACCGTCATTCAGCTGCTCCCGGACCGCACCGTGCTGACCACGCTCAACCAGGGTCGGGCGCTGGAAATTAAATGAGCGGCGGCCCGCTGGAACCGTCGCTTGGGTTCGAGGGTAGACAGCCGTCGGTTAAGGAGCGATCAAGAAGCGGTAAATCTCATCGAGCACCGGGAGCGCCGTTTCGCTACCGCCGGAAGAAGACGTTGAGGAGCACGGTGAGAACCACGCTGAGGATCAGCCCGGTCACCAGCGGCGAGTAGAACGTGAAGGCCCCGCGCGAGAACTTGATATCACCGGGTAACCGCCCCAGCGGCAGGCCGGCCTGGACCGCGATCCCCACCGCAAGGATGAGCACGCCGAGCCCGATCAGCAGCTTGCCCGCGGTCATGACAGGATGTTAGGCGCACCACCGGTCGGGGTGCGATTGGAGGTTGATTGATGGCGACGGTCAAGACCAACGGGGTCGAGCTCTACTACGAGCGACGGGGAGGCGGCGAGCCGCTGCTGCTGGTGCATGGACTGCTCTTCAGTGGCGAGAGCTGGAGGGAACAGGCGGACGCTCTCTCAGGCGAATATGAGGTCATCACCGTGGACCTCCGCGGGCAGCACCGCAGCGAGACCACCGATGACCCGGCGGGGTACGACCTCTGGAACCAGGCCGAGGATATCCACGGCCTGATCCAGGCACTGGGGGTCGTCCCGGTGCACTATGCCGGGCTGTCGATGGGTGGAATGATCGGCATGCGGCTGGCCCTGCGTCACCCCGCGGACCTGCGGGATCTGATCCTGCTCGACACCGCGGCCGACGGGGAGGACCCCGAGAAGGCCGAGCGGTACGCCGCCATGCGACACATTCAGCGCAAGGGAGAGGTCGAGGCGATCCTGCCAGCGCTGCCCCCCGTCTTCTTCGCCGACGCCTATGTCAGCGAGCATGCGGATCGGGTGGATGCCTGGTTCAAGACGCTTATCGAGGGCAACCAGGAGGGTTTCGCCTTCGCCAGCCAGCTCGTCGACGAGCGTGATGACATCACCGACCAGCTGTCTGCAGTCCAGCTCCCCACCCTGGTGATCCACGGCACCGAGGATGTCCCCATCCCCGTTGAGAAGGCGCAGGCCATCGCCGCCGCGATCCCGGGGGCGCGCCTGGAGCTGGTCGAGGGCGCCGGCCACCAGTCGAACATGGACCACCCGGAGGAGGTGACCCGCCTCATCCGCGAGTTCCTGGCCTCGGTGCGCAGCAGCGCGCCGGCGAGTAGAGCCGGGTAAACGACAGGTGCAGTACGTCGCATACCACTTCCAGGTGGACGACATCCGCAGCATCGTTCCCAGGGGCCAGGAGATGCTGATGCTGGGCCGCGCGCTCTCCCGCCGCCTGCCCTCGATCGCCCGCGAGGACGTCATGCAGGGCTTCGCCGCGTCCGACCTGGTCACCGGCGATTGTTTCGTGATCGCCTTCAACGCCACTCGGACCGACAAGGTCTTGCGCGCCTCCATCGACGACAAGTGCAAACACATCAAGGGCTACAAGGGGATGCGCGTGATCGAGCTGGGAAAAGCCGGCGGCTACGACCTCGTGGAAGGCAGGGTCCCCAAACCCTGAGCGCCTGGCCGGGATCCCGGCTCAGGCCGGCTTGTTCGGGCCCGGCCGGGGGGCCTGGCCGCCGCTGCGGATATTGGTCCCTGGCGTGTCGGGCCCATATGGCGTGAACATCACAGGCGATGCAGAGGTCGGCGCGCTGCGGTTGAAGATCGGCTTCTCGCCCGGCGCGATGGCGTAGATCAGCGAGCCCACCGCGCCCAGGATCAGCAGCGCCCCCACGGCCAGGAAGGGCAGCGGCAGGCCTCCCTGGTGAGGGGCGAGGTCGCCGGTCGGCCCGACGGCGGCCTGGCTGGGCGTTGGCAGCTGGTCCACAAAGCCGCCCCCCACGGGAACGGGCGAGGAGATCACGCTCGACCCGTCAGCCGCCTGCGTGGGGCTGGGGGCGGTACCCACCAGGTAGGCGGGTGTGGCCGGGACCGGGCTGGGGTCGGGGGTCACGGGGCTGACCACCACCAGTGTCGGGCTGGGCGAGGGACAGAAGTCGGCAGAGTACTGGCAGGTGTTCGGCGGGGCCGTCGGCGAGTCCGATGGCGTCGGCGATGGTGCCGGGGAGCAGGTGAGCTTGCAGGGAGGATTGGCGCTGGTATCGGAGGCGGGTGGGGAGGCGGGTGGGGAGGCGGCGTGGCCCACCCTGGCGCCGCCGAACAGGGTTGTGGTGCCGGTGAGGAGGGCGGCGGCCAAAAAGGCGACGGCGAGGAGTCGCGGGCCCCGCCGGGAGGCGCTTGCGTTTGAAGGTGCCATGGTCGAGGAGGCCGAGTATACGGCGGCCGGCGCCTCGGTCAGCGCACGATGGTGCGGTCCGTTTCCCCCGCGTCCGCGTCCGCGCCCCCGGGCAGCCAGTACAGGAACCCGCGGGGTTCGGGGCCGAATCCTCGTGACAGCGCGCCGTCGACGTTGACGATGGCGCCGTTGAACAGGCTGAGGGCAGCCGGCCGGGTGTGCGGGGTGTGCCCGTGGACCAGCACCGTCGCGCCGAACACACTGAGGTACTGACGAAGGTCTTCGAGCTTGTAGAACTGGCGGCGGCGGCAGAGGTGCGCGAAGACCGCAAAGAGCACGTCCGGCTCTCCGCTGGCGACGCGCAGGGCAAAGGCCCGGTTGACGTCGTCGACCGACCCCCCGTAGTTCAGGTAGACGGGCGAATCGCTGTGCTGCACCAGCGTCTCGCCCAGCCGGACCATCGCCGGCCGCTGCTTCAGCCAGGCGACTGCCTCGGGGTCGGCCGTCAGCCGGTCGAGGTCCTCCTTTTTGCCGCCGTTCCACAGCCAGCTCTCGGTGTTGCGGCCCTCGCCGCCGCGCTCGTGCTCGGCCAGGACACCGAGGATGAGGGCGTCGTGGTTGCCCAGGAGGGCCGTCGTGTTGGGCCGCGCCATGAGCCAGCGCACCGCCTCCATGGCCTGGTCCCAGCGGTCGAAGTAATCGCCAACGGCCAACAGGTGGACATCGGCGGGGAGGTCGCCGACGAGCCCGAGCATGCGCTCGAAGTCGCCGTGGACGTCGCCGAGGATCGCGGTGCTCTGCACGTCAGCGATTGTTCCACAGGCGGTGTATCATCACCCGGAGCCCAGAGCCTTTAAACCGGTCCAGGGAGGCCGGAAAGGAGGATTTTTTTATGCCTGCGACGGCTGCCCGGCTGGACCACGTGGTGGAGAGCCAGCAGTTTGATCGTCCCCTCCTCGAGCAGGTTTTCGAGGTCGCCGAGGGAATGGAGGAGGTGGCCGCCGGCGGCGGCAACGACGAGCTCCACGGCCGCATCATGGCCAGCCTCTTCTACGAGCCGAGCACCCGTACCCGGCTGAGCTTCGAGGCCGCGATGTTGCGCCTGGGCGGCGGGGTGCTCGGCACCGAGTCCGCCAGCCAGTTCAGCTCGGTGGCCAAGGGCGAGACCCTCGAGGACACGGTGAGGATCGTCAGCGGCTACTGCGATGTCCTGGTCCTGCGTCATTTCGATGTCGGCGCCAGCAGGCGCGCGGCGGCGGTCAGCACGGTACCCATCATCAACGCAGGCGACGGCCCAGGGCAGCACCCGACCCAGGCGCTGCTCGATCTCTACACCATCCAGAAGGAGCGCGGCTCACTCGACGGCCTGCGCATCGCGATGGTCGGCGACCTCGCCAACGGCCGCACGGTCCGATCCCTGAGCTACCTGCTCAGCAAGTTCGACGACGTGCACATCACCTTCGTGGCGCCGCCGGCGGTGGCCATGGGCGCCGACATCAAAGCTCACCTCGACGAGCGTGGCACCCCCTACGAGGAGACCGTCGACCTCGACAGCGTGCTCCCCGAGGTCGACGTCGTCTACCAGACGCGGATCCAGAAGGAGCGCTTTGCCGACCGCATGGACGAGTACCGGCGGGTCAGCGGCGTCTATGTCATGGATGGCGCGGCGCTGGCGCGGATGCGTCCCGACGCCGTGCTGCTGCACCCGCTGCCGCGGGTTGGCGAGATCCGCGAGGAGGTCGACCAGGACCCCCGCGCGGCGTACTTCCGCCAGGCGCGCAACGGCCTCTATATCCGCATGGCCCTGTTGCGGATGCTCCTCAACCCGAAGGCCGCGTGAGGCTCCACCTGCCCGTCCAGCCCGAGGACGGTAGGGTCAGTGTGATCCTCGACGGCGAGTCCATGCGACGCTCCTGGCGGCGAGTCGCGCACGAGGTCCTGGAGCGCAACGGGGACGCCTGCCGGGTGGTGTGCGCCGGGATCCCGACGCGGGGCGTGCCGCTGGCGCGCCGGCTGGCGGCCCAGCTGCAGTCGCTGGGCGCGGACGCCGAGGTCATCGAGCTCGACGTCGAGGGCCACCGCGACGACCGCGTCGGTGCCGAGGATGTCGGCATCGCCCGGGTGCGCCCCGGCCTGGACGTCGTCGGCCGGCTGGTGGTGGTGGTGGACGACGTCCTCTTCCACGGGCGTACCGCCCGCGCCGCCCTGGACGCGCTGACCGAGCTGGGCAGGCCGTCGGCGGTACAGCTGGCGGTGATGGTCGACCGCGGCCATCGCGAGCTGCCGATCCGCGCTGACTTTGTGGGCAAGAACATCCCCACCCGGGTCAGCGACCGGGTCCGGGTCTGCCTCGAGGAGGTGGACGGCGAGGACGCGGTCCTGGTCCTGGAGGGCGAGGATGGCTGAGCTGGCCAACGTCCTGATCAAAAACGTCACCCGGGTCGAGCCCGGCAAGCCCCTGCAGGCGGTCGACGTGCTGATCCAGAAGGGCCGACTGGTGGCCGTCGAGCCGGTCAACTGGGGGGGCGACTTCCCCATCGAGGACGGCCGACTGACGCGCATCGATGCTCGGGGGATGCACCTGGCGCCGGGGTTCATCGATCTCCACACCCACCTGCGCGACCCCGGTCAACGCCACAAGGAGACGATCTCGACGGGGGCGGAGGCGGCCGCCGCCGGGGGCTTCACGACGATCGTCGCGATGGCCAACACCGACCCGCCAGTGGATAGCGTGGGCACCCTGGAGCTGGTCCAGGAGCGTGCCCGTGCGGTGCCCATCCGGGTCCACTCCGTGGGCGCGGTGACGCATTACCTGGAGGGCTTCGAGCTCACCGACCTGGAGTCATTGGCCCTGGCGGGGGCGGTGGCCTTCAGCGACGACGGCCGCAACGCCTATTCCCTGGAGCTGGCCATCGAGGCCATGGGCCGGGCTGCCCGCTTGCAGCGCGCGGTGCTGGTGCACGCCCAGGACGAACTGGCCTGTCCCAACGGCCAGGCCGACCCGGGAGTGGCCAACCGGGCCGGCCTCGAGCCCTGGCCCTGCTCGGCCGAGGTCTCCGCAGTGGCGCGGGCGATCGAGGCCTGCCGCCGTAGCGGCGGCCTTCTCCACCTTCAGCATCTCAGCTGCGCGCGCTCGGTGGAGCTGCTGGCAAAGGCCAAAGAGGAGGGGCTGCCGGTGACCGCGGAGGCCGCCCCGCACCACATGGTGCTGACCGAGGCACGCGTGCTCTGGGAGGGCCATCCCGACCCGCAGGCCAAGGTCAACCCGCCGCTGCGCCCCGAGTCCGACCGCAGGGTGGTGGTGCAGGCGGTTGCCGACGGCCTCATCGACGCCATCGCCACCGACCACGCTCCCCACGAGCGGGCCAGCAAGGAGCTCCCCTTCGCGCGCTGCAGCTTTGGCTTCAGCGGCCTCGAGACCGCGCTGGCCCTCTGCCTGGAGCTGGTGGATCGCGGCGAGCTCACTCTCGCCCGCCTCGTGGAGGCCCTCACCGTGGGGCCCTGGAGCTGCCTCAAGGGATCTCTGCCGCAGCCCCGCCCGGCCCTGCAGGTTGGCGCGCCGGCGGACATCACGGTCTTCGAGCGCAGCGCGGTCTGGGCGGTGCACCCCGAGGACTTCCGCTCGCTGGGGAAGAACACCCCGCTGGCAGGGCGTGAGATGCACGGCAAGGTCATGCTGACCATCGCCGGCGGGCACATCGTCCACAACCAGTGGTACGCGGGGGTCTCGTAGTGGCAACGCGCAGACCCGGCGCGCTGGTCCTGGAGGATGGTCGTGCCTACCCCGGGTGGCTCTTCGGCGCGCTCCCCGACGAGGTCGCGGGCGACCCCGGGCGGCGCCCCGGCGAGGGCGAGGTGGTCTTCAACACCTGCATGACCGGGTACCAGGAGATCATCACCGACCCCAGCTACGCGGGCCAGATGATCGTCATGACCTACCCGCTGATCGGCAACTACGGGGTCAACCACGTCGACCCCGAGTCGGCCTCGGTCTGGGCTCGCGGGTTGATCGTTCGTGAGGTCGCGTCCGACCACAGCAACTGGCGCTCCGAGGGGATGCTCGACGCCTCCCTGAGGGAGGCAGGGGTGCCGGGTCTGACCGGCGTCGACACCCGCAGCCTGACGCGGCACCTGCGCAGCGCGGGCGCTCGCCGTGGGGTCCTGGCGGAGCTGGAACGGCCCCTTGACGTGCGGGCGCCCGGGGCCCGCGAGCTGGTGGACGAACTGGTCGGGCGCGCCCTCCAGGTGACGCCGATCGAGGACCAGGACCTGGTCACCGAGACCGCCTGCACCGAGCCCCAGGAGTGGACTGAGGCCCTGGCCCCCGTCTACGTCCACCCGGTGCGCCCGCTGCTCCGCGGCAAGACCGTCGTGGTCGTGGATTACGGCATCAAGATGAACATCCTGCGCTCGCTGTACGGCCGCGGCGCCAGGGTGGTGGTGGTGCCGCCCGCGTCCAGCGTCGACGACGTCCTCCGCCACCGTCCCGACGGCGTGCTGCTCGCCAACGGCCCGGGCGACCCCGCCCGGCTCGATCCCCAGGTGGCCGTGGTCAGGGAGCTGATGGACCGTCTCCCGGTCCTGGGCATCTGCCTCGGCCACCAGATCCTCGGGCGCGCCGCCGGCGCCGCCACCTCGCGGCTGCCCTTCGGGCACCACGGTGGCAACCATCCCGTGAAGGACCTGGCCAGCGGCCGGGTGGCGATCACCTCCCAGAACCACGAGTTCCAGGTGGTCGCCGAGACCCTGCCCGAGGGCTCCGGGCTGCGCGTGAGCGAGCGCAACCTCAACGACGGCAGCGTGGAGGGGCTGACGCACGCGTCGCTGCCGGTGTTCTCGGTCCAGTACCACCCCGAGGGGGCGCCGGGCCCCCACGACAACCAGGTCGTTTTCGACCGTTTCGCGGAGATGGTGGCCGCGGGTGGCAGGCCGGTGGTGGTCTCGGACCGTCCCCCGCCGGCGCGGGCCAAGCCTCCCCGCAAGGTGCTGGTGATCGGCTCTGGTCCGATCATCATCGGCCAGGCCGCGGAGTTCGACTACGCCGGGACCCAGGCCTGCAAGGCCCTCCGCGAGGAGGGGATCGAGACGGTGCTGGTCAACAGCAACCCGGCCACGATCATGACCGAACCAGGCGTTGCCGACCACACCTACATCGAGCCGTTGACCGTCGAGGTGCTGGAGCGTGTGATCGCGCGGGAGCAGCCCGATGGGCTGCTGCCCACGCTGGGCGGTCAGACCGGTCTAAACCTCGCCGTCGCCCTGCATGACGCCGGGATCCTTCTGCGCTATGACGTGCGCCTGCTGGGCACTCCCCTGGAGGCCATCCGCAAGGCCGAGGACCGCGAGGCCTTCAAGCAGTTCCTGGTCTCCATCGGCGAGCCTGTCACCGAGAGCCAGACGGTCGAGTCCCTGGCCCAGGGACGGGCCTTCCTGGCCGAGGTCGGGCTGCCGTTGGTGGTTCGACCGGCGTACACCCTGGGGGGTACCGGCGGCGGCTTCATTCATGAGGAGCACGAGTTCGATAGCGCAGTGCAGCGGGGTATCGACGCCAGCCCCATCGGACAGGTCCTGCTGGAGCGCAGCCTGGTCGGCTGGAAGGAGATCGAGTACGAGGTGATGCGCGACTCGGCCGACACCTGCATCGCCGTCTGCAACATGGAGAACCTCGACCCCATGGGCGTGCACACCGGCGATTCGATCGTGGTCGCGCCCTCGCAGACGCTCAGCGACAAGGAGTACCAGATGCTCCGCAGCTCGGCGCTCAAGATCATCCGCGGCCTGGGCATCGAGGGCGGCTGCAACGTGCAGATGGCGCTCGACCCCAACTCCTTCCAGTACTACATCATCGAGGTCAACCCGCGCGTCTCGCGCAGTTCGGCGCTGGCCAGCAAGGCCACCGGTTACCCGATCGCCCGCGTCGCCGCCAAGGTCGCCATCGGCAAGCGCCTCGACGAGATCCCCAACCAGGTGACCGGGCGAACCCTGGCGGCGTTCGAGCCCGCGCTGGACTACTGCGTGGTCAAGATCCCCCGCTGGCCGTTCGACAAATTCCCCACCGCCGACCGCACCATCGGCACCCAGATGAAGGCCACCGGTGAGGTGATGGCGATCGAACGCACCTTCGAGGGAGCGCTCATGAAAGCGCTGCGATCGATGGAGCAGAAGCCCCCGGCGTTCGCCGGCGACGTCGACGAGCAGCTGCTGAGGGTCCCCAACGACCGCCGCATCTACGCGCTCCTCGAAGTGATGCGGCGCGAGCCCGACGTGGCGGCGGAGGCGCAGGTCGAGCGCATCCACGGGCTGACCAGCATCGACCGCTGGTTCCTTCGCCGGCTGCGGCACATCGTCGACATCGAGCGTCGCCTGCGGGTCGCCATCGAGCCCCCGGCCCTGCGCGACGCCAAACTCGCCGGGTTCACCAACGAGCGCATCGCCGCGCTGTCGGGGGAGTCGCTCGAGGACGTTCGCGATGCCTGCTTCGAGAGCGGCCTGCGGCCGGCGTACAAGCTGGTCGACACCTGTGCCGCCGAGTTTGCCGCCGCGACGCCGTACTACTACTCGACCTTCGAGACCGAGGACGAGTCACCGCGGGGGCTGCGGCAGGAGGGCGGCGCGCCTTCGGTACTGGTGCTGGGCTCGGGCCCCATCCGCATCGGCCAGGGCATCGAGTTCGACTGCTGTTCGGTACAGGCCGCGGCGGCCCTGCGTGAGCGCGGCTTCTCCAGCGCCATGCTCAACAGCAACCCGGAGACGGTCAGCACCGACTTCGACACCAGCGACCGGCTCTATTTCGACCCCCTCGACGAGGAGTCGGCCGAGAACGTGATTCGCGCCGAGTCCGCCATCGGCGTTGTCGTGCAGTTCGGAGGCCAGACCGCGATCAACCTTGCCGAGCCGCTGAGTAAGCGCGGCGCCAAGATCCTGGGCTCGTCGGTCGACGCCATCGACCTGGCCGAGGACCGGCGGCGCTTCGAGGCGACGCTGCGCGAGATCGGTATCCCCCAGCCACCCGGGGCGACCGCGACGTCCCTGGAGGAGGCGCGCGCGATCGCCGACCGCGTCGGTTACCCGGTGCTGGTACGGCCGAGCTACGTCCTGGGCGGCCGCGCCATGGAGATCGTTCACCAGCAGTCGGATCTGGAGCGCTATCTTGCCGGTGCGCGCGATGCCCTGGCCCGGGGCACCATCCTGGTCGACAAGTACCTGGTCGGACGCGAGTTCGAGGTCGACGCCATCTGCGACGGCACCGACGTCCTGATCCCGGGGATCATGGAGCACGTGGAGCGGGCCGGGGTGCACTCGGGGGACTCCTTCGCGGTGTACCCCGCGCAGCACCTCAGTGCTGATGAGATCACCGAGCTGGTCGACTACACCAAGCGGATCGCGCTGCGCCTGGGCGCGATCGGGATGCTCAACATCCAGTACGTCCTGCACCGCAACCGGATGTACGTCATCGAGGTCAACCCGCGGTCGAGCCGGACGGTGCCGTTCCTGAGCAAGGTGACGGCGGTGCCGATGGTGTCGGTGGCGATGCAGGTCATGCTGGGCAGCCGACTCTCGGACCTCGGATATGAGGACGGCCTCTGCCCGGAGTCGGGCGTGGTGGCGGTTAAGGCCCCGGTGTTCTCGATGAGCAAGCTGCTCGAGGTCGACAGCCACCTGGGGCCGGAGATGAAGTCCACCGGCGAGGTCATGGGTATCGACAGCGAGCTGGCCCCGGCGATGTTCAAGGCCTTCCTGGCCTCGCTCGACCGGCTGCCCCGGTCGGGCAATGCCCTCTGCACCATCGCCGACGCCGACAAGGCCGAGGCCCTGCCGATCGTGGCCCGGCTGGTGGAGATGGGGTTCGCGGTGCACGCCACGCCGGGCACGGCCCGCGCCCTGGGGGCGGCGGGGATCAGCGTCCATGAGGTCGCCAAGATCGGCGAGGGATCGCCGGACGTCCTCGACCTGATCACCGGCGGCAACATGGACCTGGTCATCAACACCATCAGCGCCGCCGAGGCCCCGCCGGCGCTGGGGTCCGGCAACGGCCACAGTCCGAGAGGCGAGGACGGCGAGTTCCCGGTGGCGATCCGCGACGGTTTCGAGATCCGCCGCGCAGCTGTCGAGCGGCGCATCCCCTGCCTCACCTCACTCGACACCGCCGCCGCGCTGGTGGAGTCGCTCAACCTTCTCGCCCTGGGCGGCGCCTACCAGGTGCAGACCCTGGGCGAGTACCTCGCCGCCGGCCGGCGCGGACCCTCCGCCGCAGCGGACCGCCCGGTGTTGACATCCCTGCCGGGGATCGCGTGAGCGCCCTGCTCGAGCGCGGCGTTGTCACCCAGCGCGAGGAGGTCACACCTGGGACCTGGCTGCTGCGGCTGCACTCCCCGCTGATCGCGGCCGCGGGACAGCCCGGCCAATTCGTCCACGTCCGCTGCGCCCTCGCCTCAGACCCGCTGCTGCGCCGGCCTTTCAGCTTCTGCGACATCGACCGCAAAGCGGGCACCTACGACATCCTCTTCAACGTCGTGGGAGAGGGCACCGCCATCCTCGCCGCAGCCGAGGCCGGGCAGGCCTTCGAGGCCCTGGGCCCGCTCGGGCACCCGTTCACGCTGCCCGACCGCGGCGTCCTGCTGATGATCGCCGGCGGCCTCGGCGTTGCCCCCTTCCCCCTGGTCGCCCGCGCCGCGCGCGAGAAGGGGCTCAAGATGCGCTGGCTCAACGGCGCCTACACCGCGCACCAGCTGCTGCCGCTCGAGCTCCTGCCCGACGGGGTCGAGGCCCACCTCTGCACCGACGACGGCAGCGCGGGCGAGCCGGGTTTCGTCACCGCGCTGAGTGAGCGTTTGCTGGAGGGCAGTGCCACCGTGCACGCCTGCGGGCCGACGCCGATGCTGATCGCGCTGGCGCGACAGTGGCAGCGG
>DAINSI010000039.1:0-22437 GCA_036741395.1 Candidatus Dormiibacterota bacterium
CAGTGGCCGGTTTTGACCTGATCTTTGCTGTCCGCTTTTACCTGATCGCTGACACGCTCAGGCCGCAAGAGCCCGACGTTTTGTTCAAACTCCGCCAATTGCCTCGCATAAGCTGCGTCTGCCCCGCTCACCCCATCGAAGTGCGGCTCATGGTGGTCCAGGCTCCAGGCATATAGGGGGTTCTGCGTGTCTCGCCGCTCGGCAACCTCCGCGAGGCTGGCACGCCCGCGGTGTATGACATGTCCGCCGGCCGTAAATGGGAAGTTACCCAACCGATAGCCAGCCGCAAGACATGACTGCTGGAAGGCAAAATCCGGATCGCCCCCGTCCTCGAAGAGGGCAGCTGAAGGGCGCCAGGCCTGTCCCGGATCGATCCACAGGGAATGGGCGGCCAGCCGGTCCGTCTTGTGCCACGGATCCCATCGCATTTCACCTAGTACGGCAGCATCGGTGGCCACGGCAGCGGCCGCAGCCAAGTCCAGGACGTCGGCATCGACGACGACGCAATCGGAGTCGAGAATCCAGATCCACGACACCTCCGCCGTGCCCGCCGCTTGCCTCCGAGCAAATTCGGAGATGCCCTGGTTTATTGCCGGGCCGTGGTGTTGATTTTTCTCGTTGGCGAGAACCGAGCAAAGCCCAAGATCGGCACATCCCTGAAGGAACTCAGGAGATCCGTCTGAGGAACCGTTATCGATGACCAGTAGGTCAAATGACTTGGGGCGAAGCACTCGGTGGAGGGACCAAATCAACAGGGCCACCAGCGCCCTGGTATTCCAGTTGACGGTGATGATTCCGACCCGGTCGTTCCTGAGCGCGTCCCCCCGGCTCGGCCACCAGGTTGACGGCTGACCCATCACCCCTCACCCCCCATTTGGCTCATCCCCCTTCCACACAGACCGATCGTTGCGTGTTGAATCTCGGGCTGTTGTCTCTGGAAAACGTCCTCACCCCCTGAGGCCAGCTAGGTCGACGAGTTACGAACGACCTCGTACCTACGATGGCCCGTCTCGGCTAAGGACCTATCTCCTTCTGATGACATTTCAGTAGTCTGGCATGGCGGAGCGTCCGTCAGCATGAGCGTGGCGGCGACGACGCGCGGCGCTCGCCCGCCCGGCTATGGAGGGCCGGCGGGCGGCGACGGGGAGGGTGCAATTCCGGTCCGCCGAGGCGCTTGACAGACGAACATCTGTTTGGTACGATGGAGGCAGTGTTGGGGGAAGGGGGGGACCAGTTCCGGTGGGGAATCTGAGCGGGCTGCGGTTGGCCGTGGTCGACTATTGCGACGGGCCTCTGTCCGTTGCGCCTGCGGAGATGGCGACCGAATTGGTCGAATTGCGCAGGCTCTGCGATCGCCTCGAGGTCCGCTTCTCCGCCGTCGCTGCGGACTTCGCCGCCACGCAGGAATCCGACGACCAGGAAGCCCTGACTCCAATCGATTGGATCCGCCAGGCCTGCAGGATGTCGGGCTACGCCGCCTACCAGCGCGTCTGCGTTGGTGACCAGCTGGCCGTCATGCCGCAGACCATCGAGGCGATGGCCGCGGGAGAGATCGGGTTCGGTCACCTCGCGCTCATGGCGCGGACGGCGCGCTGCCTGTCGGAGTCACCCACGGGCCGCGGGTTCGAGGAGTCCGCCCTGCTGGAGAAGGCGGTGGGACTCAGCGTCGCCAGCTTCGCCAACGTCTGTCACCACGCCCGCCACGCGGACGATCCCGACGGCTACAAGAACGACGAGGCCACGGCAGCGGAACTGCGCAAACTCCACCTGACATCCTGTGAGGACGGCACGGTGCTCGTGGATGGCCAGCTGGATTCCGCCGGCGGCGCGGCGTTGCGCGCCGCTCTGGAGCCGCTGGCGACGAAGTCCGGGGCGCATGACGACCGCCGGAAGGAGCAGCGCATGGCGGACGCCCTGGTGGAACTGGCGGTTCACGCCATGGACACCGGTGCCATCCCCCAGCGCGCCAGCCAGCGCACCAACCTGCAGGTCACCACCTCACTGGAGACACTCAAAGGGATGATGGGATCACCGGCCGCGGAGATGGAATTCTCGCTGCCGATCTCCTCCAAGATGGTTGAGCGGCTCTCCTGCGATTGCACCGTGACCCGGATCCTGCTGGGCTCCGACTCGACGGTGATCGATGTGGGCCGGGCGAAGCGGGTGGTGAACGGCGCGTTACGCAAGGCGCAGAACGCGATCCAGAAACACTGTCAGTGGCCGGGGTGCGAGCGAACCGCGTCGTGGACCCAGTCACACCACCTCAAGCACTGGATCCGCGGTGGTCCGACCGAGCTCGAAAACCTGGTCCTGTTGTGTCACCGCCACCACTGGAAGTTGCACGAGGGTGGCTGGCAGCTGGTCAGGTCCGACGATGGCTTCGTCGCCGTTCCCCCGACGATAACCCTCTACCGAATCCAGCACCCGACCGAGATGCGTCAGTCGCAGCCGGTCTCCTCGCAGCCGCTGCCCGCCGGCCGATAGCGGCGGGCCGCAGTCGCAGGATGGCAGGGGCCCGAATGGTCGACTCGCGCAATCGCCCTCTGCACCGGGAACTCGTCTCGATCGGCGGCCTGCGGGCAAGCGTCCTCCAGCCCCGGGACGTGCTCGGACCCGCCCTTCGGCTTCCCGCCGCCGCCTTGATCCTGGTGCACAACCACCCCTCGGGTGACTGCACCCCAAGCCCCGAGGACATCCAGGTGACAAGCCAGCTGGCGGCCGCGGCCCGCCTTCTCGGGCTTGAGCTGCTCGACCACTTGGTGGTC
This sequence comes from Candidatus Dormiibacterota bacterium, assembly GCA_036741395.1. Classification (GTDB taxonomy): domain Bacteria; phylum Chloroflexota; class Dormibacteria; order DASZGP01; family DASZGP01; genus JAXDLW01. The sequence goes on from DAINSI010000039.1 coordinate 2,766, forward strand.
TCCGCCCGCCGCTGCACCAGCCTGCGCGAGCTCGGCCACCTCTGACGCCCCCTGGTGCGATATGGCGACGTCAAGGAGGACCTCCGCAGGCGCGAGCAGCTGCGGCGCGACTCCGAGCGTCATCGCGGGCGCGACCGCCATCGCTAGGACGACTGAAAGGAGCGCCGGACCTAGAGCAGGGTTAGCAGTCGCAGCCGTCAGGGGCGAGGAAACGCAGGCGCTCGCGCGGTCCGCGTCGACGCCGCCTTGACACAGCCCCGGATGAGTCGGCATGATTCCGTTGACGGCGTCGGGCTGGCGCCGAGCCTATGAGGACCTGCCCCAGTCGGGACCTCGATAGGACGAAGGGGAATCTACCCTCAGGCCCAATGCATACAGACCTGTTCGAGTGCCGCGTCGCTGGGGGACGGAGGCATGTCGAGGAGGTTTGTCATGACCCGAAAGGGCAGCTTCAAGCGCGCGGTGCGCAAGCGAGCACGCGAGACTGGGGAGCGGTACACGCAGGCGCGGACGGCGCTGAACCAGGGCCAGTTGCCGCTGGGGAAGGCTGGACTGGTATCTGACGAACGGATGGCCGAGGAGCTCGAAGGCACCCTTGACCGAACGGATTTCGTTGATGTCGGTCGGGCCCACAGAGGCAAAGTACGCGATAGCTATGTCGCAGACGGGATTCGAACGATTGTCACGACCGACCGGCAGTCCGCCTTCGACCGGGTCGTTGGAACGATTCCCTTCAAGGGGCAGGCGCTGAACGCCATCGCCAACTTCTGGTTCGACAACACATCTGACATCGTTCCGAACCACCTCCTCGATATCCCCGACCCGAACGTCGTTCGTGTTCGCGAGTGCAACCTCGTTGCCCTGGAGTTCGTTGTCCGCGCCTACATAACCGGCGTCACAAAGACATCTCTGTGGTTCAACTACGAGGCCGGTCAGCGAGAGGTCGCCGGCGTCGAACTGCCCGAAGGTCTTCGAAAGAACGAGCGGCTGGTGAAGCCGATACTCACTCCGACGACGAAACTCGAGGAGCATGACCGCAACATCAGTCGCGGGGATGCAATCAAGGAAGGGCTGATCGAGGAAGCGCTTTTCGACCGTATCGCCGGGCTGAGCTTTGAGTTGTTCCAGCGGGGCACGGAGGTGGCCGCCGACCGCGGACTCATTCTTGTCGACACCAAGTACGAGTTCGGCCTGCTCGACGGCGAGCTCTTATTGATCGATGAGGTCCACACCCCCGACAGCTCGCGGCTCTGGTACGCCGACACCTATGACGAACTGTTCGCCGGCGGAAAGGATCAGCGTGCGCTCGACAAGGAACCACTTCGGGAGTGGTTTGTCGAACGCGGCTTCCGCGGCGACGGCGATCCGCCTCCTCTGCCTGACGATGTCCGGATCGACACCGCGTCGCGCTACATCGCGCTCGCGGAAGAGATCACTCAACAGCCGTTTGAACCGACGCCGGCAACCGCCCGTGCCCGCGTCAGCGCGCTGTTCGGCCGGTCTGCGACGCATGCGCGAAGGGGGTAGCGAGTGATGACCAGTAGGGGCGTCGTGTTCTGGGACTTTGACGGCACACTGGGCTTCGGACCACATGGACCAGGCGGGTGGGCGGCGTGCCTGGTCGAAGCGCTTGACGAGTCGCACCCAGGTCATAACGTCACCGTCGCCGAGCTGCGGCCGTTCACACGGGGCCGCTATCCGTGGAGTACGCCCGAGCGTTCTCACACCCACCTACAGACGGCCACCGAGTGGTGGGACGAACTCGAACTGGTCTTTCGGACAGCATTCGAAGGCGTGGGGTTCGCGGAGACAGCGTCGGCACTGGCAAAGCGAGCGGGCCGCTACTACGCCGACGGCTCGCGATGGGGCCTGTTCGATGACACCGTGCCAGCTCTCGAGCATTTGAACAGCCTCGGTTGGCGACACATCGTGTTCTCGAACAACATTCCTGAACTCGCCGAAAACCTTGATTGCCTTGGCGTAGGCGCACTGATCGAGTCCGTCGTGTGCTCAGCCGCGATCGGATACGAGAAGCCTCACCCGAACGCCTATCGCTGCGCCCTCGAAGTAGCAGGCAACCCAAAATCTCGCTGGATGGTCGGCGACAGATTCGAGGCGGATGTCGCGGGCGCTCGGCGAGCGCAGATCCCTGCGATCCTCGTTCGCAGCCAGCATCCTGACGCGCCGCATTCGGCGCCGAATCTCCTTGACGCGGCGGCGATCATTGCCGCTCAGGAAAGGTGAACCGGGTCCCTATCTGACTCCTCGGCGGCTACTGCTGCCGGCCTCACCGCATGGGCCGCCGCCCCAAAGGCGCAGCTCGAGGGCCTCGGTCGGAATGGCACGATGATGGCGGACCGCGGCGAAGCCAACCTGGTCGCGCCTGACGTTGCGCTTGACGAGTTGCGACAGAACGCCCCCGCAGCCCTCGACGGCGTCTTCCCCGACTTCGACTGGGACGTCCGGCAGCTCTGGTCGCTGAGGTTGCCGGTCGAGGAACTGCCCGTCGCCGAGTTCCGTTGGCTACTGCAGCTCCCCCTTTGGCGCTGGGGAGGCCGGCGGTTCGTCCTCAGACCAGCCGAGGTCCTCTGCGATCCTGAGCAATATCTGGCTCATGCTCCGGAACCTGGGCGCGGCACTGTGTCTACTTCCTGCGCCCCTCCAGAAGGTCGGCGGCAAGGCGGCGGCCGATGCGGTGGGCGGTGGCCATGATCGTCATCTGCGGGTTGACCGCGGTGGACGAGGGCAGCACGCTGGCGTCACAGACATAGAGGCCCTCGCAGGCGAATGACCGGCCGTAGCTGTCGACGACGGCGCTCTGGGGGTTCTCGCCCATGCGCGCGGTGCCCATGGGGTGGTACGCCGACAACTTGAGGTCGCGGGCGCGCACCTTGGACGGCTCGAGCTTGCGCAGCTCCTCGACCGAGTGCACCACCGGGAAGCCGTGCACCACCGGGTAGTACTCCCTGGCGCCGGCCGCGAAGTAGAGCTCGCCGGCCATGACCACCGCCTCGGCCAGGCGCCGGGTTTCGCTGGCACCGATGTTGTAGTACATCAGGGGTCGCCCGTCGGGACGGCGCAGGACGCGACCGGAGCAGTGGTCCGAGACCATCATCCCCACCGCCGCCATGCGCGGGTACTCGGCGACGTGGCGGACCAGTTTCTCGCCCGAGAAGGGCAGCGCCCCGGCACTGTAGGAGATGCCGGGCGGGGGCATGGTGGCCTCGAGGATGATGCCGTCGGACTCCAGCCGCTCGTCGATGGCGTACGACTGCATCGTGCCCTTCCAGGCGTGCAGGTCCTCATCGAACAGCGCCAGCGCGCCCGCACCGGGGTGGATGCGCAGGTTGCGGCCGAGCTGGCGGCTGATCCCCCCCAGCCCACTCTGCGCCAGCAGCAGCGGCGTGTAGACCGCCCCCGCGGCGACGACCACGGCGCGGCCGCGGATCTCCATCGTTCCCCGGCTGCCCCCACCGTTGGGATCGAGGATGCGGACGGAGACGCCGGTCGCGCGCACCCCGTCGGTGCGCACCTTCTCCACGCGGCAGCTGGAGTAGATCCGCGCGCCGCGACGGACGGCCATCGGCAGGTAGCTCAGGTGCATCGCCTGCTTGGCGTCGCGGGGGCAGCCGAAGGCGCACTGGCCGGACCCGTGACAGCCGCGGATGTTGCGCGGGATGGGTCCGCCCTTCCAGCCCAGCGCCTGCGCGCCCCGGCGCAGGGTCTCGCCGTTGGCCCCCAAGACCTCGTCGGGGACCGGGGTGACGTTGAGGATCTCCTCGACCTGCGCGAAGAGCGGGGCCATGGTCTCGGGGTCGGTGTCCTTGACGCCCATCTCGCGGGTCCATTTATCGAGGATCCAGTCGGGGGTGCGGAAGCAGGTCCCGGAGTTGACGACCGTGGTGCCACCAACGGCCTTGCCCATCGGCAGCGAGATCGTCACGTTCCCCGCCGTGAACGTCAGACCGTTGTCGCGGTAGGCACTGCCGAGGCGCTCCAGCAGGGGCTTCTCGAAGTCCTCGCGGACATAGGTCGTCCCCTCCTCCACCAGGATCACCGAGAGGCCGGCCTCGGCGAGCTCGTACGCCGCCACCGCGCCACCCGCCCCGGTACCCACGATGACCACGTCGGCCTCGTCGCGGGCGCCGTCCTGGATGTCGGGGAAGGCGATCGCCGGCAGCCGGGTCGACTCCTTCTCCTTGACCACGGGGACCAGGGGCTTGCCGTCATAGCCGATTGCGCTCGCGACCTCGGGGGTGGAGAAGTAGGCAAGCTGGATCAGCGCCTTGAGCCCGACGGTGAGGTCGCGCCGGGCGGCGATGCGGCCCGTCTCCAGCTGGTCGAGGAAATCGAGTCGCTGCTGGGGGCTCATGCGCCGGAACGAACGCATGTTGCGCGACGCGACCCCCATCAGGTCGAACCCGGAGATCATCGCCTTGATCAGCCCGCGGGTGGCCCGGTCGTACCCCCCCACCTGGGCGTCGATGCGGTCACACAGACCCAGCTCGGCGGCGCCGGGAACTTCGCCGACGCCCGAGGGCAGGAGCGTGGTGGCGAGCAGTTCGAGGGTCTCGCGCTGGCGCGGGCTCAGCGCGGGGGCGGGCGGTCTGCTCAACTCTTGGGCCGCAGCCTGGTTCCGTCGGCCGTGTCCTCTGCGATCCATCCCAGGGCGTCGAGGCTGGCGCGAAGCGCGTCAGCCTGAGTCCAGTCCTTGGCGGCGCGGGCGGCGTCGCGCTGCCGGGCGAGGTCCAGCGCCTCCGGCGGCGCCTGCTCCTCGGACTGGCGCGGGGCGACGGTGAGGTCCAGCTGGAGGACGCGGTCCCAGTCCTCGAGCAGCCAGCGCTTCTCAGCGTCCGTGACGGCCGACTTCAGCAGCTCCTGGAGCAGGCTCGAAACCAGTGGCAGGTCGAGGTCGTCGCTGAGCGCTGCGCTGAAGCGCTGGCCGAACGCCGCCCCGTCACCGCCCGCCGGTGCCTTGGCAAGGGGCAGGCGCGAGGCGCGCTGGCGGATCGAGTTGAGGCCCCTCTGGGCAGCTCCCAGCACCTCCTCGGTGAACGACAGCTTGACGCGATAGCGCGCGCCCATGCACAGGAAGCGATACGCCAGGGGGTCGAAACCCATGCCGGTGAGGTCGGCGATGCGGATGATGTTTCCCGTCGACTTGGCCATCTTCTGGCCGTCCAACTGCAGGAAATCCCCGTGGATCCAGTACCTGACCGCCTGATGGCCCAGGATCGCGTCCGACTGCGCGATCTCGTCCTCGTGGTGCGGGAAGATGTTGTCGACCCCCCCGGTGTGGATGTCGAAGCCCTCGGGGAAGTAGTGCAGCGACATCGCGGAGCACTCGATGTGCCAGCCGGGGAACCCGGGGCCCCAGGGCGAGTCCCAGATCTGCAGCCGCCGCTGCTCTCCCGCCTTCCAGAGCAGGAAGTCGGCCGGGTGGCGTTTGTCGGGGTCGGCCGCAATTCGATGGCCGGTCTCCAGCTGGTCCAGGCTGTTGCCCGACAGGCTGGGGTAGCTAGGCCAGGTGGTGACGTCGTAGAAGACGTTGCCGCCCCTCTCGTAGGTGTGCCCCCCCTGCTCCAGCTTCTGGATCAGGTCGACCATTTCGTCGATGAACCTGGTCGCCCGCGGCTGGTGGTCGGCCGGCCGGATGCGCAGCAGGTCACGGTCCTCGATGAACGCCGCGGTGTAGAAGTCGGCGATCTGGTCGGGCGGCTTTCCCTCCTCGCGCGCCGCCGCCATCACCTTGTCCTCCCCGGTGTCGTCGCTGTCGCCGATGAGGTGACCGACGTCGGTGATGTTCTGGACCTGGGTGACCCGGTGCCCCAGGTAATCGAGCGCCCTGACCCAGAAGTCGGCCATCAGGTAGCTGCGGAAATTGCCGATGTGGTTGTACTTGTAGACCGTCGGCCCGCAGGAGTACATGGAAACCTCGCCCGCAACGCGCGGCTCGAAGGCCTGCTTCTGACGGCCGAGGGTGTTGAAGACCTGGATCGCGAACATCGGTGAGGGAGTCTAAAGGGCAGGCCTGAGCAGGCGGGTGGCAGGCCTCAGGAGGCCGGTGGGCGGCCCTCGAGGCGCTTCTCGGCTTCCAACCGCCCCAGGTGGACGTCGTCCTGGTTGACGAAGTTCATCGCGCCGGCGATGAGCTGGTGGCCGGCGACGTCCCGGATCAGGCCGTGCATCTGCTGGGCAACCCGCCGGTAGCTCGGGTGCCCCTGTGGTGAGCTCCGCAGCTCCACCAGGTGCATCGCCTCCCGTGCGTTCATCCGCATCACGTACCGCAGCCGGTGCCCCATGGACACCAGGTACGAGGCCTGCGCCGGCGAGTACTCCGCGGCCACTTCCTGGTAGACGTCCTCGGCGCGGTCGACGGCCGTCCGCCATGCCTCCCCCACCCCGGCGGCGTCGGCCTCCGCGGGCACGGCGTAGCCCAGGTTGGGCGTGAGGCGCTGCCACTCGATGGTCAGGAGACGGTGACGCTGGAGATCCCTGAAGGCACCGTAGTCGGAGATGATCTCGAACTCGTACTCGGCCGCCTCCCACTCGCGGCCGGGGTGATGGCGGCGATTCAGGCGCGTGCCCACCGCCGCCCGAAAGAGGTCCTGGCGCCGGTCCAGCGGCAGCGCCGCGACATGCTTACGCAGGACGTCCAGGGGCCGGTGGCTGTGGGCGAAGAGCGCGTTGGCGAGGATCTCGTCCTCGGCGTCCGGGGTCCAGCGCAGCAGGCGCACACCCTCGCTGTACTCGGGCCGGGTCTCGGTACTGGCGAGGGGCCCGGGGCGGCCGAAACTGATCTGCCCATCCATCTCGGCGGCGATCGACTCCAGCGCCCCCGTCCTGTCCCGGCGGTAATCCACCCAGACGCCGCCGCGCTCAGGGCGGTCGAGGCGGGTGAGGAAGTCCGGGATGACCTTCATGAGCTCGGGCAGGAGCAGTTCGGCATAGGCGCGCGCCTCGGGGAGCTCGTGGGAGCGCATCCGCAGGATCAGCTGCTCGTAGGCCTGGGGGCTGCCGAACATCCCCACGTTGGACACCGTCGCCGCCGGCAGCAGGCCCCGGGCGACATCCAGCGCCGCGGCGCGGGCGGCGCGGCGGGCAGCGGCGTCATCCGGCGGGACGTCGCGCTGGAGCATCTCGCGCACGGCGTCGTTGACCAGGCAGTAGGTGTCGAAGAGACCATCGAGGGCCGCCTCCACCTTCCCCGCAAGGGGCCCGGAGAAGACCTCGGGGTCGCGGTGGTAGCGGTAGCGGCCGCCCGGCCGGTCGCCGTAGAAGACGTAGCGGGTGGACTGCTCGAGGTACCCCATCAGGCGGCCCCGCTCCAGCACCTTGGTCAAGAGGTTGCTGACCTGCTCGCAGCTGACGTGGACGCCCGCCAGCTGGGCCACCGAATCATCGCCATAGTCCGCCAGCACCCGGCTGAAGAGGTCGGATGCGCGTTCGAGTCCGACCTCGCCACTGGCCAGCGCCGCCTCGCCCTCGCGGTGGAACTCGTCCAGGAAGACCCGCTTGAGTGGTTTGGCGGTACGGCTGTAGCGGGCGAAGAGCGCGGCCCTGGTGACGTCCGGCAGGTTGACCAGCACCGCCGCGGGACCATCGATCGAGGTGAAATGGCGATCAAGGACGGCGCGCTCGGCGGCGGTGTAGTCGGCTTCGACGTAGGTCTGCAACACCTTCGGATTATGCCGCCCGGGAGGGGCCGGCGACAGCCGTAACATTCGTCCGGTGGACGCCGCCGCACCGCTGCCGAACCCGGAGGGCACCGCGGTGCCGCCGCTGTTGCGGGCATTGGCCACGGTCCTGGACGGGCGCGCGGGGGGGTACAACTTCAAGGGTTCGCCAAAGCGCCGGGCAGCCGGCGTCCTGGCGCTCTTCTACCAACGCGCGGGGGAGCTGCACCTGGTGTTCTTTCGTCGCACCGACCACGTTCCCACGCACAAGGGACAGGTCGCTTTCCCGGGGGGCTCGGGCGAGCCCGCCGACCGCGACCTGCACCAGACGGCGCTGCGGGAGGCCCGCGAGGAACTCGGCATCGACGATTCGCGCGTGGTCCCGCTGGGTGCCCTGAAACCGTTCGACACCTTCGTCAGCAATTTCGTGGTCAGCCCCTTCGTCGGCTGGCTGGTCGATCCCGACCCGGTTTTCGTGCCCCAGACCTTCGAGGTGGAGGAGATCCTCGAGATCCCCCTGGACGATCTCCGGGTCAAGCGCAACCGCCACCGCGGCCGCGTGCCGGGCTTCAACGTGCCCATCCCCCTCCCCTACTACAAGTTCGGGCGCGCGATCATCTGGGGCGCGACCGGGGGCATCGTCGAGGAACTCCTGGGAGCCCTCGACGAGGCCGAGGCCACGCTGACCTGATCGCTCCCGACAGGCGTTACCTGCCGCTGCTGGAGGGCGGTTCCGCCGGCAGCCTGGGTCCGGCCGATCTCCGCGAGCTCCAGGTTGAGGTCGCCGCCGTGAACATTTACGAACTCGCGGTCTCGCCGGGGCTCGCGGTCCTGGCGGCTGCCGGCGGCCTGGCCGCGTTCTGCGGCTGGCGGGAACGGATCGTCGCCCTGAAGCTCAGCGCCGATGACCGGCCGGAGCGCGCCGGGGCCATCGGGTGGCGCGGGCGGGGCCTCCCGGTGGTGGTGCGTGAGGAGGGCGACGCGCTGACGCTGCTGTCGCCGCTCGACGGCTCGAAACACCAGTTCAGCGTTGCCGCGCTGGAGAGCGCGGCGCGCGACCTGGGCGCCGAGACCGTCGTCGACCTGGCCGGTGAGGGCATCGAGGTGACCTGGTGGCGATCCTGCACCGAGGCCATACCGGGGCGGGCCTGGGTCGCCAGCTCCGTCCCCGCGGATGCCGCCGCCGACGGGCGCTACTGGGACGGTGCAGCCTGGTCCGACATCAACTCGGCCGGGGACGCGGCCACCGCGGGCGCGCTGATGGCCGGCTGCGGCTGCCGCACCTGTCAGGTCGCCCCAATCGGGTACCTGGGCCATCTCTGGCGCCAGCGCGAGATCACCGCCGCGCACCTGTTGGGTTGGCACAACCTGTACCAGGCCAGGTTACTGACCGAGGGCAGCTGACCCCAGGCGACCCAGCGCCCAGGCCGCCGACTCCCGGACAGGTCCGGAAACGTCACTGGCCCGCCATCCACGGACGCCCCGCGGTCCGGGCCGGCCGCCGGTGCCAGGCGCTGGTTGATCGGACACGCTTCCTGGCAGAGGTCGCAGCCGAATATCCACGTTCCCATCAGGGGCCTGAGGTCGACCGGGATACTGCCCTGGTGTTCTAGGGCCGACCGGGCTGGTGCCGGCGGCGATCCAGCCCGCGGCCAGTGCCAGCTCGACCACGGTCTCTGTCGAGAGCCCAGCGGGGACGGGTGCCACAGGTTGGAGTCTAGGACGGGCCATCATGCCGCAGACCCCAGGTGATCACCACCGTGGTTGACCCGCGGACGCGAGGGTTAAGCCGGGATCCACCGATCCGGACGCCGAAGGTCGGGATGATGGGTGTTCGATCCGAAGGAGACGGGTGAGCACCGGACTGAGCGCACCAATGGGTGCGGGAAGGAGGCGCGCAACCCCGCGAAGCGGGCGAAGCCGGTGACGCCCGGATCGGGCGCCCAGCGCCCGAGATACAAGTTCGGCTCGGTGGATCCCGGCTAAGGCGCTGCGACGGCGGTGATGGCGCCATGGCCGTTGCGAGCAGCGCTGGGCATCGCGCAGAACGCCTCGTAGTCGATCAGCTCGGTGATCGTCGGGTGCTCCCCGCACACCGGGCAGTTCGGGTCCTTGCGGACCTTGAAGTTCCGGAAGGTCATGTCCAGGGCGTCGTACATCAGCAGGCGGCCGACCAGCGGCTCGCCGATGCCCAGGATCAGCTTCACCGTCTCGGTGGCCTGGATGATCCCCACGGTCCCCGGCAGCACGCCCAGGACGCCGGCCTCGGCGCAGTTGGGCGCCATGTCGGAATCGGGGTCGGGGGGCTCGGGGAAGAGGCAGCGGTAGCAGGGACCGCCGCGCCTGGGATCGAGTACTGTGACCTGGCCGTCGAAACGAAAGATGCTGCCGTGCACGATGGTCTTGCCGGTGAAGACGGCGGCGTCGTTGAGCAGGTAGCGCAGGGGAAAGTTGTCGGAGCCGTCCACGATGATGTCGTACGGCCCGATCACGTCAAAGACGTTGGTCGAGTCGAGGCGGGTGTTGTACTGCACCACCTTGACGTCGGGGTTCATGGCGCGGATGGCGATCGCCGCCGACTCGGTCTTGGCCATGCCGATGCGGTCGGTGGTGTGGAGGATCTGGCGCTGCAGGTTGGACTCGTCGACGACGTCGAAGTCGACGATCCCCAGCTGGCCGACGCCGGCCGCGGCGAGGTAGACCCCAGCCGGGGAACCGAGCCCGCCCGCGCCGATCAGCAGCACCTTGGCGTCGAGCAGCTTGAGCTGGCCGGGAATGCCCACCTCCGGCAGGAGGGTGTGGCGGCTGTAACGGGCAAACTGGGTGGGCTTCAGCGACTGGGGCACGTTGAACTTGAAACCGCGCTCCTTCCAGCCGCTGAACCCGCCGGACATCGAGGTGACGTCGGTGTAGCCCAGCTCCTGCATCGCCTTCGCGGCCAGCGCGGAGCGACTGCCACCGGCGCAGTACAGCACCACCGGCTGGTCGCGCTCGGGCACCTTGTCCTCGATGCGCATCTCGAGGAAACCGCGGGGAATGACGACCGCGCCGGGGATGATCCCCTGGTCGGTCTCGTCGGGCTCGCGGATGTCGATCAGGACAGGGGGTGCAGGCTGCTCGAGGCGGTCTTTTACCTCCTCCGAGGAGGCTTCCCTGATCTCTCGCTTGGCCTGCGCCAGGACGTCACGATAAGTAGTCATCAGTTCAGTTCTTCCACCATCAACAACACCGCACCCCTCCTTCCTTATTTCCGGCCGAATCTATCAGGATGATCGGCGGTCGCCGGCCCTGCGCGCCCCCGTCGCCATCAGCTCCGCCAGGTTCGTGAGGATGCGGACGCCAAAGCCGCTGGGCCCCTTGGGCATCTCCCTGATCGCGCTCACCCGGTTCCAGCTGGGCGCCGCCATGTCGACGTGGATCCACGGCAGCCCGGCCGCGAACTCACGCATGAACAGCCCCGATGTGATCGCCATCCCGTCCCGGGCCGTCGAGTTCATCAGGTCGGCGATGGGGCTGTCGATGATGCTGCGGTACTCGGGGAAGCAGGGCATCTCCCAGATGCGTTCCCCGGCGGCGTCGGCAGCCCGCGCGAGGCGATCGGTGAAACCGCGATCACTGCCCTGGACATGGGCCGCCACCGGGCCCAGGGCAATGCGCTGGCCACCGGTGAGGGTGGCGATGTCGAGGACGTGGGTGGCCCCCAGCTTGACGGCGTGGTGCATCCCATCGGCCATCACCATGCGGCCCTCAGCGTCGGTGTTGGTGACCTCGATGGTCTTGCCTGACGCGCTGGTGACGACATCGCCGGGGCGCATCGCGGTGGAGGAGACCATGTTCTCGGCCAGGCAGAGGACGCCGACGACGTCGACGTCCAGTCCCAGGCGCGCGATGGCGGTCAGGGCGCCGAGCACCGCCGCCGCGCCGCCCATGTCGCCCTTCATGTAACCCATCTCGGCGGCCGGTTTGATCGAGATTCCACCGGTGTCGAAGGTCACGCCCTTGCCGACCAGGGCCAGCAATGGGCGCGCCGCGGTGCCGCGCCGGGTGCCACCGTGCCGCAGAACGACCAGTCGGGGGGGCCGGGATGAACTCATGCCCACCGCCAGCAGCGCCCCGTAGCGGCGCCGCTTCAGCTCATGCTGGTCCAGCACCTCGACGCGCAACCCGGCGGCCCGGCCACGTTTGCGGGCGATCGCCGCAAAGGCCTCGGGGTACAGCTCCAGCGCGGGCAGGTTGACCAGGCCGCGGGCCTCGAAGGTCTCCTCGGCGAGGACCACGGAGCGCTCCAGCGCCGCCGCCGCGACCCTGGGGAAGCCGGCCAGCGTGACCGAGGCGACGGTGGTGCGCCGGGGCGCCTTGCCGCTCTTGTGGGTGGCCTCGGTGAAGGCGGCAAGGATCGCGCCCTCGACCGTGGCGCCGGCCAGCGCGGTGGCATCGACCTGCGGTCCCAACTCGGCGGTCCAGGCGATCGCCAGGCTTTGCGGCAGCTGCGAGCCGGACTGGCGAAGACCCATCTCGAGGGCGTGGTTGAGGCGGGTCCGGTCGATCACCCCGGCGTCGCCCAACCCCAGGAGCGCGACGCGTTCGGCGGGCAGCCGCCCCATTGTGTCGAACACCACGGTCGCCGCGAAGCCACCCTTGAACCCGCGTTTCTCGGCACGGGCCAGCGCCCCCTCGAGACGGCTGTCGATTTCCGCGTAGGCCTTCGAGGCGCGCATGCCCTCGGCCACGGGGAGAACCAGGAGGTCGGCGTGCGCCGCCGCCGGAGCTGAGGCGCGGACGAACTTCAACGTGTGTCCGGGACCCGGGCGCTCAGACGTTGACCTGCTGGGCCTTGCGCGCCTGCTTGCGCTCGGCAAGGAGCTTGGTCACCGCGACCACGGCGGTCGTGCCGTCACCGACGGCGGTGGTGATCTGCTTGGTCAGCTGGTGACGCACATCTCCTGCCGCGAAGATGCCCTCGACATTGGTGGCCATGTTGGTGTCGGTGTAGAGGTAGCCCTCTTCGTCGTGCTCGATGTGGTCGCGGAAGATGTTGCTGTTGGGCAGGAATCCGACGAAGGGGAAGACCGCGGCGACGTTGAGAGTGGAGGTCTTGCCGCTCTTGAGGTTCTTGAGCTGCAGGCTCTTCACGGCACCGCCCTCCTCGGGGTTGCCGCTGCCGTCGATCTCCTCGACCACGGTGTCGAAGATGAAATGCACCTTGGGGTCCTCCTTGGCCCGTGCCACGGCCACGGCCTGGGCGCGGAACTCGTCGCGCCGGTGAATCAGGTGGACCTTGCTGGCGTAGCGCGTCAGGAAGGTGCCCTCCTCGACCGCGCTGTCGCCCCCGCCCACGACCGCGACCTCCTTTCCCTTGAAGAAGGCGCCGTCGCAGATCGCGCAATAGCTCACCCCACGGCCGGCATACTCCTCCTCCCCGGGCACGCCCAGCTTCTTGGGCGCGCCGCCGGAGGTCACGATCACCGCGGGGACCCGGTACTCCTTGTCGAGGTCGGTGATGACGACGACGTCATCACCCTCCTTGTAGATCTCCTTGACGGAGTCGTACTCGATCTCGAGCCCGAACTTTTTGGCGTGCGACTCCATCTTGTCGGAGAGCTCCTGGCCGGTGATGTGCTCAAAGCCGGGATAGTCCTCGATGTCGAGGGTGTTGAGGAGCTCGCCGCCGGGGGCCTTGGCCTCCAGCGCCAGGACCTTCAGCTCCATGCGCCCGGCGTAAAGGCCGGCGGCCAGGCCGGCGGGGCCTGCCCCCACTATGATCACGTCGTATTTGGTATCGGCTGACATTGTTTCCTCGCGCTGTGGGGGTGATCGTTACGAGACCTATTAACGCCGCGGACCGGAGACCCCTTCCCGGCCCGACTCAGTTCGGGAGCCAATGATATGAGCGGAAACCAGATGCGCTGGCGCCCCGGCCGCCGGGGCCACTACGAGGGCTGGTTCGTGGCCTTCAACAGTCCCGAGGTGAAGGCGGGGTACTGGATCCGCTACAGCATGGTGGCGCCCACGGACGAAGCCCGTGAGCCCTTCGCCCAGGCCTGGTTCATGCGCACCGATCGGTCGCTGTCCCCCCGCAACCGGGCGCTGCGCACCACCTTCCCGATCGGCGAGCTGGTGGCCACCTCCTCCCCGTTCAGCGTCGAGATCGCCGGCAACCGGCTCGGTGAGGGCGGCTGCAGCGGACACCTCGAGGACGCCGACGGGGAGGTCACCTGGAGACTGCATTTCGATTCGCAATTGCCCGGGTTCACGCCGACCCCCGAGTGGGGTGCCCGGATCGCGACCTGTTTCCAGGAACCGAAGCCGTTGCTTCGCGTCACCGGCGAGATCACCGAGGGCGGCCGCACGGTGCAGGTCGACGGCTGGATGGGCGAGCAGGCGCACGTGTTCGGCGCCAAGCACAGCGACCGCTGGCACTGGGCGGAGTGCAAACACCTGGGCAGCGGGCGGGCCTTCACCGGGGTCGCGGCGTGGCCGAAGTTGCCCCCTCGGACGATCACCTCGCTGGCGCTGCTCGGGGGCGATTCGCCCCTGGTTCGGACCCGGACCCTGGACCTCTTCCGGCCGGTCACCTCGCACTCGCCGGATCGCTGGGAGTTCGATGCCGAGTACGCCCGCGAACGTCTCTTTGGCGTGGTCACGCCGGCGCGCGAGGACCTCATCGGGATCACGTACCACGACCCCTCGGGGCGGCCGGTGTACTGCTACCACTCCGAGCTGGCGGACATCACCCTGCGCCGCTACCGGCGGTCGTCGGGGAAGAGCGCCTGGCGGCTCGAGGAGGAGCTCACGGCCAACGCGGCCTGCGCCTTCGAGTACGGCAGCACGACGCCGCTGAAGGACGTCCCCCTGCTGCTGGACTGATCGCCCGCGCTGAGGCGGCCGCCGGCGTTGGGCCCTATCTCGCCGCGTTGCGGGCGCGCTCACGCTCGCGCTGGGCCATCTCGCGGCCTCCCTCGCTGCGCAGCTCGCCGGTGAACATCTTGAGGAATTCCTCACTAGCCTGGTGGTCCAGGCCGCCGTGCTTCTTGGCCCGGCCCGCCGAGTCGGCGGCCATCATCCGGACCCAGTCGGCCACCTCGGGGGGGAGCTGGCTCCTGTGGGCCATCAGCGCCTCGACCTTGCTGTCGAGGGTGGCGGTGATGTCCTCCCAATGGTTGGGCTTCTCGAGCGCCGCGCTGATCAGGTAGACCCAGTTGACGACCCACTTCTCGAGGCCCTCTTTTTCCAGCAGCTCGGGGAAGGCCATGGGGTTGCGGGCCGTGGGGTAGATCGCCGCCAGGGTGGCCTCACCGACGGCCAGGTGGTCGGGGTGGTTGCCCCCTATGAAACCGTAGTTGCGGACCGCGTTGTGAGTGATGACGAGGTCGGGTCGATGCTGGCGGATCACCCGGGCAAGGTCCTTGCGCAGCTCCAGCGAGGGGGTGACGTACCCGTCCTCGTAGCCCAGGTTGATGATCCGCTCCACGCCGATCACCCGCGCCGCCGCGGCTTGTTCCTCGACGCGAACCCTGGCCAACTCTTCGTGGGTGCGGTCGCCCTCGCCCCCCGCGTTGCCGTTGGTCACCACCACCAGCGTGCAGTCGACCCCATCCTGCACCAACCGTGCCAGGGTCCCGAAGCATCCGAACTCGGCGTCGTCGGGGTGGGCGCCGACCGCCATGACCCGCCTGATGGGAAACGGCTCGTCCGTCATCGACCCCGATTCTAGTGTGGCCAGGGGCCGCGGCCCGCTCCCTATGATTGCCCGGACATGTCGCCGACCGCGGTCGAGAGGCTCTCGCTATCGCCACCCATGCAGCGCCTTCCGGCCCAGTTGCGTGACCCCTTCATCCTCAACAACCTGGTCTACTTCGCGGGCAATTTCTTCGCCGGCCTGGCGGGGTACGCGTTCCAGGCGCTGCTCGCCGGGGCCCTCGGACCCTCGCAGTTCGCGGAGGTCGCCAGCCTCATCGCGATCTTCTACATCATCCAGATCCTCCATTTCGTGGCCATGGCGGTGGCCGCGCGGATCGCCGCCCCGCTGGCCGCCCAGAATCTGCACTCGGAGGTTCAGCGGGTCAGCCGCGATCTCACGATCTACGCCACCCTGATCGGCGGCGCCGGGATGGTGCTGTTCATCCTGGTCACGCCGCTGCTCCACCGCGCGCTCGGGATCGGACTGGGCCCGCTGCTGATCCTCTCGGCGACGGTGCCGCTCAACCTCCTGGTGGGTATGGCGCGTGGTGTACTGCAGGGCGAGCAGCGCTTCATCCCCCTGTCCTTCAACTTCGTCACCTACGGGTCGACCACGCTGGTCTTTCTCCCCGTGCTGCTCCATTTCCACCTCCGCGCGGTGGGGGCGACGATGGCCATCGTGCTGGCGCTCACGCTCTGCAATCTCTTCGCGGCACTTTCATTGCGCCGGCTTCCCCACGGGGGTCACCACGCGCGGCTGGGCCTCGCCGGCGTCGTTCGCAGCGCCGTCGCCGCGGGCGCCGGCCTGGCCGTCATCACGATCTTCTTCAACATGGACGTCCTCCTCGCGAAGTACTTCCTGCCCAACTTCGAGGCCGGCCTCTACAGCGGCATGTCGCTGCTGGGAAAGATCCTCTATTTCGGCACCATCAGCATCTCCGCGGTGATGTTCCCGCGCGTTGCCGCGCTCCACGCCGAGGGGAAAACCGCGCACAAGGTGGTCAACCTCTCGCTGGGCCTGGTGCTGGCCGGCGGCCTGTTGGTCGTGACGGTGTATTTGCTTTTCCCGGAACTGGTGATCAGGCTACTGCTGCGCAAGGCCGAGTTCCAGCAGATCGGACGCAACCTGGGTATTTACGCGATGGCAATGCTCGGCCTGGCCATCGCCAATGTCCTCGTGTATTACTTCGTCGCGGTGCACCGCCGGCGCTTCGTATTCGCCATGGCCTTCGGCGCGCTCGCCTTCTTCGGCGGCCTGGGGTTCTTCCACCGCAACCTCTCCGAGTTCACGCTCACGGTCGCCGTCGCGATCAACTCCATGGCCTTGGTGCTGCTGGGGATCTACCTCCTGGAGCATCCCCGCGGCCATCAGCCCGGCGAGTCCGACCTCGTGCCCCTGAGCCCGGTCACCCCGGGCGCGCCCGGCCAGGCCTCGTAGACTGCCCTGATGACCGCGGAGCGCCTCCCCGAGGCCGCACCCAGGCTCGAGGAGCTGGTCAGGGAGTTGCTCCTGCAACTCGGCGAGGATCCCTCCCGCGACGGGCTGGCGGGGACCCCTTCAAGGGTGGCGCGTTCGCTCCAGTTCCTCACCAATGGCAGCCGCCAGGACCCCGTCGAGATCCTGCGCGGCGCGCTGTTTCCCTCCGATGTGGACCAGATGGTGCTGTTGCGGGACCTGGAGTTCTACTCCCTCTGCGAGCACCACATGCTGCCGTTCTACGGCCGCTGCCACATCGCCTACGTCCCCGATGGCAAAATCGTGGGACTGAGCAAGCTGGGCCGTGTGGTGGACTCGCTGAGCCGGCGGCTGCAGGTGCAGGAGCGCCTCACCGCGGAGATCGCGGGGGCGATCCAGCAGGCGGTTCAGCCCAAGGGGGTGGGCGTGGTCATGGAGGCCCACCACCTGTGCATGATGATGCGGGGCGTCGAGAAACAGGCCAGCCTCGCGGTGACCAGCTGCATGCTGGGAAGGTTCAAGCAGGATGCCCGCACCCGCGGCGAATTCCTGCAGCTGATAAAGGAGAGAAATGCCTGAGAGACCAGAGATGAACATCGACAACGCCAAGACCTATCGGGCGACCATCGACACCAACAAGGGCAGGGTGGTCATGGACCTGATGCCCTCGCTGGCACCGGTGAGCGTCAATCACTTCGTCAACCTGGCACGGCAGGGTTACTACGACGGCCTGACCTGGCACCGTTACGTCGCGGACTTCGTCATCCAGGGTGGGGACCCCACCGGCAGCGGCTCAGGGGGCCCCGGCTACCAGTTCGACGACGAGCCGGTCCAGGGAAGCTACCGCGAGGGCGCGGTGGCCATGGCCAACGCCGGGCCCAACACCAACGGCAGCCAGTTCTTCATCTGCAACAGCGACTGCCAGCACAAGCTGGCCCCCAGCTACAACCTCTTCGGCTACGTGGTCGACGGGATGGACGTCGTCAAGCAGCTCCGCCAGGGCGACAAGATGGAGAAGATCGAGATCGAGGAGCGGTAGCTCCTCGTCAGGTCAATCGAGGAGCGGTAGCTCCTCGCCAGGTCAATCGATCAGCGGTAGCGAGAGCTAGCCGGCTCCGCGGCGGCGGCGTACCGCCAGGACCCCCACCATCACCAGCCCCAGGAGCACCGCCTCGAGCGCGGCCGGATCCATTGCAGTGTTGGGCAAGGTGATGGGCACGGTAATCCCAGCGGGCGTGATCCCCGGCTGGTTGGGCACGGGCGCGCAGCCGATGCCGCGCACCGCCTCCGCCAGCGGTGAGCGCAGTCCGGCACTGTTGCGAACCTGTAGCGCGACGTACAGACAGGCACCCGATCCCGCACTGACCGCCTGGCTTCCGGCGCTGCCCGGACCGCCGGGCACCAGGCCGCTGGCCTCGGCGGCCTGGGCGAAGTTGCCCGGGGTGATCGGTGAGTTGCTGACCCGGATGTCGGCCGAGGTCGCCGTGCCGCAGGCGAACTCCGCCCCCGACCAGGTGAACCCGGCGGTGAGGTTGTTGGGACCGCCGAGGTGGAAGTCGGTTATCGCGCCGGGCGGACGGGTGACCTTGCCGTAGGCCCCGCTGTTCCACTCGTCGTGGTGGTTGGACCACCACTGGCTGTTACCGCAGGCCGCGCCGGTGGTGCTCCATTGGTAGAGCCAGCCCTCGTGGGTGCCGATGAGCAGGTCGAGCGTGCCCTTTCCCGCGAGGTCGGCCAGCGCCGGCGCCTGGCTGGCCCAGCCCCCGGTGAACTTGGGGAAGCCGGGGGCCTCCTGGCCGGCGATGTCATAGGCGTGCACCAGGTACAGCCCGCTGCCGCTGATCACGCTGTTACCCAGCGGGTCCCCCACCGGCGCGACCGCGGGCTCGACAAAGGCCGAGAAGTCCTCCATCTTCTGCGGGAACGTGGGGTACATCAACCCGGTGCGCGGGTCCCAGCCGCTGATCAGGTGGTCGAACGGAAGGTTCTGCCCGACCAGCAGCAGGTTGACCAGCCCGTTGGCCGAGATTCCGCCCTCGAATATCCCCGGGCCGGTGCCGCTGATGTCCCCGATGGCGCCGTGGCCCAGGGCATCGAGGCTGATGCTGCGGTCGGTGGTCCCCGCCGCGGCACCCTGCTGCACCGACAGGCCGGTGTCCACGGTGCCGTCACCCTTGTAGGTGTAGGTCGGTGCGCTGAGCAGGCTGAGCACCGCCCTCGGCCCGCTCCCGAAGTCGCCCAGCAGGGCCGGCACGGTGCCGACCGGGGCCAGCAGGTCGGGGACCAGCCCGGTCACCGAGACCGGCCAGCCGGGAATCATGGCGCCCTGCCGGTCAACCGCGTAGGTGCGGTTGGAGACCCCGACGACCTGCTGCAGAACCGCGATCGCGGCGGCGTCGACCAGGGTGCCTGAACCGCTCGGCTTGAGCGAGGTGATGAGGGCGGTCTTAAGGGCGTTGATGTCCTGCGTCGCGGGGGCGTAGTACTCGGTGGTGGGAACCACGACCTGGTCGTGGCCATCCCCGGTCAGCGGCCCCACCGCGGGGGTGGAGGTGATCTGCGCGAACTGGCGGTTGGCGAGGGGCACGGTGGTGTCGATCAGCTCCTTGGGGCGGCCGCCGTTGAAGCTGGGCAGCAAGACCCCGTCCGGTCGCCAGACGTAGAGCCGCTGGTCCAGCGCCCCCAGCACTATGTCCAGCTGGTCGGGGTGGGCGTCATCGAGGTGTCCCAGCGCGGGCGACGCGGTGTCGCCCTTCTGCTGATGATTGAGCTTGCTCTCGTTGCTGACCGGCGACAGCGCCGGGTCGGGAGTGACCGGGAAACCCGGGAGGACCTGCCCGTTGCCGTCGAGGACGTACAC
>DAINSI010000040.1:0-17421 GCA_036741395.1 Candidatus Dormiibacterota bacterium
ACCGACGGCCTCTGCGATGCGAACGCAGCGCTCTCCCAGCTGAGCTACGGGCCCGGACGCATTCTAGCGACCGCCTCAGAGCCCGAGGTAGGCAGCCCGCACCCCGGGATCAGAGAGCAACTCCTTCCCGGTGCCGCTCAGGGTCGTCTCACCCTCGGCGATGACATACCCGCGGTCGGCGGCGCGCAGCGCTCGCAGCGCGTTCTGTTCCACCAGCAGGATGGTCCGGCCCGCGTCTTTGAGGCCGGCGACGATGGCAAAGACCTCGTCAACCAGCTGTGGCGCGAGACCCAGGGAGGGCTCGTCGAGCAGCAGCAGGCGCGGCGCCGCCAGCAGCCCGCGGGCGATCGCCAGCATCTGCTGCTCGCCGCCGGAGAGCAGGCCGGCCGGTTGATCACGTCGCGAGCCCAGGATGGGGAAGCGGTCCATCAGCTCGGCGGTCTCCCGCACCACCGCGGCCCGGTCCCGGCGGTGCCAGGTGCCCAGCGAGAGGTTTTCGCCGACGGTCATGCGGGCGAAGATCTCCCGCCCCTCGGGCACCTGGACGAGGCCGGCCTTGACGACCGCTGGCGGGTGCATCCGGCGCACGTCGCGACCATCGAAGGTGATCGTCCCGGCCCGCGCCTTGAGGAGGCCGCTGAGGCACGCCAGGGTGGTGGTCTTGCCCGCGCCGTTGGCCCCGATCAGCGCCACCAGCTCCCCCTCCTCGACGCGCAGGCTGACGTCGCGGACCGCCTCGATCGCGCCGTAGGCCACCGCCAGGTGGTCCACCTCCAACAGGCTCAGGTGGCGACCTCCTCCGCCGCCTCACGCCCGAGGTAGGCCTCGATCACCTCGGGCTGGCGCACCACCTGGTCGGGCGGCCCGTCGGCGATCTTGCGACCGAAGTCGAGCACCGCCACCCGGGTGCAGGTGGACATCACCAGCCGCAGGTGATGCTCCACCAGGATCATCGTCAGGCCCCCACGGTTCAGCTCCACGAGCAGCTCCTGCAGCTGCGCTCCCTCTGTCGGGTTGGTGCCCGCGGCGGGCTCGTCGAGCAGCAGCAGCCCGGGACGGAGGGCCAGGGCGCGAGCGATCTCCAGCCGGCGCTGGTCGGCATAGGCCATCTCTCCCGCAGGCCGGTCGGCCTGCGCCTCGAGCCCGACCCGGGCCAGCAGCTGGCGGCCCTCATCCAGCCGCACCCGCTGCTCCCGGCGCAGCGCGGGCAGCACCAGGACCTGGCCGATGATGTCGTTGCGCCGGCGCGGGTGCATCCCCACCAGCACGTTCTCCAGCGCGGTCATGGTGCGAAAAAGGCGAACGGTCTGGAAGGTGCGCGCCACCCCCGCGGAGGCCCGGCGATGGGCCGGCCAGTGCGTGGCATCAGTGCCATTGACCTCGACAGTCCCCGAGGTGACCGGCTGGAACCCGCTGATGAGGTCGATCACGGTCGTCTTGCCAGCGCCGTTGGGCCCGATCAGCCCGTAGAGGTCGCCGGCGGCGACGTCGAGGTCCACGCCATCGACGGCGTGGACCCCACCGAAATGGCGCGTGACCTGGCGCAGGCGCAACACCGAGGCGCTCATGCGGGCGCCTCCCGCGGGACCGCGCGGCGCCCGCGCGCCAGCAGACGACGGAATCCGCCGCCGCGCCCGCCCCGGCCACCGATGATCCCCTGCGGCCGGAAGAGGATCACCGCCACCAGCACCAGGCCATTGATGCTGTCGCGGTAGTCACGGGCGAAGCGCAGGACCTCGGGCAGGCTGGTCAGCACCACCGCCCCCACCACCGGGCCGAGGACCGTCGAGGTGCCGCCGGTGACGGCGAAGACGAGTACGCCGACAACTCTTGAGAACTGGTACTCGGAGGGGCTGATGAAAAAGTTCAGGTGAGCATCAAGGCCGCCCGCATAGCCCGCCAGCACCGCCCCCAGGACAAACGCGACCAACCGATAACGCGGGACGTTGATGCCCTGCGCCGATGCCGCGACGGCGTCCTCCCGGATCGCCGCCCAGGCCTGGCCGAGACGGCTCCCGGCCACGCGCCAGAGCGCGTAGGCGACGGCCAGCAGGGAAGCGAAGATGGGTACGATGCTGGGGTCCGCGGTGGCGTTGGTCAGCCCCACGCCCTCGCCCGTCGCAGGGATGTTGAGGATCGCCGAGACCACGACCTGCCCGAATCCGATGGTGGCGATGGCCAGGAAGATGCCTGACAGGCGCAGCACCGGCAGTCCGATCGGGACGGCCACGAGCCCGGCCGCCAGCGAGCCGAGGGCGAGCGCCAGCGGGAAGGGGACGTGGGCGTTCAGGCCCAGCAGCACCGAGACATAGCCGCCGATCGCCATGAAGCCGACGTTGGCCAGGGTCAGCAGCCCGCAGTTCAGGGTGATGAACATCGAGAGCGTCAGCAGCGCGTTGACCCCCACCTGGGCCAGCAGCAACTGGTGGGCGTCATAGAAGCCGACGGGGTCGGTGAGCAGCTGGATGAAGAAGTCCACTAGGTGGTTCGCCCGGCCCGCCGCCCAAAGAGCCCGGCGGGCAGCAGCACCAGGCTGAGAAAGAGCACCGCGAAGGCCACGCCGGAGCGGGCGTTGCTGCCCACAAAGACCAGGACGGCGACCTCAACCAGGCCCAGCAGGTACCCGGCGACCACCGCCCCGGTGATCGAGCCCATCCCCCCGACGACGATCACCGCCAGGCCCTTGAGCTCGACCTGGTCCCGCCCGATGTAGGGGCTGACGTCGGACTGCGCCAGGCCGTAGAGGATTCCTGCGAGGCCACCCAGCGCCGAGGAGAGGACCAGGGTCAGCGCGATCACGCGGTCGACGTCGATGCCCATCAGCGCGGCCGCCCGGGGGTTCTCCGCCACCGCCCTGATGGCCCGCCCAGGGGCAGTTCTCTCGATCATGAAGGCGAGCCCGATCATCAGGGCGATGGTCACCACCAGGATGCCGATGTCGACGGTGCTGATGCTGAGACCCCCGAAATGGAGCTCGCCGCCGGGAACTCGGTCCACGGGGAACCGCTGGCTGTTCCCGCCAAACCGGTTCTCGGCGATGCTGACGATCACCAGGGCCAGGCCGATGGAGGTGATCATCGAGCTGATGTGGGGCGCGCCGCGGTGGCGCAGGGGGCGGAACGCGACCCGGTCGAGGAGGTAGCCGGCGAGCGCGCAGAGGGCGATCGCCAGCACCAGCGCGGCCCAGAACGGCAGACCGAAATTGAGCATCAGCACCAGGGCGATCACCGCCCCGGCCATGAACACCGCGGAGTGGGCCAGGTTGAGGATGTCGAGCACCCCGAAGACCAGCGTGTATCCCACCGCGAAGAGCGCGTAGATGCTGCCGTTGAAGACGCCGTTGAGCGCCTGCTGGAGCAGGTACCCGGGCGAGGTGCCGGCGGCCAGGGGTGCGATCAACGGGGTCAAGAGGCGGCCGCCCGCCCGGCTAGAGCGGCCGGCCCGCGGTCACTGCGCCTCGTACGTGTTGACGAGGCTGAAGCCGCCCTTGCCATCCATCGCGACGACGTAGACCTTCTGGTGCACGTCGTGCTGGCTGGAGAAGCTGAACTGCCCCAGCGGGGTGTCGACGCTCACCTTGGCGAGGGCGTCGCGCAGTTTGGTCCGGTCACCGGCGAGGTCGGTGAAGGTGAGGTTGGCAGCCTTTGCCGCCTCGGCAAAGATCTTGACCGCGGTGTAGGCCTGGGCGGCGATCTGGTCGGGCAGCTGGGGCTTGCCCTGGGTGTCCTTGAACTTCGCCTTGTAGGCGTCGACAAACGCCTTGTTGGTGGGCGTATCGGTGCCGACGAAGTAACCGCTGCCGGACTGCGCGCCCTTGCCCTGGTCGCCGGCCTGCTGCGAGACCTGGTAGGTGTTGAAGCCGTTGCCGCCCAGGAAGGGCCCGGTGTAGCCCTGCTTGCGGGCCTCGATCATGACCTTGGCGGGGATCCCGCCGAGGCTGGAGATGGCCCAGATGTCGGCCTTCTTGGAGAGCGCGGTGGTGACGTACTCCTTGAAGCTCGACTCAGTCTTGGAGAATTGCAACACCCCACCATCCGGAACGGTGACGGCGTTGTCCTTGAACGCCTGCTGGAAGATCTTGGCCCCGTCGGACGAGAACTTGTCGTCGTTGGCATAGAACAGCACCGCGCTCTTGGGGTGGTCCTTCTGGACCGCGGTCTTGACGTTGTCGGGGATCGCGGTCGCCTCACCGAGGCTGTCCCGGAAGATGTAGTCGCACGCGTAGGGGCACTGGCCCACGATCCCGTTGCCGGTGTTGGACGGCCCGATCACGGGGGTCTTGAGGTTGTTGGCCACCGGGTGGGCCGCAATCGCGGTGTTGGACAGCGTCGGCCCGATGATCCCGACAACCTTCTTCTCCTGGATCTCCGTCTGGAAGACCTGGGCCCCCTGCTGCTGCAGCGAACCGTCGTCCTGGATGTCCATGGCGATCTGGGCGCCGTTGACGCCGCCGTGACCGTTGATCTCATCCACCGCCAGCTGGATCCCAGTCTTCTGCTGCAGCCCGTACACATTGCCGGGGCCGTTGAGCGAGATCACCGCGGCGAGCTGGAGTGTTTTGCCCGTGTAGTTGGTGCCGCCGGAGGCCGTGCCCCCGGAGGACGTGCTGCCGCCACATCCTGCCAGCAGCGCTGCGGCGCCAAAGACCCCGATGGACAGTTGTCGTGTGATCCGGATCATTTTTCAGATTCCTCCATTAAGACCCATCGGGCGCTCCCCGGGCCAAAGGATAGTCTGGCGGCTTGCGCCAGGAACTGACAAGGGCCCTATTTACGCTGCAGCAGGATCAGCGCGACCGGACCCATGAGGACGATGAACAGGGTGGGGAAGATGCACCCGATCATGGGGAAGAGCATCTTCAGGGAGGCCTGCGAGGCCTTCTCCTCGGCGCCCTGGCGGCGCCGCCGCCGGATCTCGGCGGCCTGGATCCTCACCGTCCCTCCCAACGCCACTCCGAGCTTTGTGGATTGGGTCACGGCATTGACGAAGGCGGTCATGTCCTCCACCTGGATGCGCTCAGCAAGAGCCTCCATGGCCTCCAGCCGCGGGCGCCCGTAGCGGATATCGGTGATCATCACCGTCAACTCCTCTGCCAGTGGTCCCTCCACCTTCTCCGAGACGCGAACCAGCGCGGCATCGAAGGCCAGGCCGGCGTCGAGGCAGATCGTGAGCAGGTCGATGAAGTCGGGAATGGTGTTTTCGATCTTGGCCCGGCGCCCGCCGGCCTTCTGCTTGAGCCATTGGTCGGGCAGGATCCAGCCCAACACCGGCGGGCCTGCGACCACCAGGAACGACGGAAAGGACAGCTTCATGAGGCCGAGGATCAGCAACGCGCCGAGCAGGCCCGCGATCCCGGCGCAGATCAACTTGGCGGTGATGACCCCACTGACGGTGAGGTTGTAGGGATGGCCCGCGACGGCGATCAGGCTCCTCATCTGGTCCTGCCGGCTGGCAGGTGTCCGCGACATCGCCAGCGCCACCAGCCGATCCCGGATGGGGACGATGAAGCGCTCCCGGAACGGCTGGGAGAGTTCGATCTCCTCCAGGGTCATGGCGTGGTCGGCGACGCCTGCAAGCTTGGCGGCGTACTTGTCCTCGACGGCGGCGCCCCGCCGCATCAGCCCGCTGGCCATCGCCGCGCCCACCGCGGCCACGGCGGCGAGGAGGAAGTAGAAGAGGGTCACAGGTGGATGTCCGTGATCTTGCGGATGATGAAGTATCCGATCGAGATCGAAAACAGGCCCACGATCAACATGCCGATCCCCAGGCCGCTGGTGAAGAGCGGAGTCTCAAACCCGGGGGAGATCAGCGTCAGGATGCCGCCGACGGCAAACGGCAGGCCCGTGATGATGTAGCCCGAAGCCCTCGCCTGGGCGGTCAGCACCCGCACCTCGCCATGCACTCGGACGCGCTCGCGGATGGTCTCGGCAATCTTGTCGAGGACCTCGGCCAGGTTTCCACCAACGGTCCGGTGGATCAGGATGGCGGTGACCACGAGGTCGAAATCCTTGCTGGCCAGGCGGGTGTTGGCGTGCACCAGGGCGTCCCCCAGGTCGAGTCCCAGCGACGTCTCCCGGATCACCCGCGCGAACTCCTCGGCCAGCGGCGGCCGGCCGCCCTCGGCGACGCTGAGGAATGCCTGCTGGATGGAGTACCCGGCCTTGACCCCGTTGGCCATGAGCACCACGGTGTCGCCCAGCGAGCCCTCGAAGGCGGCCCGTCGCTTGGCCTGGCGGCGTTTCAGCCAGAGCGCGGGGATCATGTAGCCGACCAGGGCACCGACGAAGGTGATCAGGATGTTGTGGTCGAATCGAAGGAATGCCAGGGACGCGATCCCGGCCGCGCAGACGATGCGGACCATGGCGAACTCTGCGGCCTTGATGGTCAGCCCGGCGCGGGTGAGTTCAACCTGGAGCTTGCCCCCGCGTTGGCCCCGGAGCAACGGCCGGGCGGCGGAGGTGATCGGACCGGCCAGGCTCTCTCGCAGGGACTTCTTGGGCTCCGCGCGCTCGACCTGGAGGGGGATCGCGACGGGCTGCTCGACCTGCTCCAGGGGACGGTCGCGGGCCATCAGGCCCCAGGCGATAATGGCGGCCCCGGCCGCCGCCACCGCCGCCAGCAGAAGCTCCATCCCGGCGCTGACCTACCTGTAACCGTAGGTCGACTTGAAGGTGTTCAGGTCCATCCCGGTGGTGGAGGGGTCCGGTTTGCTCGCGTCCTGGGGAGATTTGAGCACGTAGGTGAACTCGGTGTTCTTGACGATGAACTGCAGGGCCTCAGCATCCTGCAATGAGACCTGCACCACCAGGTTGCCGCCGGTGCTGGTGGTGCTTCCGCCGCTGGCGGCGCCCGGTGCGCCGACGGCGAGCACCAGCAGACCCTTGATGGATGTCTTGGTTTCCTGGTTGGACGACGCCCCGCCCGCCTTGGGGGTCGCGATGACGTCGATCTGGTCACCGGGCTGGACGTAGGGCGAGAGGTCACCGGCGGGGATGTTCAGGGCCACCTTGCCCGTCGGGATCGTGAAGAACAGGCGGGCCGGCGCCGCAGCGGTCTCGGCAGCCAGCTCGGTGTCCAGCACCGGGGTCCCGGCGGTGATGTTCTGACGCGCCACCTTCCCCACCGGGGCGGTCTTGTCGCGGAAGCCGCCGGTGGGGCCGGGGGCATCCACGTCGACCATTGAGAGGTCGTCGACGGTGAGCTTCTTGCCCACGTGGATATCGTGGGCCGCGCTCACGATCGTGATCTTCTGGACCGGCGCGCCCGAGAGCCTGGCCACGACCAGGACGCCAACGAAGGCGAGGACGACAAGGGCCACGCCCAGCAATACCTGGAGTGGGCGGCGACGGCGGGGGGTGGCTGTGCTCAAGTGGTGGCTCCAGTGGGGGCGGACGGTCCGCGTGGGTTGGGCGCAGCAATCAGAATGGTGCGGCGTTCACATTAGGTCGCCCGGGCCGCGAAGGCAATAAACATGACCGGATTATTCCGACCTGGGTGGGTCGACAGGGACAGCTGAACCCGTCGAGTTGCCCGGGCGGGGCTTCGGGCAGGTTCACAATTGGAGGCCGTGGTGGTATCAAGGCTGTCGTGAACGCGGGCGAACTGGAAGTACAGGCACCGCCGTCCGAGCCCGATCTGTCGGCGACGATCGAGCCCGAGCAGGTCGAGCTGCTGCCCCGGAAGCGCAAGGGGCCGGCGCGGGTGATCACGGTGATCGCGGGCAAGTCTGGGATCGGCAAGTCAATCGTGGTGTCCAACCTGGCGTCAGTGCTGGCGCGGGACCATGGCTTCGCGACGGCGGTCCTGGACCTCGACCTCCAGTTCGGCGACCAGAGCCTGATGTTCGACGCCGCGTCGACGCCGTCGATCGTGGACGTGCTGGCCAACATCGATTACCTCTCCCCCGACTTCGTGCTGGACTGCATGCACCAGGGAGCGGGGGTGAGGGTGATGGGCTCGCCGCCGTCGCCCGAACTTGCCGACCTGGTCACAATCACGCACATCCAGGAGCTCATGCTCCAGATGCGGTCGGTCTTCGACGTCATCCTGATCGACACCGAGAGCCACCTCAGCGACGTCACCCTGGAGGCCGTCGACTGCGCGGATGCCATCGTCGTGCTGACCACGCCCTACCTGGCCTCGGTCAAGAACACCAAGCTGCTGCTCAAGACGATGAGTGACCTGGGGGTGCCCGCGCGCAAGCTCACCGCGGTACTGAACCGGTTGGAGCCGGGGCTGAAGATGCCGCTCGACGTCCTCGAGGCCAACCTCAAGTTCCCCATCAGCCTGGAGCTGCCGCACGCGTCGCACGAGCTGATCGAGTCGGTGACCGACGGCGTCCCCCTGGCGCTGACCAAGCCCAGCTCGGAATGGGGCCAGAAGGTCACCGCGCTGGGCAACATGATCCTTGCCGAGGAGAAAACCGAGGCCCGCAAGAGCGGCCGCCGCGGGTTCCTGGGCCGGGCGCGCTGAGCTTGGCGCGCGCCGTCTCCAGCAAGCGACCGGCCGGGGGGCGGGCAACCGAACTGCCGCCCGCAGAGCTGCTCCGCGCCTACCGCCTGATTCGCACCGGCCGAGCCTTCGATGAACGGATGTGGTTGCTCAATCGAACGGGCCGCGTCGCTTTTGTCATGCCCCACCAGGGACACGAGGCGGCCCAGGTCGGGGCCGGCCTGGCGGTGCAGCCGGGGGTCGATTGGGTCGTGCCGTACTACCGCGACATCTCACTCTCGCTGCTCATGGGGATGACCCTCGAGGAGCTGATGATGGGTTTCTACTCGCGGGCTGCAGACCCCTCGACCGGCGGCCGCCTGATGCTCGGGCATTACGGCAAGGCCGACCTCCAGTACGTCACCGGCTCGAGCTGCGTCGCCAGTCAGATCCTCCATGCCGTGGGGGTGGCGATGGCGCTGAAGATGCGCGGCGAAAAGGCCGCCTGCCTGACCTGTTTCGGCGAGGGCGCCACTGCCGAGGGGGACTTCCACGAGGCCATGTCCTTCGCCGGCATCAAGGCGTTGCCGGTGGTGTTCTTCTGCCAGAACAACGGCTACTCAATCACCGTGCCCACCGACGAGGAGCTGCCGGTTGGCGTGGCCGAGCGGGCCCGCGGCTACGGCATGCCGGGCGAGCGCGTCGACGGCAACGACCTGCTGGCGGTCTACGACGCCACCCGCCGGGCGATGGAGCGCGCCCGGGCTGGCGAGGGGCCCTCGCTGATCGAGGCCGTGGTCTACCGGCTCACCCCGCATTCCTCCGACGACGACGACCGCCGCTACCGCACCGCCGAGGAGGTCGAGAAGGCCCGCGGCACCGAGCCGGTATCAACGACGCGCCGCTACCTGATGCAGGCCGGCCTGCTCACCGAGGCCGACGACGACGCCCTGGGCGAAGAGATCGCGACGGAGCTGGAGACCGCCCAGGCCGCCGCGGAGGCTGCCGCCGACCCCGACCCCGCCACGCTCACCACCCACGTCTACTCGACCGAACCGCGGGACACCTCGGCCGATGCCCCCGACGCCCCGGGAATGCCGGACGTCGAGGGCCCCGAGCGCAACATGCTGGAGGCCATCCGCGAGGGCATGGCCGACGAGATGGAGACCGACGAGCGGGTCTTCGTCTTCGGTGAGGACGTCGGTGCGGGGGGCGTGTTCCGGGCCACCGAGGGCCTGCGCGACCGCTTCGGCGACTGGCGCTGCTTCAGCACCCCGATCGCCGAGTCGCAGATCGCGGGCACCGCCATCGGTGCGGCGTTCGCCGGCCTGCGGCCGATCGCCGAGATGCAGTTCGCCGACTACAGCTTCCCGGCCTTCAACCAGATCGTCAATGAGGCGGCGCGGACCCGCTACCGCACCCTGGGCGACTTCCCCTGCCCCATCGTGGTGCGCGCACCCTTTGGCGGAGGCGTCCACGGCGCCCTCTACCACTCGCAATCACCCGAGGCGATGTACTGCCATTCGCCGGGGCTCAAGGTGATCGCACCGAGCAACCCATTTGACGCCAAGGGCCTGCTGATCGCGGCCATCCGGGACCCCGACCCGGTCCTCTTCCTGGAGCACAAGCGGGCTTACCGGCTGGTCAAGGGCAACGTCCCCGAGGGGCCGTACACGCTGCCGATCGGCAAGGCGCGGCTCTCGCGTGCCGGCACCCACGTCTCGGTGATCACCTACGGGCTGATGGTCCACCAGACGCTGAAGGCCGCGGCGCACCTGGCGCAGGAGGGCATCGAGGTGGAGGTCCTGGACCTGCGCACCCTCAAGCCGCTCGACGAGGAGGCCATCCTGGCCACCGTGCGCAAGACCGGCAAGGTCCTGCTGCTGACCGAGGCCAACCCCTTCTGCGCCGTCACCAGCGAGGTGGGGATGCTGATCGCCGAGCAGGCCTTCGACTACCTCGACGCCCCGCCGATGCGGTTGACCGGCCCGGAGAGCCCGGCGATGCCCTTCAACCCCGTCCTGGAGGATGCCTTCCTGCCCAACCCGGCGACGATCGGGGCGAAGCTGAGGGAACTGGCCGCGTATTGAGAGGCAGATCGTGACGGGTCCGGCATCCTCCTGCGACATGGTTGGAGGCAGAGGGGCGGGGAATGTGCGAGAAGCTGGGAGCGGTGATAGCAGAAAGGCTTACAGTTCTTGCTTGCTGGAGGCTCCGTGGTTGACTACGCTGACTCCCGTGCGCTCCTCGCGGAAGGAATTCGGTCAGGGGATGGTGGAGTTCGCCCTGGTGGCCCCGTTCTTCTTCGCCCTGGTGTTCGCCATCGTTGAGGGTGCACTGTTGATGAACGGACAGGCGGCGATCGATAACGCTGACCGGGAGGGGGCTCGGGTGGCCGCACTCTGCGGCTCGACCCAGGGTCAGATCATCGTAGCGGGAATTGCCAACACGGGCCTGCCATGCGAGGCGGCGATCGGCGCCGCCGTGCAGAGCAACCTCGGGTTCCTCCCGTTCACCCAGCAAAACCCGGTCGTGATCGTCTGCACCCCCGCTGCGGACCAACTCCTGTGCCCCAGCCAGCCAGATCCGGCCGGCGGCCCCTGCCCGGTCGACGGGGCCGGGGGGTGGGTTGGGACGGGGCCGGGCACCGAGATCGAGGTGGACGTGAAATATGCCTATAACTATTACGCCGGGCATCTTCTAGGGGCCGCCCTGAACACGTGTATTACGAGCAGCGCCCGAGCGGTAAGCCAACAGTGATGCGCCAGCGCGGACAGTCGACACTGGAGCTGGCCATGGCGCTGCCCTTCATCGTTTTTCTGCTGATGGTGACGCTCCAGGGCGGCCTGCTCATCTCCGACCACGTGAACCTCGAACACTCTGCGTACAACGGGGTCGAGTGGGCTCAGTCGCATCTGGACTATGCGACGGTTGGCAACAACGGCGCCGGGACGATCAGCCAGCACATTATCGCGGACCTCTGCGCCGGCGGCACCGCCACCGCACCTGGACCCGGGGCTAGTCGCTACTGCAACAGCGACCTCTCGGTGGTCGTGATAGGAACCGCGCTGACCGCAAATGCAGCGCCGGTAGCCGCGCCTACGAGCCAGGTGCTTGCCGCGGGGTGCGGACCCGTCCACCCCTACAAGATCGCTTCGGGGCAGACCTCAGCGACCGTCACAGCGGGAGGAGCGGGAGGGACAGGAAATGCGACCTTTACCTTGGCCATCCAAGACATACCCTCCGTCGGCGTTGGTCAACTTGAGCCGACCGTCACCCTGGCGGCCTCGGGATATCCGACAAGCCTGCTGGACAGTCCTTTTTTCAACCCGCCCCAGATCTCCCGCGATACCGCGCCAACCACCTCCGTTCTGAACATCCAGACAAGCACGCGCACCCGGCCTGGCGTGTACCGCATCACCATTTCCGGAGTGGACCAGTGCGGGAAGGGCGCGAGCGGCGCATCCCTTGTCGTGACGCTGACCGTGCTCCCCCCGACCGTTGCGCCGCCGGCGCCCCCCGCTATCGTCAACCACCTCCTCAGCGTCAACCCGTCGGCGATCTGCAGCAACATCCCCACCGGGATCGACCTGATCGGCGACGGATTTACCAAAACCACCAGCAAAACCGTGAAGGTCGGTCCTGATTCCGCAACGGCCGTCACGGTGATCAGCGACACGCATATGCAGGCGACGATCATCGCTACCAAGCTCGGCTACAACAACGTCGAGCTCACCTCCGACAGCGACTCGGTGACCCTCCTGAGCGCGGTCGTCGTGCTGTCCTGCCCTCTGGGCACCACCCTGCCGCCGCCGGACCTGGGATCCACAACTTCAACTTCGATCTCAGGGTCGGTCCAGTTCGATCAGAACGGCAACGTCAGCCTGTGCGCCGGCGGAGCCGCAGGCGCCCGCGAGGTGAAGGTGTCGATCACCTGGCGAGAACCCCTCGTCATCCCCGGGCTCCTCGGGCAGGCCCCATTCCAACTGACCGCCTCGCAGTTCGGATTCTGTCAGCGGTGATGGGGCGCCGTCGCGAAGAGGGCCAGGTTCTACCCCTCTTCGCGATCGCGGCGACAGTGATCGTCGGCATCATCGCCCTGGGGATCGACTATGGATTCCTGACCGACCAGCATCGAAACCTCCAGGCTTACGTGGACGAGGCAGCGGTGGCGGGGGCATTCCAGCTGCCGCCGGGGCCTGGAATCGATGACTACACCAGGGCCCGTACGAACGCGTTCATTATTCTTCGGGACAATCTGGGGTGGAACCTGTCACCCGGTACTGGTGGCTCAAAGGCCGCGGCCACGTGTGCGGGCACCACCATGGATCCCACCAGTGACATCAACGGCTGTGTCCTCCAACCTCCCTACGGCAACTACACCGTCTCCATCCAGGCCCCGGCGCCGCCGGCGGCCAGCGGCATCGCGGCTGCAGAGACCACGGTCGCTGTACAGGTCGTCGACGCTGTCGCGACCAGTTTTGCCAATGTCATGGGAATTTCCAGTGTCAACGCCACGGCCCAGGCGGTGGCCTACAACTATGAGGACGTCGGTGGGGCCCGGGCCACGATGCCCAACTCCAGCGGAACGACCTCGGTCGTCGGAGCAGCGCCCTTCCCTTACGCCCTCTGGTCGGACTGCATAATAACGGGAAACCACCTCGAGATCGTCGCCGGCGACGTATATGTCAACCAGTGCGGCATCGGGACGCAGTCTGGCGGCCTGTCAGGGTTCTGCGCGGAACCCACCCCGGAGTCCCAGCCGCCCGAAGTCGGGAATATTGTCCTCGGACCAGGCGTACCGCAGCCTCTCAACCTGCTGACAAAGGCCACCACGGCCACCTGCACGGCCGCCGTTGCCGGGCAGGTGATCTCGACGGGGAGCGTCATCAGTGCAGCGGTGACGATGCCGGCATACCCAGCGCCCGCCGTGATCCCCAAGACCAGCTGCGTATTCTTTTTCACGTGCTCCCCGGCCCGCGCCGACAATGCCTGCGTCAACGGGTCGCCCGGCGCGGCGACCAAGCTCTGCTACAACCCGGGGACCTACTCCACCATCGGCGTGCTCCCCGCCGACACGGTCGGAATCCAGAACAACCTCAACCCGGGGATCTACGTCCTGTCAGGAAACAACGACAGCTGCTACCAGTCCACGTCCCGCACCAACTGCCCCGCGGCCCTTTTCACCGGCAACACGATGAACTCAAACTTTTCGGACGTCCGCGACAAGTGCTGGGCATCGCCGGCCAACAACCCCGCGCAGGGGACGTGGGGACCGGGATGTCCCGACGGGTTCGCCTTTGACCCGACGGCTCTCACCGATCCTCAGTGCCCAGCCGGCCTTGTCGCGCTGACGGCACCCGCTTTCGCGCTCGTCCCCAGCGCGACCGGGGCCTCGACCGGTACTGGGCTCGACCCCAATACCGGCGGTACGGGAACGACGTATTACGTCCGCGTCACGGCACTGAACGGCATTGGCGAGACGACCAGTAACGAGGTCGCGACGCTCGTCAACAGCACGGGCAATGGCAAGGGCACAATCGCGGTCACCATTACCAACCAGGCGGGGGCCACCGGCTACGAGATCTACGGGCCCTCGACTTCCGCGAACGGCGAGAAAGGCTATACGACCAGCATCCCGACCGTCAAAGCCAGCGGTGGGCTGACGACAACATTCACGCTCGTTACAACGCAGTCCGGTTCCAGTTCCTATCCACTGGCCAACACCACAGTGTGCAGCGGAATGCACAATGTCCCCACCTCAGCCTCCCAGAACTATGGCGTCACGTTCGTTCTCTTCAATAAGGCGAGCATCTGCCTCAATACCAACTGCGACGCGACGGGGACGGAGGCGCCAACGGTCCTGCTTGCCCCGTACTGCGGTTCCGGGTTCACGAACTACGTCTGCAAGAACCTGTCCTCCTACGACGGGGCCTTTCCAATTTATGGAAACTCCCAGGGCCAGGTGGAGGCCAACGGCCCGACCGCGCGCCTGGGCCTGACGGGAACGGTGTACCTGCCCCGCGGAACCATTGCGGTGACAAGCGCCCAATTCGAGGTCATTCCCGGGCAGGTGATCACTCACGACTTCCAGGTTGCGTCGTCAAATCTGCTGAACCCGGACATCTACTTCGCAACGGCGACGCGCGGCGGTAGCAACGGGACGACGGGATGCACCGGGGGCTGCGTGGGCAGTACCAACCTCGCGCCCCTGCCGTTCAACGTGCGCCTCATCCAGTGACAGCCGGGCCTGAAGCCATGTTCCAGGCCGCGGCGGTGGGAAGGCTTGTCGGTGGGGGCGGAATCATCAGCCTGGCCAATATCGCGAGCGTCTTCAGCGCCATCGGGGCCGGGAGCCTTATCAGCGTCGGCAACGCGGTCAGCGCAGGGAACCTGGTCAGCATCGGCTGCGGCGTCAGCATTGGCTGCTGCGTCAGCATCGGCTCCGGGGTCGCCATCGGCTGTGCGGTCAATATTGGCAGCTGGCGCAGACTGGGTAATGCCGTCGACAGGGCCGTCGTCGGAGGCTGACCGGGTGCGCGAGGAGCTCCCCATCGCCTGCACGCTGCAGAGCAGAGAACTGGCGGACCGGGAGCGGGCGTGCCGCTGCTGTAGCCAATCAGGCAGTCATCCCGCTTCTGCTGGGACGAGGTTGAAATGCCCCCCGCCGGCAGGCCTGACAACAGAGAAATGGCGCCGGTCGAGGGTGGCGATGGTGGGTTCGCCGAGCCGCTCGGCGACGGCGATGACCCCGGCATCGACGAATCCCAGACGCAGCCCCGAATACTGCTGGCAGAGGTCCCGGACCCGGGAATAGTCCGCGGGAGTCAAATCCACCACCTCGACCGAGCCCTCCTCGACGGCGGCCAGGAACCTGTCGAAGAAGGCGTGGACCGGGGGCGACCGCAGTAGCCAATCGAGTTCCACCACCACCGGCGCGGGTACCAGCAGCCGCTCCCGTGTATCGATGAACAGCTCGGCGGAAGCCTGGTGGTCCCGGTCGCCGGCATCCATCGCGGCAACCAATGGGCCGGTATCGAAGATCAGGACCGCAGGCTCAGGGGCTGGAAGAGGGCGTCGGCGCTGCTCGCCGCATGGTCCGGGGGAAATGTCCCCGCCGGGATGATCCCCTGTCTCAGCACGGCCAAGCGGTAGGCTAGGCAAGTGGCTAACGCGGTTCAGATCGACGCACCCCACGATCGCCAGAGCTTCCTTGCCCACGTGCAGTCGGGGGGCAGGGTCGAGGCGTCCGACTGGATGCCCGACGACTACCGTGCGGGGGTCTTGAAATTCCTCGAGATGCACGCCAACAGCGAGTTCATGGGGGCGATGCCGGAGCGCGAGTGGATCCCCCGGGCCCCCTCCCTGATGCGCAAGCTGACCCTCACCGCCAAGGTCCAGGACGAGGTGGGCCACGCGCAGATCCTGTACTCCCTGGCCGAGGACCTGGGCAAACCGAGGACGCGGATGCTGGACGACCTGGTGCATGGGCGGAGCAAGTTCCACAACGTCTTTCACTACCCGGTGCCCACCTGGGGCGACGTGGCCCTGATCGGCTGGCTGGTCGACGGCGCCGCGCTGGTCACCCAGCATGCGCTGCTGGAATCGAGCTACGCGCCCTACGCGCGGGCCCTGCGGCGCATCTGCGCCGAGGAGTCGCTGCACCTCAAGCACGGCGAAGCCCTGACCCTGGAGCTGTCGTCGGGAACGCCGGCGCAGCGGCAGATGTTCCAGCAGGCCCTCCACGCCTGGTGGGAGGCGCTGATGCACTTCTTCGGGCCGCCCAGCGATCCCACCCGGGACGTCCTGATCCAGTACCGCGTCAAGACCAAGGGCAACGAGCAGCTGCGCCAGGAGTTCATCGACCGCTACGTGCCGCGGATCTGGTCCCTGGGGTACACCCTGCCCGACCCTCGACTGAAACGGCAGGACGATGGCACCTGGGCGTACACCCCGCCGGATTGGGACCGACTCAAGCAGGTGGTCACCAACCACGGCCCCGAGAGCGAGCGGCGGCTGGCGCTGCGGCGCGCGTACTGGCGCAAGCATGCCGCCGTGCGCGAGCTCCTGGACTGACGGGCGGGGCGGCGATGCCGCGCTACCTCGTCTTCGGGCGGCGGGACAGCCAGGAGCAGATGCGCTACGTGGGTGAGGTCGACGCGCCCAACCCGGAGCTGGGCCTGATCCAGGCCCGCCAGTGCTTCTCCCGCCGCGACGAGGCTGACGAGATCTGGCTGGCCCCCGCGGACACCACCCAGCGCTTCCGCCGCACCACCTCCGCCGGCCTGGACCACAGCTACCGCGAAATCCAGACCTACGCCGACCTGGGCAAGCGTCGTCGCCTCGTCGAGGCCAACATTCCCGCGACCACGTTGACCGAGGACGACTCCCTCAGCTCATCCGGGCCGGACCTCCACTCGTGACCGCCACCGCGTCGCGCCGCGGCGCCGAGGTCCGTGTCGGCAACCCGCAGCTGCAGGCGCTGGCACCCGGCTTGCGCGCGGCCTTCGGTGCCCTGCTGTTGTCGATGGCCGACAGCGAGCTGGTCATCGGCCACCGGCACTCGGAATGGACGGGATTCGCGCCGGCAGCCGAGGAGGACGTGGCCTTCAGCTCGATCGCCCAGGACGAGATGGGCCACGCCCACCTCTACTACGCGCTGATCACCGGCGCCGCCGACGAGGCCGGGGTCGACAGCCTGGCCCTGGACCGCGGACCGCGGTCCCTGCGCCACCTGCCCCTGCTCCATGCGCCCAACGGCGACTGGTTCTTCACCACCGCGCGCCACGTCTACTGGGACGTCTGGGAGGACGTCCTGCTCAGCGCTGCGCTGTCCTCGAAGCTCGCCCTGCTGGGCTCTGCCGCCGAGCGAATCCTCAACGAGGAGCTCTACCACGAGGAGCATGCGATGCAGTGGCTGCAGCTGCTGTCCTCACGGCCCCGGCAACAGCGGCGCCTGCAGGCGGCGATGCGGCGGGGGGTGACCATCGG
>DAINSI010000040.1:17431-22115 GCA_036741395.1 Candidatus Dormiibacterota bacterium
GGCCAGCTGGCCCGCCAGGATGAGCTCGCGGACGCCTTTGCCGCCTCGCTCAACAGGCGCCTGACGGACGTCGCCCACTGGGGCGAAGCCGACACCGACGATGCGCTTGGTGCTCTCGACAGCCGGGGACCGTGGCCGACGCCTCCGGGCCTCACCCGGCTGCACCAGGACCTGACCGGGATGCGCCGGGCCCACCCGGGGGCGAGCTGGTGAGCGCGGTGATCCCCGCGGCTGGGGCCGCCCGCGTGCTCGCCGCCCGCGCGGCGCTCGCGGCCGTACGCGACCCCGAGATCCCCACGGCGTCGATCGTGGAGATGGGCATGGTCCACGACGTTCGCACTGAGGGCGGGGCGCTCGTGGTGGAGGTGATCCCGACGTTCACCGGCTGCCCGGCCATCGCCATCATCGTCCAGGACATCGAACGCGCCCTTGACGGCGCCGGCGTCGCGCCCGCGCGCGTGGTGCTGCGCGCCGACCTGCCCTGGAGCACTGACCGGATCACCGCCACGGGCCGTCGTCAGGTCGCGGAGCATGGCATCCTCCCGCCGCAGCGCGGTCGCCTCCGGGCCGAGGAGTTGACCTGCCCCCAGTGTCACCAGCGGCAGGTGGTGCTGACGTCCCGTTTTGGCTCGACGCCATGTCGGGCCATGGCCCGTTGCCGCCACTGCGGTGAGCCGCTGGAGGTCTTCAAGCCGATCGGATCAGCGGGGTGAGCCCGGTGTTGCGCCGCCCCGCGGTGGTGGCCCACGTGGCGACCCTGGCGGCAGCGGGGGTGGCACTGCTCTACATGGGCCGTACCTTCTGGTTCCACTGGCGGCACTCCTGGTGATGGGCGCGGGCGCCGAGAACCTGGTCTGGGCCTGGCAGATGGGCTTTGTCGGGTCGGTCTTTTTCGGCTACGCCGCGGTGCTCCTGGCCGCCACTCGGAAGGTTGGGCGGCGGGGCGACGCCGGCGCCGCGGCCGCGCTCCTGGCCGGGGTGATGTGCTCCGGGATCGGGCTGGTCATGGTCCTGGTGACGGCCGTCGCCTTCGCCGCCTGGTACGCCGCCTTCGGCCACGCGGCCACCACCCAGGTTTACGCCCGGCCCAGCCTCGGAGGGTCGCTGGCCTTCACCTGGGTGGGGATGACGTCGGCCGCGGAGATGGGCTCCGGGCTGCGGTGGCTCGGCGCGCCGCTGGTGGTTGGCGTTGCGGGCTGGCTGGCGTGGCGGCTACGGCGGGCGCCCCGCGAGCATCCGGTCGCGGTTGCCGGCGCGCTGGGATTCATCGCGATGTTTGCGCTGATCAGCACCGGCCGGCTGCAGTACGGGGCCGAGTCGGCTCGCCAGAGCCGCTACATCTACGTCGCGGTGGCGCTGCTGATTCCGCTCACGGGTGTCGTGCTCCAACGGCTGATGGACCACGGCCGCCTGGGCCAGGCCGCCGCCGCGCTGCTGGTGGGCTGGGCGTTTCTCCATGGCGCGCGGGTCCTGGTGCTGAGCGAGAACCAGCACCGCGCGGTCACCGCCAACACCCGCCGGCTGGTGCTGGCCGCAGCGGCGGGCCTGGACCAGCCCGGTAGCACCCCTGACATGGGCCTGAGGCCCGACCCGGTGGCAGCCCCCACGCTCAACCTGGCCCGGATCGCCGGATTCAAGCGTGACGGGGCCCTACCCGCCGGCTAAGTTCCCGCCATCTGGTCGCCAACCTCGAGCAGCCCCTTGAGATCGTGCACCGGCTCGGCCATCCGCGGCACCGACCCCAGGACCGGGACGCCCAGCTCTTCCACCCGCGCCAGCACGTCCTTGTCGCGCAGCGCCAGCGTCCGCAGGTCGAGGTAATTCTCGGCCAGGAGACGCTCCGCGGGTGACGAGCGCTCCACCAACCGGCGCGCCAGGTTGGCGGCACTGGCGTCGGTAAGGAACTGGGGCAGGCGCTTGTTCACCACCGCGCCGGCAAGGTGCATCTTCGCCTCCTTGAGCTTCTCGACGAAGAAGCGCGCCTCCTCGAAGGGCACCTCCTCAAGAGTGGTCACCACGATGAAGGTCGTGGAGGGGGCGCCGAGCAGTTTGTAGACACCCTCGGCGCGCTGTTTGAAGCCCTCGTAGAGGCCCTCGATACTCATTAGGAATTCCGACAGCTCGGTCAGCGTGGAGCCACCGAGGAGGCGGTCGGCGATGCTCATGATCGGCTTGGCGGTGAGGTTGAACATCCGCAGCCCGACCTTGCCGGCGAACATCCCGGGCCGGGCCAGCAGCCCCAGCAGGCCGCCGCTGACCAGCTCGGTCATGCGGCTGGGGGCCTCCAGGAAATCGAGCGCGTTGCGGCTGGGCGGGGTGTCGAGAACGATGAGGTCGTACTTCTCCGATCCCCAGAGGTCGTAGAGGCGCTCCATCGCGATGTACTCGTGGGAGCCGACAAAGGCGCCGGAGATCTCCTTGTAGAAGGGGTTGCGCATGATCGTTGCGGCCAGTTCCTTGCTCCCGGCCCGCTGCAGGATGAGGTCGTCCCAGGCCGACTTGGCCTCCAGCATGCCGGCGTAAAGGGTGCCTGCGGGGGCGACGCCCCGTGCCGCCGCCTTCTCCAGGTCGACCTTGCGCAGCTTGTTGCCCAGCCGCTCCAGGCCCATGGCGGTGGCGAGGCGGCGGGCGGGGTCGATGGTCAGAACGGCGACGCGCAGGTCCTGGCGCCAGGCCGCCCGCGCTGCCAGGGCGGCCGAGGTGGTGGTCTTACCCACCCCGTCGCTCCCACACATCACGATGATCCCCGGGCGGAGGTAGTCGTCGACGCTCACGGCTGCGCGGCCTCCAGCATCGTCCGCGCGAGGATCTTGGTGAAGGCAAATCCGTGCTTGCGCTGGTAGATCGTGGGCACCTCGAGGGTGTGCAGCTTGAGACTGCGCTTGAGCACCCCGCGAAGGTGGTCGGCCCGCGCCCGCTCCTCCAACAGCATCTCGCCGGCGTCGACGAGCGGCTGGCCACCCTCGTACTGATCGAGGAACCGCTTCTCGTCCGGGCCCGTGACCAGGTCCCTGAACTCCTCCCCCACCTCGCCCGAGAGCTGGCGCGGCTGGAGCTGGTTGATGATCAAACCGAGCGGCTCGATGCCGGTCTCGTCGGCGAATCGCCCGGCGAGGTCGATGGTCTCCATGGCGGGCATCTCCTCAGGGATGGTGACGAGCACCACCGCGGTCCGCCGCCGATCGGTGAGGAGCGCGTCGATCATCGCCGCCTGGTCGTGGATTGGGCCCGACCTGACCAGCGTCTTGAGGTGACCGGCGGCCCCCAACTGGGAGACCACGTGCCCGGTCGGGGCGCCGTCGACCACGATCAGGTCCCAGCGCGGCTGACCTGCGTCGCTGGCTTTCTCCTCATAGTAGATCTTGCCCGTGACGAGGATCTCCTTGAGGCCGGGGAGGGCCTGCGAGGCGTACTCCATGAAGCCGCTGAGAGGGTTGAGCGAGAACTTGGGGACGTGCAGCATCAGCGCCAGGTACTCATGCATCGACTCGCGCGGCTGCATCGACAGGCCGTAGACACCCTGGTGCAGCCGGCGGTACTTGAAACCCACCCGGTGGGTGTCGTAGAAGTCGGGGACGTTGCCCTTGGCGTCGACCTCGATCACCAGCACCTTCTTGCCCTGCTGCGCGGCGATCAGGGCGATCGCCGCGGCGCTGGTGCTCTTGCCGACGCCGCCCTTGCCGGTGAGGATGACCACCCGGCGCTGCAACAGCTCGCCGAGCAGGCCGGCAGGTTCAGGCATTGGCAGATTTTAGCGACGGCTATTCGGCCAGCAGCACCCAGGAGAGGCCCGGGGGAAGGCCGACCGGCTTGCCGGCAGCGTCCGTCAGGACCAGGGGCTGACGGTCGGCCGGGGAGGCCCAGCGGCCGTGGATCACGGTACCGCGGGCGAAGATGTCCGCCCCCCCGCCGGAGTTCAGGTCGAAGTCGCGCCCGAGCACGCCGTTGACGTCGTGGATCTCTGCCGTGGTCCATTGCCGCACGTGCATCACGACCACGCTCTGGGGGCGGATGGCGCCGTAGATGACGTCGGTCTGGGCAATGCCGTCGGTGACCACGCTGTAGGTCCCAGCCGCGTAGTCGAAGGCCGCACGCATCGCCGGGACATCGATGTGGCCCGCGGGCTCGGTGCCGGCCCAGTCGTTGGACCGCACGAAGTCAGCGGACTGCGGAGGGCGGAAGCCGTTGTTGGCGGCGGTCAGCATCTGGGCCTGGCTGGTGTAGACATTGTGTGGCGCGGCGCGGCCGCCCCAGCGGAAGAAGTAGGCCCCGGCGCGGTCAAAGTCGTTGTAGAGCGCGGGGGTGCCGGGTTCGGAGAAGGTCCGCGTGTACGTCGCCGTGCCCGCGCCGCTGGCCATCATCAGGGCGTCGAAGCGGTGGGCCAGGTAGAGCGAGACGAAGCGGGCGCTGCGTACGGGCCCGACCACGCCGGGAACGCGGTGGAAGATCGCCGAGAACCGCGTGATGTCGGACTCGGTGACGTACTGGAAGATCAGCGATGCGGCGGCAATCCCCGCCTGCGGCCGCGAGGGCGGGGTGTTCTCGATCTGGACCAGGAGCGGGTACGGCAGCGGCCCGGAGAGCGGCAGGTCCTGCCCCGGCAGGGGCACGCTGATGGGCTGGGGCTTTTTGCCGTCGGCCGCGGTCACCAGGGCGTTGGCCACAAAGCGGATGGCCTCCGCGC
>DAINSI010000041.1:0-8539 GCA_036741395.1 Candidatus Dormiibacterota bacterium
CTAATGCTAATTTTCGCACCGATCTTCCTCGACCCACCAGTTGGGACTTCCGGCACAACCGGCGTCCTGACCCCGCCCGTGGCGGCGACTCTGGTGGCTCACCCTGATCCCGGCCAGCCTCAGCGGGAGGCTGCTGGCCAGAGGTCCTGTCATGACTACGGCTGCGCCGACGAGCGCCTGAACCATCGCTCAACGGTCCCACCGCCGAGCGCCAACATTGGAGGAGACGAACCATGGCCCAGACCCAGCACTGGAAGCCGGAACCCGAGGACCATGACTACCCGGCAGCTGCGGACTATCTCAGCCTAACCATGCGCGACGACGAGGTGAAGGCCACACCGCGCTCAAGGCCGCCACTCTGACCCACCGGAAAGCCAAAGACCTCCTTCGCGCCAGTAGCCCCCGCACACAAAGGTGATGCGGGCCCGCCAACCTCCTGCCGGAGCTACAAGAGTAGCTCTGGTCGCCGCGCCACCCTTGCCGACGGAGGCCGTTAACCCGGTTTTCTGTTCCATTGCTACTCACAGGCCAGGTCCGCGCGGTAAAATCTGGCGCCCCGCCGAGGTGGTGAAATAGGTAGACACGCCAGCTTGAGGGGCTGGTGGCCGCAAGGCCGTATGGGTTCAAGTCCCTTCCTCGGCACCAAAACCCGCACGCCACCGGACTGAGCCCGCGCGGTCCCGGGGCTTCCCCAGAGGAGGTATCCGTTGGATCGCACCGACACGGTCGCCGGGACCCGGGAGGCCGTGGCCTTCCACGGCGAGACCATCGCCGAGCACCAGCGCCAGCGCAGCGCCGACGAGCGCTTTCCCTACAACACCGGGAGGCTGGCCGCCGAGGCGCTGCGGAAACTGGGGGTAAGGCACCTCTTCACCCTCAGTGGCGGGCACCTCTTCCCGCTCTTCGACGGTTGCGTCGAGCAGGGCATCCACATCGTCGACCACCGTCACGAGGAGGCCGCCGGCCACGCCGCGGAGGCCTACGCCAAGTTCACCCGCCGTCCCGGTGTCGTCGCGGTGACCGCCGGGCCGGGCGTGACCAACGCGGTGACCTCGATCGCCGCGGCGCAGTTCAACCGCAGCCCGATGGTGGTGATCGCCGGTCGCGCTCCCCAGTACCGCTGGGGCCAGGGCAGCCTGCAGGAGTACGACCACATCCCCGTGGTCCAGTCGATCACCAAGTCGGCGAGCACGGTCCACGATGGCGAGCGCGCCCACATCGCGCTCTTCGACGCGTACCGGGAGGCCATGCGTGGCGCCCCCGGGCCCACCTTCCTGGACGTGCCCCTGGACACCTTTGTTTCGGGCGTCGACGAGCAGGCCCTGGAGTGGCCGGAGCTTCGCGAGGAGCGAACCGAGGTCGACGACGACGCCGTGAAACACGCCGCCGAGATCATCGACAGCGCCGAGCGCCCGGTGATCATGGCCGGCACCGGTGCCTACTGGCACCATGGCGAAGGCCCCCTGCGGGCGCTGGCGGAAAAGGCCGGCCTGCCCGTCTACATGAACGGCCTGGGCCGTGGCCTGCTGGCGGCCGACCATCCCAACGCCTTCAGCCGCAGCCGTAGCGCCGGCCTGGGTGGCGCCGACGTGGTCATCCTGGTCGGCACCCCGCTCGACTTCCGCCTCAACTTCGGCCAGTCGCCGCCCTTCGCCCCCGGCGCTCGCCTGGTTCGCATCGATGCCCTGGAGTCCGACCTCGACCGCAACCGCAAGCCCGATGCCGGGATCGCGGGCAACATCGGTGCGGCCCTGGCGGCGGTCGCGGAGAGGGTGGATGGGGGCGCGCACCGCGCGTCCCGCGAGACGTTTTCCGCCTCGCTGCGGGAGATGGAGCGGGCAACCGAGGCGAACGATCGCGCCCTCCTGGAGTCAGACGCCGATCCCATTCACCCGCTGCGGATCTACGGGGAGCTGGCCAGGCGGCTGGACCGCGACGCCATCGTCATCGGCGACGGCGGCGACTTCATCAGCTACGCAGGCAAGTACGTCGCCACCTACGAGCCCGGCCATTTCATAGATCCGGGGCCATTCGGGGGGCTGGGTATGGGCGCT
Organism: Candidatus Dormiibacterota bacterium; assembly: GCA_036741395.1. Lineage (GTDB taxonomy): Bacteria > Chloroflexota > Dormibacteria > DASZGP01 > DASZGP01 > JAXDLW01. The sequence goes on from DAINSI010000041.1 coordinate 2,055, forward strand.
CCTTCCGCGATCGCGGCGCGGCTGGCCCACCCCGACAAGCAGGTGGTCCTGCTGATGGGCGACGGCGCCGCGGGCTTCTCACTGATGGAGTTCGACACCATGGTGCGGCACCGGCTGCCGATCGTCGCGGTGATGGGCAACAACAGCGCCTGGGGTTTGGAGAAGCACCCCATGGAGATGATGTATGGCTGGTCGGTGGCGGCCGAGCTCAACCCCGCCGCGCGCTACGACCAGGTGGTCCAGGCGTTCGGCGGACACGGCGAGTACGTCACCAGGCCCGGCGAGATCGGCCCGGCCATCGACCGCGCCTTGGCCTCCGGGCTGCCGGCGCTGGTCAACGTCGCCTGCGACCCGTCGGTCTCGTACCCGCGGAGTGCCAACCTCGCATGAGGCGCGGACTCGCCCCCGACGACGGCGTGCGCTCCGGTCCGGCGGCGCTGGAGCCCGGCGCCTCATACGAGCTGACGCGCACGGTTACCGAGGAGATGTCGGCCAGCCACCTCGGCAGTGGCTCGGTGGGCGTGCTGGCCACACCCGCCATGGTGGCGATGATGGAGGGCGCCTCGATGCGCTGCGTGCAGCCCTACGTGGGGGCGGGACGGACCACGGTGGGATACATCGTCAACATCCGTCACCTCGCGCCGACCGGGATCGGGCGCGAGGTCACCGCCCGGGCGACGGTCAAGCACCTTGATGGCAAGCGCATCACCTTTGACGTGGGGTGTCGCGAGGGCGACACCAAGATCGGCGACGGCGAGCATGTCCGGGTGGTGATCGAGCGTGACGCCTTCGTCCAGGGCGCGACCAAATAGACCCGAGGGATCGCCTCCCCGCCCCGGCGCGCGCGGGCGTCGACGCCCTCAGCCGGGTGGTGCGGATGCGCTGGGTGCTGACCGGCCGCGGGCGCTATGCCATCGGCGAGGGCTTCATCAGTAACGGACGCCTCAAGCTGGGCGGCCCCGGGCGGATCAGCATTGGGCGCGGCTGCAACGCCTGGGCTCGGGCGGAGAGCAACGTGCTCCTGACCTTCGGCGCGCGCGCCACCATCGAGATCGGCGACAACGTGCGCCTCAACGGCGCCGGGCTGCAGGCCGCCACCGGGATCATCGTGGGCGATGACTGCATCCTGGGCTCCTGCACCATCGTCGACACCGACCATCACCCCGTGGGCGTCGACCGCCGACGGTCGGACGAGCCCGGCGCCACCGCGCCCATCCGGATCGGGCGCAACGTCTGGGTGGCGGGCATGGCCGCGGTCCTCAAGGGCGTGACCATCGGGGACGACTCGGTGGTCGCCTTTGGCGCCGTGGTGGCCGCGGATGTGCCGGCCGGGGTGGTCGTCGCCGGGAACCCGGCCCGAGTGGTCAAGAACCTCTACTGAGGCGCATGGATGTGAGCTCGTCCCCCGGGCGCCGAGCCTTTTCGGCGCTGACACCGGCGCAGATCCTGGAGTGGACGGCGGCCGCCGGCCAGCCCGCATACCGCGCCCGGCAGCTCCTGGCGCGCTTCTACCGCAGCCCGGCGACGTCGTTCGAGGAGATGACCGAACTCCCCGATGACCTCCGGCACAGGCTCGGCGAAGAGTTCGACTTCAGCGCGATCACACCAACCCACACCGCCCTGGCCGACGGCGGCGAGACCCGCAAGGAACTGTTCCGGTTGCGCGACGGCGAACTGGTGGAGTGCGTGTGCATGCACTACCGGCGTCGCAGCGCCAACGCCGAGCGCACCACCCTCTGCCTCAGCACCCAGGTGGGTTGCGCCGTGCGCTGTCCCTTCTGCGCCACCGGGCTGGGCGGCCTACGCCGCAACATGACCGCCGAGGAGGTTGTCGACCAGGTGCTCTCGGTCAACCGCGCCCGACTTGCGGAGGGTGGGCGCGTCAGCCACCTGGTCTACATGGGGATGGGCGAGCCGCTTCAGAACCTCGACGTGACCCTGGCGTCGGTGCGGCGCTTCACCGACCCCCAGGCGCTGGGCCTGGGGGTGCGACGCGTCACCGTCTCGACCTCGGGCGTGGTCCCCGGGATCGACGCGCTCGCCCGTCACGGTGGCGGCGTCAACCTCGCGGTCTCCCTCCACGCGCCGGTCGATGAGCTGCGGGATCGCCTCGTGCCGCTGAACCGAAAGTGGCCCATCGCCCAGGTCATCGCCGCCGCCGACCGCTACGGGGCGCAGACCGGGCGGCGAGTGTCCTACGAGTACGTCATGCTGGCCGGGGTCAACGACACGCCGGGCCTGGCCGACGGCCTCGGCGAGCTCCTCCGCGGCCACCTCGCCCACGTCAACCTGATTCCGTACAACGCGATCCCGGGCGATCCCTACAGGGGCTCCACCCGAGAGGCCATCGCCGAGTTCCGCCGCCGGGTCCGGGCCCAGGGCATCGAATGCACCGTGCGCGACACCCGCGGCACGGAGATCGCCGCCGCCTGCGGCCAACTGCGAGCCGAGATCAGCGCCGGCCCGACCTGAACCAACTGTCAGGTGATGGGATAATCGCATATGGCGCCATCGGCACACATGAGCCGGGCCCTTCGACTGGCGGCCCGGGCAAGGCACTCGACCAGCCCCAACCCGATGGTGGGGGCGGTGATCGTTCGGGGTGACGAGGTCGTGGGCGAAGGCCTGCACCGCCGGCGCGGTGGCCCCCACGCGGAGATCTTTGCGCTGCGGCAGGCGGGCCCGGCCGCCCGCGGCGCGACCATGTACGTCACCCTCGAGCCCTGTGCCCACAAGGGTCGCAGCGGCCCCTGCGCCGACGCCATCGTCGAGGCCGGCCTGGCGCGCGTTGTCGTCGCCCAGCGGGATCCGTACCACGAGGTCAGGGGCCGCGGCCTGAGGCGCCTCCGGGATGCGGGGATCGAGGTTTCATTGGGTGACGGCGCCGCCGAGGCGGGCGCCCTCAACACCGCCTGGCTGCGGGTCCAGAAGGCCGGGCGTCCGTTCGTGGCGTTGAAATACGCGGCCACCCTCGATGGCAAGACCGCTGCGCGCAGCGGCGACTCGCGGTGGATAACCGGGGCGCCGGCCCGTGCCGAGACGCACCGCCTGCGCCGCGCCTACGACGCCATCGCGGTGGGCGCGGGCACGGTGATCGCCGACGATCCCCAGCTGAACTCCCGCGACGCCGCGGGCGCCCCCTTCGGCCGGCAGCCCCTGCGGGTGGTCGTTGACGGACGGCTCCTCACCGATCCCCGGGCACGGGTCCACGCGCCCGCCCTCGGAGGTGGCAGCGTGGTCCTCGCCGCCCGGTCGGCGGCGGCGGCCCGTCTCGCGCGCTTCCGCGCCGCGGGGGTCGACGTCGAGGTCCTCAACGCCACGGCGCCCAGCGGGGCGGAGTTGCTGGCGGCCCTGGGCCGGCGCGGGGTGGCCAGCGTGCTGGTGGAGGGGGGTGGAGAGCTGGCCTGGTCGCTGGTGCGCGAGGGCCTGGTCGATCGCGTCTACGCCTTCTTTGGACCGCTGCTCATCGGCGGCCGGACCGCCGCGAGCCCGGTTGGCGGCGAGGGTTTCGAGCGTCTCGCCGAAGCCCTGCGGCTGGACGTCGTCAACGTCCGCCGGCTGGGGCCGGACGTGCTCCTGGAGGCGGTCGCAGCTTGAGCCCGGGGAAGCTCTGATGTTCAGCGGCATCGTCGCCGAGGTCGGCACCGTCGAGGTGGTGGAACCGGGGCGGCTGCGCGTGCGTGGTCCCCGGGCGCTCCTCCGCACCGAGGTCGGCGGCAGCGTGTCGGTGAACGGCGTATGCCTGACCGCGGCGCGCCTGGACGAGGGCAGCTTCGAGGCCGACGTTATGCCCGAGACCATCCGCCGCACCTCCCTGGCGGCATTGCGGGCGGGTTCGCCCGTGAACCTGGAGCCCGCCCTCGCCTATGGCGCCGAGGTCGGCGGGCACCTGGTCCAGGGCCACGTCGATGGCACCGGTGAGGTGGTCACCGCCCGCGACGAGGGCAACGCGCGCTGGCTCGAGATCCGCGTCCCCAAGGACCTGGTGTGCTACTGCGTGGTCAGGGGCAGCCTCGCGATCGACGGTACCAGCCTTACGATTGCCGAAGTCGACGGCGACACCGTCGCCGTCAGCCTGATCCCCCACACGCTCGAGTCCACGATCGCCTCCGGCTACGGGGCCGGCACGGTGGTCAACCTCGAAGTCGATATCCTGGCCAAGTACGTGGCCAGTTTCCTCGACGCCCGCGGCGACAACCCCAACAGCAGGTGAACAGATGCCACTGATCTCAATCGACCAGGCCCTCGAGGAGTACAAGGTCGGCAAGTTCCTGATCGTCGTCGACGACGAGGACCGCGAGAACGAGGGCGACCTGGTCATCGCCGCCGACTTCATCTCGCCGGAGGCGATCACCTTCATGGCCACCCACGCCCGCGGGCTGATCTGCACCCCGCTGGAGGGAACCCGCCTCGACGACCTCCAGATCGAGCCCATGGTGGGCCGCAACACGGCCCCGCTGGGCACCGCCTTCACCGTGTCCGTCGAGGCCCGCCACCGCGTCAGCACCGGGATCAGCGCGCCCGACCGTGCCAACACCGTCAAGGCCCTGATCGACCCGGCGAGCAAGCCCAATGACTTCGCCAAGCCGGGGCACACCTTCCCGCTGCGGGCGCGGGAGGGCGGGGTGCTGGTGCGGGCGGGCCAGACCGAGGCCGCCGTGGACCTGTCTCGCCTCGCTGGGCTCTACCCCGCCGGCGTGATCTGCGAGATCATGAAGGACGACGGGACGATGGCCCGCATGCCCGACCTGCTGGAATTCTCGAAGCAGCACGGCATCGGCATCGTCACCATCAAGGACCTGATTGCGCACCGCCAGCGGCGGGAGAAGCTGGTCGAGCTGAAGGCCACGGCCAAGATGCCCACCGAGTTCGGTCTCTTCACCATCCTGGGGTACCAGGACTCCATCAATGGCGACACCCACGTGGCGCTGGTGATGGGGGACGTCAAGCCCGATCAGCCGGTCCTGCTGCGCGCCCACTCCGAGTGCCTCACCGGGGACGCCTTCCACAGCCTGCGCTGCGACTGCGAGCAGCAGTTGCACCGCTCCATGGAGATGATCGCTGAGGAGGGCGCCGGGGTGGTCCTCTACCTCCGCCAGGAGGGGCGGGGGATCGGGCTGATCGCCAAGCTGATGGCCTACGAGCTCCAGGATGGGGGTATGGACACCGTCGAGGCCAACGAGGCGCTGGGCCTGCCGGTCGACAAGCGCGACTATGGGATCGGCGCGCAGATCCTGGCCGACATCGGGGTGCGGCAGATCCGCCTGATCTCCAACAGCCCCCGCAAGTACTACGGAATCGAGTCGTTCGGGCTGGAGATCGTGGAGCGCGTGCCCCTGGTGATCCCCTCCAACGAGCACAACGTGCGCTACCTGCGCACCAAATCGGAGAAGCTCGGCCACATAATGCACGACTGACGAACGAGCTCCGGCCTCTGGCCGAAGCTGGTTCGCCTTGTTGGACCTTCGGCCCAACCATCGGAGAGAGAGAGCGCTGCTGGCGGTACGGCTCGCTGCGCTTCGCCGGATTCAGACGGTTACGTCTGGCCTACCTTATCGATCGGGGCCGGAGCGTTTCCCGAGCCGTTCAGCCTCGCTGCCCACGTCAGGGTAGCGCTCCGGGAACAGGTCTCCTACGCGACATCTCAGCGCCTCAGCCAGTTTCACCAGGTTCAGAACCGAGACGTTCCTCAGCCCCCGCTCGATGCCACTTACGTATGCAACGCTCATGTCGGCAAGCTCGGCCAATTGCTCCTGCGAGAGCCTTCGCTCCGCCCGCATTTGCCTCACCTGGCGCCCTAGACGCTCCAAGACTGGGTCTCTGGCCACCGGGCGACCATCGGCCAGCCACCGATCGAAGGCCATAAACTATCGGGCTATGGCTGTGGTGTGTTAGTTTGCGCCGAACGGTTACGACAGAGGCAACGAGCGGCGTTTGAGATCGCCGCTTAGGAATGGAGGGTTTTACATATGGCAGCACAAGGACCGCCGCCCACGCCAGGCACGATATCGCCGGACGGGGCCTACATCTGGAACGGCACCCAATGGGTTCCGAACGCTCCGGGGCCGGCCGTGGTCGCGCAGAAGAAGGGTCACATGGGCCGCAACCTCGGCATTGGATGCCTGGGTCTGATCATTCTGGTCGTGATCATCGGCGTCGCCGCATCTTCAGGGAACAAGAGTTCGAACAACACGTCTTCGGGCGGTAGCAGCGGTGGCGGCAACAATCAGACCACTGGCACCTGCTCACCGAAGCCCTGCGCCAATGCCGATGGCTTCACGGTTACGGTCAGTGGCGTCAATCGCAACCTGCCCGCCGGCGAATTCAACAAGCCAGAGGCAGGGAATCATTTCGTGGCCATGCAGGTGACATTGCACAACGGGTCCAGCGACAAGAAGAGCGCCAACCCGTTCGACTTCAAGCTGCGGGATGCCAACGGCCAGGAGCACGATATCGCGTTTTCCACGGACCCAGCTTGCGGAACG
>DAINSI010000041.1:8549-22113 GCA_036741395.1 Candidatus Dormiibacterota bacterium
GCCGTAGAGCTGGCAAATGCTGCCTCTCTGGGGCCAAAGCCCCTCTGCTTTGAGGCATCGGGAACACCTGACAAGCCGCTCACCGTCATCTGGTCGCCAGGGTTCTTCAGCTCGAAGGTCGAGATACCGCTTCAGTAACGAATACCCGAGAACCGGGCGGCGAGAACTTGTAGGCGCCTCTCCGCCACGACTGACGAACGAGCTCCGGCCTCTGGCCGAAGCTGGTTCGTCTTGTCGGGCCTTCGGCCCAACCATCGGAGCGAGGGCGCGCTGCTGGCGGTACGGCTCGCTGTGCTTCGCCGGGCGGGGGTAGTCGGCGGCGCTCGGTTTTTCGACGTAACCTGCCGGGGAGATGGCTTCGCGGTTCGTGGTTGCTAGGAATCCGCTGCCTGGGACGAGGCTGCCGTTCTTGCTTCGGCTGCCGGTTGAGGGGGAGGAGCCCGTTGTCCTCGCCGCCGCTGATACGTGGCCGCGTTCGAAGGACGTTTTCTGCATGCCGGTCGCGGAGTGGCCCGACCGCACCGAGGTCCTGGAGGACCTCGATGTGCTCAATTGCTGGCGCTCGGGCAAGGCGGTGCACCTGGTCCTGAACCGGTCGCGGCTGCGGAGGTCGATGTTTGTCTTCACCACGGCAAGGGGGCGTCCCGCGATCTTTTGGCGAACTGCCACATCGATGCGGGGCGCCCGGCCCGGGGTGCGCGCCCCTGCTGCTCGCGGACTGGAACAGGTTCAGCTGGTTATCGCGGTTGATTCACGCGAGCGTTACGGGTGGCGCTTCAGCGGCCATCGCGTGACCGTTGAGAAGCGGGCGCTGCCGGTCGGTGATTACGCCCTGCTCCAGGACGACATTTGCGCGGCGGTGGTGGAGCGGAAGACCGCGGCCGACCTCTGTAACAGTGCGGTCAGCGGCACGTTGGGCTTGGCAATGATGGAACTCACACGCGTCCCCCGGGCGGCGCTGGTCATCGAGGGACGGCTCAGCGACGTGGTCAAGGCGGCGTCCGCAGCCAGGGTTCAGCCCGGTTGGATCCTCAACCTGGTCGCCTCGATCCAGGTTGCGCATCCCAGCGTGCAGTGGATGTTTGCTGAGACCAGGAGCCTGGCCGAGGACTGGGCCTATCGCTGGCTTGCTGCGTCGGCCGCGCTCCCTGGTCCGATCAGTCATGCGGCGCCAAGACTGCAGGACGAGCGCGGCCGCCGAGCACGCGCGCTGGCGGACGCGTCTCAGGCTTCCCTCACCGTCGCCGAGCACGCGGCGCGCTCGGGCATAACCGCGCCGCGGGCGCGCAGAGACCTGGCAGAGCTTGTGCGCGAGGGGCATCTGGTGGCGGAGAGGGCCGGGCGAATGCTCACCTACCGGACAGCAACAGCTCCGCCGCTGGCCTCGGGCCCGGCGCCCGATGCTAAGGTGACCCCTCAATGATGAGATCGTTCGCGAAGCGAACCTGATGGATGTCAGGACGGGGCGCCTCGACGCGTCCGGAAAGGCGTTCGCCATCGTGGTGGCGCGCTTCAACGACTTCGTGACCGGCAAGCTGCTGGAGGGGGCCGTGGATGCGCTGGTGCGCATGGGCGCCGACGAGAGCCAGATCACCGTGGCCTGGGTGCCCGGGGCCTTCGAGATCCCCGTCGCCGCCGCCAGGATGGCCAAGTCCGGCAACTACTCGGCGGTGATCTGCCTGGGCACGGTGATTCGGGGCGAGACTCCGCACTTCGAGTACGTCGCCGGGCAGTGCGCCCAGGGTATCGCCGCGGTGGCCCGCCAGAGCGGGGTGCCGACGATCATGGGGGTTCTCACCACCGAGACCATGGAGCAGGCCATCGACCGCGCCGGTGGCAAGATGGGCAACAAGGGCGCGGAGTCCGCGCAGGCCGCCGTCGAGATGGCGGACCTACTCGGCAGACTCGACTAAGCCCGGAGCTGCGGCGCGCGCCGCGGCGCGGTCAGACCGCCTGCTTGGCGGAGGTTCTGAGACAGCGGGTGCAGACGCGCGCCTTCACCCGCTTCCCGCCGATCACCACGGTGGCGGCCTGGAGGTTGGGCATGAAGCGGCGGCGTGTCCGGACCTTCGAGTGGCTCACGTTGTTTCCCGAGGCCGGGCCCTTACCGCAGATAGCACACTGCTGGGCCATGACTTTGACTCCCTTTTCTGGGGTTGCGTAACCTTTCTACGCGGCGGCGGATTCTAACATGCGTTCGAGTTGGGCGCCGGGCCTGCTCGACGTGCCCGGAAAGGGCACAATTCTTGTCCTACCGATCAGTCTCGCCGTCACAGGAGGTCAATGAACCGCATCTTGCAGCAGCAGGACCTCGGCCGCATCGAGGTCTCCCGCCAGGTGATCGCCTCGATTGCCGGTCACGCCGCCAACGAGTGCTACGGCATCGTGGCGATGGCCGCCCGGGGCCTGCGCGACGGCATCGCCGAGCGGCTGCAGCGCGAGAACCTGCACCGGGGCGTCGAGGTCCGGGTCGAGCCCGACGGTATCGACATCGACCTCTACGTGGTCGTGGAGTACGGGGTCCGCATCGTTGAGGTCGGCCGCAGCCTGCAGGACGCGGTGCGCTACCAGTGCGAGAAGACGCTGGGGCTCAAGGTCAAGTCGGTCAACGTGAACGTCCAGGGCATCCACCACGAGGACGTCGCGAGCTGATGCCCGAGGCGACGCAGAAAATCACCCGGGTCGACGGCGTCCTCTTCAAGCGCGGCCTCTATGGCTCGCGCGCCTGGCTCACGGCCAACCGTGAGCGCGTCAACCAGCTCAATGTCTTCCCGGTCCCCGACGGCGACACCGGTACCAATATGCTGCTGACCCTGGAGTCGGCGATTGAGGAGATCGCGACCGAGGACAGTAGCGACCTCTCCCTGGTCACCGGCCGGGTGGCCCACGGCGCCCTGATGGGGGCCCGCGGGAACTCCGGGGTCATCCTCTCCCAGGTCCTGCGCGGCTTCTCGCTGGGGGTCGGCGAAACCACCTCGGCGGACACCCAACAGCTGGCCAGGGGCTTCGAGGAGGCCACCAGCGTCGCCTACCGGGGGGTGACCAAGCCCACTGAGGGCACCATCCTCACGGTCGCGCGCAAGGTCTCCGAGGCGGCCGCGGCCAAGGCCAAGGACACCGACGACATCGCCGAGCTGATGCAGGTCGTGGTCAGCGCCGCCCAGCGGGCGGTCGACGAGACCCCCAGCCAGCTGGCCGTCCTCCGTGAGGCGGGGGTGGTCGACGCCGGCGGCTACGGGCTGATGGTCATCCTCGAGGGCTTCCTGAAGACCGTCAAGGGGCAGGAGATCCCCGGCGCGGGCTCGGCGGCATCGGCCGCGGCCAGGGTCGGCGCATATGCGCTGGAAGCCCCCGAGGAGGGCTGGGGCTTCTGCACCGAGTTCCTCATCGAGGGACCCAGCAAGCCGTTTGCGGCCGTCCGGGAGGAGCTGACCCCGCTCGGGAACTCCGCGGTGATCGTGGGTGACGACGACCTGGTGCGAGTGCACATCCACACCCTCGACCCGGGGTCGTTGATCGCCAGGGCGACGGTCTACGGCACGCTGCAGAAGCTGAAGGTCGAGGACATGACCCGGCAGCACCACGAGATCATCGCCAGCGACGCGCCCGCGCCCGCCGCGCCCGCGGCATCGGCCAACGGCGCCAGCAACGGGGCTGCCCCGTTGCTCAATGGCGCCGTCGGGGTGGTCGCGGTTGCGGTCGGCGACGGCTTCCGGCGCATCTTCGAGGACCTGGGCGCAGCGGTGGTGGAGGGCGGCCAGACCATGAACCCGTCGACCGAGGACCTCCTCGAGGCGGTCAACGCCGTCGCCGCGGAGACCGTGATCATCCTTCCCAACAACAAGAACGTGATCATGACGGCGCAGCAGGTCCAGGGCCTCTGCGAGAAGCAGGTCCGCGTGGTTCCCTCACGCACCGTGCCCGAGGGGATCGCCGCGTTGCTCAACCTCGACCCCGAGGGGGACATCGACGGCACCGCAGAGGCCATGACCCAGTCGCTGGAGGGGGTGCAGACGATCGAGGTCACCAAGGCGGTGCGGAGCACCTCCGTAGACGGCCTCAAGATCAAGAACGGCGACTGCATCGCCGTGGTCAACGGCAAGATCAGGGCTGCTGCCAAGACGCCCCTGGAGGTCATCGACGGCGCTCTCCGGGAGATCAAGCCCGACCGGTTCGAGCTGTTGACGGTGTACGCCGGGGTGGACGTCGACGAGAAGGCGTTGAACGACGCCATCGACCATCTCCGGGCGGGCTTCCCCTCGCTCAGCGTGGAGGCGCAGCGCGGGGAACAGAGCCACTACCCCTTCATCCTGTCACTAGAGTGACCCGCCTGGTCGTGGATTCCACGAGCGACCTGCCGGACGACATGCTCAAGGCACTGGACATCCAGATGGTGCCGCTGAAGGTTCACTTTGGCAGCGAGGAGTTCTTGGACCGCGTCGAACTGGACGACAAGGCGTTCTTCGCCAAGCTGGAGACGGTCAGCGAGCTCCCCAAGACCTCGCAGCCGTCCCCCGGTGAGTTCCTAGAGGTCTACAGGGCGATTCCCGCTGGGGAGACGATCATCAGCCTGCACGTCGCCGAGAAGCTGTCCGGCACGGTGCAGTCGGCGCGGCTCGCCGCCAAGGACCTGCCGGACCGCGACATCCGGGTCATCGACTGCGGCAACGTGACGGCCGCGCTGGGCCTGCTGGTGCTGGCGGCGGCGGAGATGGTCAAGGCCGGCAAGAGCCCCGACGAGATCGAGCAGGCGATCCACGAGCTGCATCCCCGGACGCGCCTGATCGCCATCCTCGATACGCTCAAATACGCGGTGATGGGCGGACGGGTCAGCCGCGTCCAGGGGGCCATCGGGGGGATGCTCCGGGTCAAGCCGCTGATGCTGGTGGAGGAGGGCGAGATCCACCGCCTGACGCCGGCGCGCACCTGGGGCCAGGCCTACCAGAAGGTCGTCGATGACATCACCGAGCACGGCGGCGCGGAGCGGATTGGCCTCCTTGACGCGCTGGCCCCCGACAACCGGGCTGCCCTCCGCACCGAGCTGGAGAGGAGCTTTCCCGGTGCGCCCATCACGGACTTCAAAATGGGCGCCGTGATCGGCACCCACGCGGGTCCCGGGGCGGTGGGCTGCGCCTACATCGCCAAGAAACCAGGCTGAGCGCGACCGCCGGTCTCAGCCTCCAGTCCCCGGTCAGCGCCCTGCCGTCGGTGCCCGCGGTGTTCGCCAAACGCCTCGAGCGCGTGGGCGTGCGGACCATCGAGGACCTGGTTCGCTACTACCCGCGCCGCCACGAGGACTTCACCAAGAGGTCGGACATCGTGTTCCTGGCCGAGGGCATCAAGCAGACCGTACGGGGAACGGTGGAGACGGTCAAGGTTCGCCACACCGGCCGGGGCAAGACGGTGGTCGAGGCCTTCCTCAACGACCACACCGGGCGCATGAAGGCGATGTGGTTCAACCAGCCGTACATCGCCACCACCCTCAAGGACGGGGAGGAGTGGGTGCTCTCGGGCAAGGTCCAGAAGGACCGGCGCGGGGGCGGCCTGGTGATGATGAGCCCGGCCTACGAGCGGCGCCAGATGACCGCCGGGCTGCACACCGCGCGGCTGGTGCCGGTCTATCCCGAGGTGCACGGCCTGACCTCGCGCTGGCTCCGCAGCCGGGTCAGCGAGGTCCTGCCCCTGGCCACCGGCCTGCGCGACGACCTGCCGCCGGATGTCGCCGAGCGGCTGGGGCTGCCGCCGCTGGCGTCGGCGATCGGGCAGGTCCACTTCCCGGTCGGCCCGGAGGAACTCGAGCTGGCGCGGCGCCGGATCGCCTTCTCGCAGCTGCTGGTGATGCAGCTCGCGGTCCTGGTCAGTCGCGAGGAGCGCCTGCGCTACACCGCGCCGGTGATCCCCTACGACGTCGAGCGCGCCCGGGCGATTCGCGACGCCTTCCCGTTCGTCCTCACCAACGCCCAGCGGAAGTCGGCCCATGCCATCTTCACCGACATCGCCGAACCGCGGCCGATGGCCCGGCTGCTGCAGGGCGATGTCGGCAGCGGCAAGACCGCGGTGGCGGCGATGGCCATCGCGATGGCCGCGGCGGCACGCTTCCAAACCCTCTTCATGGCCCCCACCGAGCTGCTCGCACAGCAGCACGCGCGGACCCTGCGGCCTCTCCTCGAGCGAGTCGGCGTGAAGATGGAGATGCTGGTGGGCTCCACGCCCGCGTCCGCCCGGCGCACGGTCCTGGCGGGACTCGCGGACGGCTTCCTCGATGTCGTCGTGGGAACCCACGCGCTGATCGAGGACCCGGTCCAGCCGGGGGCGCTGGGCCTGGTCATCACTGACGAGCAACACCGCTTTGGCGTGGGCCAGCGCGAGGCCCTGGCGAGGAAGGGGGGTGACCTCTATCCTCACGTGCTGTCGATGACCGCGACGCCGATCCCGCGGACCCTGCAGCTGACCCTCTACGGTGACCTCACCGTGTCGGTCCTCGACGAGATGCCGCCGGGGCGCCAGCCGGTCGAGACTCGTTTGGTCCTCCCCCTCGAGCGTCTGGGCGCCTATGCGTTCGTCCGGGAGCAGGTCCGGTTGGGTCGCCAGGCCTTCGTCATCTGCCCGCTGGTGGAGGACTCCGACCAGATCCAGGTCCGCTCCGCGACCACTGAGCACCGCCGGCTCCAGGACACGGTGTTCCCCGACCTGCGCCTGGCGCTGCTGCACGGGCGGATGAAGCCGAAGGAGAAGGACGCCATCATGGAGGCCTTCAAGGGCGGGGAGTTCGACATCCTCGTCAGCACCTCGGTGGTCGAGGTCGGCGTTGACGTGCCCAACGCGTCGGTGATGATGATCGAGGGGGCAGAGCGGTTCGGCCTGGCCCAGCTGCACCAGTTCCGGGGCCGCGTCGGTCGCGGGCCTGACCGCGCCTACTGCCTGCTCTGCTCCGACGCCCAGAAGCCCGAGGACAACAAGCGCCTGGAGGCCGTGGTGAAGTACTCCAGCGGGTTCGACCTCGCGGAGGTCGACCTCACCATCCGCGGCCCCGGTGACGTCCTCGGCGGCACCGGGATCCAGAGTGGATTCGACAGCGGCCTGATGGTTGCCGGCCTGCTCGACGCGCGCCTGATCTCGTTGGCGCGGGAGGAGGCCGAGGGTCTGATCGCCCGCGGCCTCGAGCGCTACCCGGAGCTGGTCAAGGCCGCCGGCGGGTTTCACCTCCCGGGGAACCTCTCGTGAGCCGCGCGCAGTGGACTGTGACCGCGGCATCGGGTTCAGCCCGCGAGGGGACGCAGCCCCGGCCGCCCAGGCCGTTTACGGTCCACTAATGCCGCTCAAGGTGATAGCCGGCATCTGGGGTGGCCGCAAGCTGAGGTCTCCGCCGCGAACGGTGCGGCCCACCTCCGCGATGCTGCGACGCTCGCTCTTCGACATCCTGGGGCCGTCGATCGCAGGCCAGCTGGTGCTGGATCTCTACGCCGGCGCGGGCAGCCTCGGCCTGGAAGCCCTTTCGCGCGGGGCGGCGCGGTGCGACTTCGTCGAGCGCGACCGGCATACCGCCAACATCGCCAGGGAGAACCTGGCGGCGCTTGCGGGCGCCACCCCCGGCGACCGAGGTCGAGTACACTCCGGGGCTGTGGAGCGGTGGTTGGAGCGTGAGCGGCGCGCCCTCCGCGACTACGACCTGGTCCTGCTGGACCCCCCATACGGTGACCCCGGCCTGGCCGGGGTGCTGGCGTCCCTGGGGCGGGCCGGTACGCTGAAGGAGAATGCCCTGGTGGTCGTGGAACGCCGTTCGGATGAGCGCCCGGAGCCCGTGGAGGGGCTCCTCGAGGTCCGGCGCGTGACCCATGGTGACTCGGCGCTGCACATGATGCGCGTCGCCGGCACCGACGCATGAAAATCGCCCTCTACCCGGGCAGCTTCGACCCCTTCACCCTGGGCCACCTGGACATCCTGGAGCGCGCCTGCGGGATCTTCGACCGCGTCATCGTGGGGGTGCTGCGCAACCCCAACAAGACGCCCCTGTTCAGCGTCGAAGAGCGCATTGAGATGATCCAGGAGAGCCTGGCGGGCAACCAGCAGGTGCGGGTGGATGCATTCGAGGGTCTGACCGTTGAGTTTGCCCAGGGGATCGAGGCCGCGGCCATCGTACGTGGCCTGCGCGCCACCAGTGACTTCGAAAGCGAGTTCCAGATGGCGCTCTTCAACCGCAAACTGGCCCCGGGCATTACCACCGTCTTCCTGATGACCAGCTTCGCCAACGTCTTCCTCAGCTCGTCTCTGGTCAAAGAGGTGGCCAGCCACGGGGGGGACGTCGAGTTCGCGGTGCCGCCCTCGGTGGCCCGCAGGCTTGCCAGGCTGCGCGAGAATAGTTCGTCGTGAGTGAGCTGGAGCCCATCGCCCCGGAGCGGGATCACCGTAGCATCGTCGAGCTGATCGACCACTTGGAGTACCTGGTGCACCGCGCCCAGCGCGTGCCCTTCACGCACAACGTCATGATCGACGAGGACGAGATCCTCGACCTCCTCGACCAGATCCACGTCAACCTCCCCGAGGAGATCAAGCAGGCCCGGACGCTGCTGGCCGAGCAGGAGCGCCTCCTCAGCGAGGCCCAGCAGGAAGCCGCCCGGATCAGCCAGGGGGCGGCCCAGAAGGCGGAGGACATGATGAAGGAGCACGAGGTCACCCGCCGCGCCGAGTCCCACGGCCAGGCGCTCGTCCGCGAGGCCTCCTCGAAGGCCGAGGACCAGCGGCGGCAGGCCGACGAATATGCCGCCGACGTGATGCAGCAACTGGAGTCCCACCTGGTCCGCACCGTGGCCACGGTGCGCAAGGCGCAGGAGACCCTGCGCAAGCCCGGCGCGGCGACGCCCAAGACCTAATCCCGCGCGCGCTCCCTTGGGGCCCGCCGGGAAACAACCTTGACGGATCTCATCGGCTCGGAGCGCCGGGGCGGGCGTCGAGGGGCCCGGCCCGGCGTCGTCACGCACCTCAGGTGCGCTCCTTCTAGTTCCACCCTCTTCTTCGCCGCGACGCCCCGACCGGCGGCCTTCCGCGGCCACCTGCCGCGGTCTCTGTCAAGGTTGTTTCCCGGCGGGCCCTTAGAATCGCTGACGTCATGGCGGTTCCCAAGGAAAAACAGTCCAAGTCCAACAAGCGTTCCCGGCGCGCCCACCTGGCGCTGACCCGGCCGACCCTGGCCACGTGCAGCCAGTGCAAGCGTATGAAGCGCCCGCACACCATCTGCCCCAACTGCGGCTATTACGACGGCCGCGAGGTCATCGCGACTGACTAAGCCCGGCGCACCCGCGCCGGACACCGCGCCCTCACTGACGTGACGCTGGCGCTGATATTCCCGGGCCAGGGGGCCCAGGAGCCAGGGATGGGACGAGGGTTGCTCGATGCCGGCGCACCTGCGCATGACCTCGCGCTGGAGGCCTCCGAGATCGCCGGCCGGGACCTCGTCCGCCTGGCCTGCGAGGGTAGTGCCGAGGAGTTGCGGGCCACGGAGGTCGCGCAGCCGCTGCTGCTCCTGCAGTCGGTGGCCCTGCTCGCGTTGCTGCCGCAGACCACGCGCAGCGCCGCGGTGGCGGTCGCCGGGCACTCGCTCGGCGAGTACTCGGCGCTGGTGGCCGCCGGTTCCCTGGACTGGCAGGACGCGCTTCGGCTGGTGCAAGCGCGAGGCCTGGCGATGTCCCAGGCGTCCTCCCCCGACCAGGGGATGAGCGCGGTGTTGGCACTGGAGGAGGCCGCCGTGGCGGCCGCCATCGATACGCATCGGGAGGACGGCCTGGTGGCCGTGGTGGCGAACTTCAACGCCCCCGGCCAGGTGGTGGTCTCGGGCCACACGGCCCTGCTGGAGCGACTGGTCGAGCCGCTCAAAGCCGCCGGTGCCCGCCGGGTGATGGGGCTGCAGGTCGGCGGGGCATTCCATTCCCCCCTGATGGCGGCTGCCGCCGAGCGCCTGGCGGCGGCGATCGATGAGGCGCCGCTTCACGACGGGAGCCCACAGGCCTTCAACATCGACGGGCGCGTGCGCACCGCCGTTCCTGAGATCGCGGCGGCGCTGAAGGGCCAACTGACGGCGCCCGTCCGCTGGGTGGAGTGTGTCCGCTCCCTGGCCGCGCTGGGCGTCGACCAATTCTTTGAACTGGGACCGGGGAGCACGCTGAGCGCGCTGGGGCGCCGCATCCTGCCCGACGCCAGCTGGAACTCGGCGGCGACGCCCGACGCCGCTCGCTCGGCGGGCGCTGCATAGTGTCCTGGCCCAGGGGCAGATCCTGATGGACCTCGATCTAGGCGGTAAGACCGCCCTGGTCACCGGCGCCGGGCGCGGCATCGGGCGTGGCATCGCCCTCGAGCTGGCCCGGATGGGCGCCGGCGTCGCCGTGAACTACGCCAGCAGCGCCGATGCGGCGGGCGCCGTCGTGGCCGAGATCACCGCTGCCGGGGGGCGCGCCGTGTCCCTGCAGGCCGATGTTTCCGATGCCGCGGACGCGGCGGCCCTGGTGGCCTCGGTGCTCACAGAGCTTGGCGGCCTCGACATCCTCGTCAACAACGCCGGGATCACCCGTGACAACCTGGTTGTGCGGATGAAGGACGATGAGTGGCGTCAGGTCCTGGATACCGACCTCTCGGGGGCCTTCTACTGCTGCCGCGCCGCGCTGCGGCCGATGCTCAAGGCCCGCTGGGGCAGGATCGTCAACGTGGCCTCGGTCGCGGGCACGGCGGGCAATGCCGGCCAGGCCAACTACAGCGCCGCCAAGGCCGGCCTGATCGGCCTCACCAGGTCGATCAGCCGCGAGGTGGGCTCGCGCGCGATCACCGTCAATGCCGTGGCACCCGGGCTGATCCAGACCGAGATGACCGCGGCGCTCCCACCGGACATCCTCCGGCGCGCGGCCGAGACCGCCTCCCTGGGGCGTCTGGGGACAGTTGACGAGGTGGTCGCCGCGGTCGCCTTCCTGGCCAGCCCCGCCGCCTCCTACGTCACCGGCCAGGTACTCGTGGTTGACGGTGGCCTGACCGCCTGACGCCTGCGGCGGCACGGCGCGCCGCGTTTCCCTTACAATGCCCCTCGTATGGCCGACGTCACGTACGACAAGTTCAAGGGCATCATCGCCGACCAGCTCGGCGTGGAGGCCGAGCAGGTGACCACTGAGGCGTCCTTCGTGGACGACCTCAATGCCGACTCCCTCGACCTTGTCGAGCTGATCATGGCCTTCGAGGAGGAGTACGGCATGGAGATCTCCGACGAGGATGCCGAGAAGATCACGACCGTCGGCCAGGCCTGGGACTACGTCCAGGAGAAGCTCGGCATCACCTCCTGACCGCGGCGACCAGCTCGCGGCGGCGGACCTCGACTCTCTCCAGGACCTGATCGGCGTCCGGCTCCACCGGCCGGAACTGCTGCGGCAGGCCCTGACCCACTCCTCCTGGGCCCACGAGCATCTCGACGAGGAGGCGGCCGACAACGAGCGCCTGGAGTTCCTGGGCGACGCGGTCATCGAGCTGGCGGCCGCCGAAACCCTCTACCGCGCCGACCGGGAGGCCGGGGAGGGGGCGCTGACGCTACGCCGCGCGGCGCTGGTCAGCACCGGGGCCCTGGCCGCTGCGGCCCGTCGGATCGGCCTGGGTGCGCACCTGCGCGTCGGGCACGGGGTGGACAAGGCTGGTGGGAGGGACCTGGACAGCCTCCTCGCCAACGCCCTGGAGGCAGTCTTTGGGGCCATCTACCTCGACCGCGGGCGGCGCGCCGCAGCCGATGCCTTCAGGCGACTCGCGGTCACCACTGGTGAGGGCGACAACAACAAGGGCCGATTGCAGGAGCTGACCCAGGCGGAGGGTGCCGGGATTCCCCGCTACGAGGTCGCCGACACCAGCGGGCCCAGCCACCGCCGGCGCTACCGGGGGGAGGGCTGGCTGGGCGACGAAATCATCGGCAGTGGCGGCGGCTCGACACGCCGGGCCGCAGAACAGGCCGCCGCCGGCGAGGCCCTGGCGACCAGGACGAACCGTGGTAACGCGGCTATGCCTGCTTCGGCGCATGGCAATACACCCACAAGATATGGGGGCAGCCAGGACTGATCGCCCCGAGATGTTGCCCTTCCGGGGCTGGAATGGGATAATCCTCCGCAGTGGCCGGGGAATCGTGAGGGACCGCTGACTTGCACCTGCGATCTGTCGAGATCCAGGGCTTCAAAACCTTCGCCAAGAAGACCGAGCTGCTCTTCGAGCCCGGGATCACCGCCGTGGTCGGACCCAACGGATCGGGCAAGAGCAACCTCGTGGACGCCATCCGCTGGGTGCTGGGTGAGCGTAGCGCGCGCGAGCTCCGGGGCACCAAGATGGAGGAGGTCGTCTATTCGGGCGGCGCGCGCCGCGCCGCCTCGGGCGTCGCCGAGGTCCGGCTGGTCATCGACAATTCCGATGGCCGTCTGCCGGTGCCGTACACCGAGGTCGAGGTGCTGCGGCGCGGCTACCGGTCGGGCGAGAGCGAGTACTGGCTCAACGGCGCGCGCTGCCGGTTGCGCGACATCGAGGAGCTCTTCGCCAGCACCGGGCTGACCCAGCAGGGTTACTCCGTCGTCGCCCAGGACGACGTCGACCACATCATCCAGACCTCGGCAGGTGATCGTCGTGCCCTGATCGAGGAGGCGGCCGGGGTCCGGGGCCTGCGCTCGAAGCGTGATGACGCCCTGGGGCGGATCCGCGAGAGCGACGTCACCGTCGTTCGCCTCAATGACCTCGCGGGCGAGCTCGGGCCGCGCGTCGAGGAATTGCGCCGGCAGGCCGATGCTGCGCGCTCCGAGGCCGATCTGGGGGCGCGGCTGGCGGTGCTCAGGGGCAGCCTGTTGCGCGGTGAGTGGCTCTCGGCGCGGCAGCGGGCGAAGAAGGCCATGGTCAAGGCTGGCAACCTCGAGGCCACGGTCGCCGAGGCGGGGGTCCGGGCCGTGGCCGCGGCTGCGGCGCATGGGTCCCAGCGCGAGCGGCTGGCCAGGGCCCACGATGCCCGCCTGGCGCGGGAGCGCGAGCTCGGCGCGCTGCGCCTGGCGGCCACGCAGGCGACCTCGCAGCTGCAATTGCTGGCCGAGCGGATCACCGCCGGCGAGCGCGCCGCGGCGGAGGCCGAGGCCGCGCTGGAGGCCGCCCTGGCCCGGCAGGAGGGCCTGCTCGGCGAGCTGCGGACCGCCTCCGACGAGACCGCGGCCGCGGCCGCGGCTCCCGCGGGACCGGTCGAGCGTGACCCGGCGCTGCTGGCCGCCCGGGAGGCGTTGGACGTTGCCCAGGCCGAGCGTGAGGCCCACGAGCGGCGCCTTGCCGACCTGCGCCAGGCGCGGGCCGCCGCCGAGCAGCGGGTGGCCCAGCTGGAGCAGCGCCGAGACGCCCTAACCGCTGCGGGCGAGGACCTTGGCGCCGAGCTGGCGAGGGCCGAGAACGAGCTCGCGGCTCAGCAGGCGCACACACCCGAGGTGCGGGCGGCAGAGGCCGAGGCGAGCACGGCAGCGGGGCGGCTGGACGGCGCCCTCGCCGATCTTCGCCAGGCTCAGGCGCTGGTCGAGGCCCGCCGCCAGGC